>JALELN010000082.1 GCA_022771765.1 Lachnospiraceae bacterium | reverse complement strand
GTCACTACCTTCAGGGCTGCACAGAAACGTTCCACTGTTTTATCATCTGTATGCAATCCGAAGGAGATCACTCCCCCATAGCCGTTTTTCATCTGTTTTACCGCTGTCTCATGACCCGGATGACTGGCAAGTCCGGGATATGATACAAACGTGACATTCTCCCTTTTTTCCAGCCATTGAAATGATCGCTCCACCCTGTGCATCCCCGTGTCCATTGATGTATTTTGTAATGGCTTCGATCACAAAATCAGCCCCCAACTCCAACGGCTTCTGGTTGAAAGGGGAGGCGAATGTGTTATCCACAGACAACACCGCTCCGTTTTGATGTGCAATCTCAGCAATCGCAGCAATGTCCGTAATTCCGTTTGTAGGATTATCCGGAGTTTCGATATGAACCAGTTTTGTACCCGGTGTAATTGCTTTCTTCACGGCTTCAAGGTCTGTCATATCAACCATGACTGTTTCCACCTTGAATTTACGGTTAAACAGCTCATGGAACATTCTGTATACAGCCATATAACTGACATTGGGATACACCACCCTGTCTCCTGATTCCAGAAGCGTCCAGAACAGTGCATGCAGCGCTGCAACTCCGCTGGCCAGCACGATCGAATCATCCGCATCGTGCAATGCGGCAATCTTTTCCTACAGCCAATGTTGATTCGGATTTCCGTTTCTTGCATACATCAGAAGGTCTGTGGAAGAGTAATTGACCTGCGATAAGTCATCCGGCAGTTTGAAACTATTTGCCATATGAAGCGGGCGCCGAACAGCACCTGTCTCCAGATCATAATCTGTACCGGTATGTATTGCCTGTGTAGTGATATCATAATCTTTATACTTATTATCTTTTTTAGCCATTCTCATGCCTCTCTTTATTTTGTGTTGACAAAGATACCCATCAACAGCGTAACTGTCAATGGGTATCTTCTTACGGACGAAACGTCTTCAATGCCTCAATCGTCTGCGTGATCAGGTCATCCAGCGTCCAGCCTAGCATCTCTGCTCCGCGCTCGATCACCTCTCTGGAGCAGCCCGCTGCAAACCCTTTGCTCTTATATTTTTTCTTTACGGATTTGAGTTCCAGATCCTGTACGCTCTTCGAGGGACGCATCAGCACCACCGCGCCGATCAGTCCGGTCAGCTCGTCCACCGCATAGAGCACTTTTTCCATCTCATGCTCCGGCTTGATATCGACCGTAAGCGCATAGCCGTGACTCGCCGTCGCGTGGATGATCCGCTCATCGACTCCGTGCTCCCGCATGATCTCCTGCTCCTTAATACAGTGCTGCTCCGGATACATTTCGAAATCCAGATCGTGCAGAATTCCTACGACTTCCCAGAAATCCTGCTCGTCCTCA
The DNA here is from genome assembly GCA_022771765.1 of Lachnospiraceae bacterium. Classification (GTDB taxonomy): domain Bacteria; phylum Bacillota; class Clostridia; order Lachnospirales; family Lachnospiraceae; genus W0P33-017. The sequence continues at coordinate 24,902 of JALELN010000082.1, read as the reverse complement.
TACCCCAGCTTTCCCGCAAAATAGCGCAGTGTTTTGCCGACGATCTCGGCGTGTTCCAGATGAAATTCATCCTGATTGTATTCCTTTAATAAATCCCAAGCTTCTTCTCTTGTCATCGTCTGATTCCTCCGTGTCTTCCAACAAACTGTAACCGGTTCCGTGCTCTCACCAGCATCTGCTCCCCTGCATTTTACGGCAGCACTTTCCGGATCCGCTCCAGCGCATCGAGCAGTGTCGCACGCGGACATGCCACATTGATCCGCTGGAAACCGTTCCCGCTCTCGCCAAAGATCTTTCCGCTGTCCAGCCACAGCTTCGCCCGGTGAATAATCAAGTGTTCCAATTCGTCTACACTTAATCCTGTTCCGCGGAAATCCAGCCAGACGAGATAGGTACCCTCGTGTTCCACCATGCGCACACCGCGCAGATTTTCCTCTACATATTTCTTTGTAAATGCAATGTTGTCCGCCACATAGCGCATCATCGCTTCGTACCACTCGCCGCCCTTTGCGTATGCCGCCTCGCATGCCACCAGTCCCAGCACACCGAGCTGGCTCAGTCCTACCGCATTTACTTCTTTTCTGAATCTGCGGCGTAGCTGCTGGTTCGGTATAAAAATATTGGACATCATCATGCTGGCCAGATTAAAGGTTTTGCTGGGTGCGGTACAGATGACACAAATGTCCTCATACTCTTTTTTTACATTGGCAAAAACCGTGTGCTCACCCTGAAATACAAAATCATGATGAATCTCATCAGCGACAACAATCACATGGTGTTTCAAACAGATATCGCCAAGCTGTTCCAGTTCTTCCTTCGTCCAGACACGCGCCACCGGATTGTGCGGGCTGCACAACAAAAACAGTTTTACCTGCTCATCAATAATCTTCTTTTCGAAATCGTCAAAATCAATGTGATAGCGATTGTCCTCTCCCAGATACAGCGTATTGCTTACCACACGTCTGCCGGCATCCTTGATGACTTCCGAGAACGGATAGTAGACCGGCTGCTGGATCAGCACCGCGTCCCCCGTCTGTGTATATGCCCGTACTGCTGTCGCCAGCGCAAACACCACACCCGGTGTGTTGACAAGCCACTGACGCTTTACCTCCCAGTGATGGCGCTCACGCATCCATCCGCTGACGCTCTCAAAATAGGAGTCCATCGGCTCGCTATAGCCAAAAATCCCATGCCGGATCCGCTCTGCCAGCGCATCCTGCACATAGGAAGACGTCTCAAAATCCATATCTGCCACCCACAAAGGCAGCACATCCTCCGGCATTCCACGCTGCTTTGCAAAATCATACTTCAAGCAACCTGTGTTTTTCCGATCCACGATCCGGTCAAAATCAAGATTCCGTTCACCATTCTTTACACTCATACCATTCACCCTCTGTCTTATATTGTTTTCCACTTGCTGTTTTTCAGAATCCCAACTATTTTCACCATAACAAAAATTCCATCATTTGTATAATTCCTATTATCTAGAACCTGTTATAGCTATTTTCTATAATCAGCCGAGTTCATCATAGGTCTCCAGAAAATGATGCTTCTCTCCGCCTGTTTTATAGCAGATCATTGTGTCCAGATTTACATTTTCCACACTCTTGAAAATATTTCCCTCCACATACGGATTGACTTCTTTGAGCGTTTTGATCAATTCCTTGATCTCCATCCGTTTGGAGCGGTTTTCTTCATTATTACAGGTCGTGCACGTATCCGTAAACTTGCAGGCACACTGGATAAAACGAAGTCCGTTGTAATCCCGCCATGCTTTGATATCATCCTCCCGAACCAGATAGAGCGGTCGGATCAGTTCCATTCCCTCAAAATTCGTACTGTGGAGCTTCGGCATCATCGACTGAATCTGCGCACCGTAGAGCATTCCCATCAAAATGGTCTCAATGACATCATCGTAATGATGACCGAGGGCTATTTTGTTGCAGCCCAACTCCTGCGCATAATGATACAGATGCCCTCTGCGCATTCTGGCGCACAGATAACAGGGATTTTTCTCAATATTATAGACACTCTCGAAAATATCCGATTCAAAAATCGTGATCGGTATATGAAGTCTTCTTGCGTTCTCCTCAATCACTCTGCGGTTTGCCGGACTGTAACCGGGATCCATCACAAGAAATTTTACTTCAAAATCGAACTTATTGTGCAGCTTCAATTCCTGAAAGCATTTTGCCATGAGCATGGAGTCTTTTCCGCCGGAAATGCAGACTGCGATCCGATCGCCCGGCTTGACCAGCTCATAGGTATTGATGGCCTTCGTGAATTTTGACCAGATCTTTTTCTTGAATTTCTTCCGCAGACTCTGCTCTACATTTTTGGCAAATTCATCATCCGCATTCTGCTCCTGCTGCTGAAAATAATCTAACAGCCATGCCGCATAACCGCCCTCAAGACTGACGGCATCATATCCCTGCTCTTTTAAATGTTCTGCCACCTCCACGCTGTATTTACCTCTGCTGCAGCAGATCACCAGCTTTTTGGAACGATCTATGTTCTCATTTGTGCTGATCTCCTCCGGCTGCGCTGCCACCGCACCCGGAATGATACCATGTGAGATCTCGATCTCATCGCGGATATCGATGATCTGATAGTCGTTTTTATTTAATTCTTTTAATTCATTGATTGTGATATTCATCTCTGCCTGCCTTGTTTCTAATGTTTGATAACCATTCACACATCGTAACTGTGCGAAGGATCCGCGCCGTTCCCAATTTTACACAGATCTTTCACGACTTCCCCGGCGATGATCAGTCCTGCCACAGAGGGCACAAACGCCACACTTCCGGGAATGTCACGCCGCTCGGTACACTTATGCTGTGCTCCCGGCGGACAGATACAGTTTGTCCGGCAGCTGATCGCCATATCTTCGATCGGTCTGGTGGGCTGTTCTTCCGAGTAGACGACCTTTAGTTTTTTCACACCCCGCTTTTTCAACTCCCTGCGCATCACCTTCGCCAGCGGACAGACCTTTGTCTTGTAAATATCCGCTACCCGGAACTGACTGCCATCCAGTTTATTTCCCGCTCCCATACTGCTGATGATCGGTACGCCCATCTCCTGTGCCTTCATGACAAGCGCGATCTTCGCCGTCACCGTATCCACCGCATCCACCACATAATCATAGTCTTCAAATGGAAATTCATCAGCATTTTCCGGCAGAAAAAAACAGTTGTGCATGCGCACATCCACATCCGGATTAATGTCCAGCATCCGTTCTTTCATCACCTCTGTCTTATACCTGCCCACTGTCTTTCGCGTGGCGATGATCTGTCGGTTCAGATTGGTCAGACACACTTTGTCATCATCAATCAGGTCAAACGCGCCTACGCCGCTTCGCACAAGTGCCTCACACACATAACCGCCCACACCTCCGATGCCAAATACAGCCACTCTGGCACCGGCCAAACGGTTCATGGCATCCTTACCAAGCAGCAATTCCGTTCTTGAAAACTGTGTCAACATATCATCTTCCTCCGATTCTCAGTTACTTTCCTCATACCAGATCTGATCCTGCTTCTGCATCCATTCTATTCTAATTAGGACTCAAACCTCGCTACCATTGTTTAATCATGACGCTCGGACATATCATCATATGTCTCACAAAAACGTGCCTGAAAAGACACCTCCTCGCCGCCTGCATACAGATGAGAGGTATCCCCAAAGCCAGTCATGCGAAAAGCGGCAATTCCTTCCCTCCGCTCCTCCGTAACCACCGTCGTCACAGATGTCGGTGCCGCACAGGTGTGGTGCCAGAGCACCATCGGTGAGGTATCAAAGAGTCGGCTGAGAAGCACGCACTCCACGCCGAAATGGCAGAATAACACGATCGTATCCCGGTTTGCCCGTTCCACACGGTAAACGTGATCCTGGCGCACATATCCGTAAGATGCAATCAACGCGTCAAAATTTCGGATGACCCAGTCATACTGGGCTTTTACATTATCCTGCGCCATCACGGGATGCTCCGTCCAATGCTCATAATCGTAAAATACCGGCTCCTTTGCCCAGTCCTGCGGCAGCCAGTCCCAAGTATTTTTCTTTTGATCCGCCACATCCGGACGATGAATCGGCGCGTCAAATTCCCGCAGCCATTCACATTCGATTGCTGTCCGGTTCATTTTTTTCAAGGTGACAGAGGCTGTGTCCTTTGCCCGTCCCAGCGGTGATACATAAAACTGCGTGACATCCATGCGCGCAACCCGGTCAGCTAAAAGATCTGCTTCCCGCCAGCCCTTCGGTGTCAGAGAATCGTGCACATAGTCCGGGTCACCATGTCTGATAATGATAATTTTCATGATTGTTCTCTCCTGTTACTATTCAGAGTATTCACAGTTATCCTTCTTCTTATCGGAAGATTTTAACGGATTCCTGTGAAATGCAGAAATTCCCGGCTATGCATAAGCCGGGAACCTCAGACGTAAAAATGTACGTCAGCTGCACACTGTTTTTATTCGTGATCACGATGCATAGAGAACGCATCCATCGGATAATTTTTCAGATTGCCTGTGATCGTACGATCATCTGCCTGTGATAACAGCTCATCACGGTTCTTCTTTGCGGAAGCAATCTCCTCAAAACGGCTCGGTCCGCCGACACAGCCGCCCTCACATGCCATACCCTCGATGAAATCCTCCGGCAGCTTTCCGACTTTCATGAGCAACAACGCTTTCTTGCAGTCAGCTGCGCCATTGACGGTACATACCTTTGCATCGCACTCCTGATTGGTCTCCTTCATATACTGTAGCACGGAAGCAGTCACGCCGCCTGCATTACCGTAACGCTTGCCGTAAACAGAAGCCTCCTGATAGGTATTTGCCTTCGGCTCAAGAACGATCTCCTTCGCCCTCAGAATGGCACGGAATTCACTATAAGTCAGCACATAGTCCGCGTTACCTTCGATCTTCTGATCTACAACCTCTGATTTCTTCGCCACACAGGGTCCGATAAATACAGTCACTGCATCCGGGTGCTGGGACTTCACCATACGTGAAACCGCACACATCGGTGATACGGTGGTGGAGATGCGGTCAGACAGCTCCGGATAATGTCTGCGAATCATATTCACAAATCCGGGACAACAGCTGGTCGTCTTCTTCTCTCCATTTTTGTATGCTTCCAGCCACTCTTCCGCTTCGCTGGAAGTCGTCATGTCTCCGCCGAGACCTGCCTCGATCAGATCGGTAAAACCGAGCTTCTTTGCAGCCTCGCGGAAGCTCTGCATGGTGATTCCCTCACCGAACTGTCCCTCAGTGGCCGGCGCAACGATCGCGTACACCTCCTTACCCTCGGTCAGCGCGCGGATAACGTCAACGATATATGCCTTGGATCCGATCGCACCGAAAGGACAGCTGTGAATACACTGACCACAGCGGATACATTTCTTTTCATCAATCACGGAAATGCCCAGCTCATTGTAGGTGATGGCATTGACCGGACACTTAAACTTGCAGGGACGCTTCAGATGCGCAATCGCACCGTAGGGACACGCCTTTGCGCACTTACCGCACTCCTTACATTTCGTCGGATCAATGTGAGAACGATGATTGCCCACAGAGATCGCCCCAAAATTGCAGGCGCTGATACATGCCTTTCCAATACAGTTCTGGCAGTTGTCCGTTACAACATAACTGGAGATCGGACAATCCTCACATGCGGAGCTGATGACCTGAATCACATTTCCGGTATCTTCCGTACCGGGTGCCTTTCCCTCAGCAAGGCGGATACGCTGGCGGATGATCTCGCGCTCCTTATAGACACAGCAACGGAACTGCGGAATGGGTCCGGGAATCAAATCCATCGGGATGTGATCTCTTGCCTCCTCCAAATCTCCTGCAAATGCATGCTTCGCTACTTCATACAGAACCTCATGTTTGATTTTGATGACATTTTCGTCTGCGTACATCTTCATGATCCTCCCATTTATCATTATTTACTATCATCATACCGTACATTTCGCTATTTTTCTACTAATTTTTTGTCTTTAATTTAATACATTGTTATCTTTTTAACAATATATTACCTTTTTCCCCATGTCGTCCGCGAAAACAGGATCAAAATGGGGAATATCTCCAATCTTCCTGCCAGCATATCCATGATCAGAACAAGCTTGGAAAAAACACTGAAACCGCTGAAATTACATGTCGGTCCCACCGCTTCCAGTCCCGGACCGATATTGTTAAAGCACGCCAGCACAGCAGACAGATTCGTCGTAACCGAACATCCGTCCACAGAAATCAGAAAGAAGCTCGCAGCGATAATAAGCATGTAAGCTGCCAGATACGCATTCGTATTTTCCAGTACCTTTTCCTCCACTGCGCGTCCGTTGACGCGGACAACCTCCACCCTTCCGGGATGAACAATCTGGCGGACACTTCTGCGCAAGCCTTTCAGCACGAGCAGCGCACGCCCGCACTTAAAGCCGCCGCCGGTACTGCCCGCACAGGCACCGATCAGCATCAGACACAGTAAAATCGACTTGGAGAACGTCGGCCACAAGTCAAAATCCGTCGTGGCAAATCCAGTCGTCGTCACAATACTTGCCACCTGAAATGCTGCGTGCCGGATCGTCTCGCCGATCGTCCCATAGAATCCGCGCAGATTCCAGACAATCAGTGCGGTACTTCCAAACACCACGCCCAGATACAGACGCAATTCCTCATCCTTAAATACGCTCCTTATCTGTCGCAGCATCAGCATATAATAACAGCTGAAATTGACGCCGAACAGGAGCATAAACACCGTACACACATTTTGCAGATATGGGCTGTACCCCGCAATGCTGTCATTTTTGATGCCGAATCCACCCGTTCCGGCAGTACCGAACGCTATACAGATGGAATCAAACAACGGCATTCCCCCCAAAAGCAAAAATATGATATTCAGCACGGTCAGAATCATGTAAAGTATGTACAGAATCTCTGCCGTCTGTTTCATGCGCGGCACAAGCTTTCCGACCTTTGGTCCCGGGCTCTCCGCCCGCAGGATATGCATGGTAAATCCCTTGCTCCGTTCATCTCCTGAGGAAACTGCCAGCAAAAATACCAGCACGCCCATACCGCCCAGCCAGTGGCTGAAGCTGCGCCAGTAGAGCAGGCTCATGGGAAGCGCTTCTACTTCCGGCAAAATGGATGCCCCGGTGGTCGTAAATCCCGAAACGATCTCAAACAATGCGTCCACATAATGCGGAATCGCTCCGGACAGAAAAAACGGCAGCGCGCCAAACAACCCGAGAACAATCCAACTCATTCCGACACAGACCAGTCCTTCCCTGGCATGAAAACCCTTTTTCGCTCCCCGCGTAAAAATGACAAACATCCCTCCCACCAGCAGCGTGAGAAGAATCGTAATAAAAAACGCGCGCGCGGCAGCATCCTCGTGCCGACAAATGCTGATGCCATATGCGGGCAGCATAAATGCGGCCTCCACCAGCAATATCTTACCGATAAATTTTGCAATCATTTTATTATTCATTGCCCTATGCCTCAAAGATATCGTTTAACTGATAAATCACCACATCCCCGCTCGTGACAATGATGACGGTGTCCCCTATCTCGTAAAAGGAATCTCCACCGGGAATCTCCTGATTGCCGCCATGAGTGATACAGACAACCAGTATATTTTTCTTTATATGTAGCTTTTTCAACGGTTCACCGATATGTCTGGTGTCCTCGTCTACCTGAAATTCCAATGCTTCCGCATGTCCGTCCGCGATCGTGTGTACGGTCTGAGCCGCCCCTGTCTGGTTACGCAATGCCCGCACATAGCGCACAATCGTATTGCAGCACAGCTGCTTGGGGCTGATCGTACTCCCGATCGGCAATCGGTCCAGAATATGCGAATTATCCACACGTCCAAGCTTGGTAATGACTTGCGGCACATGCTGGATCGTACCCTGCAGAGAAATGACCATGTTCAGCTCATCCAGACCGGTCATCGTCACCAGCGCGTCACAGTCATCCATTCCTTCACTCTCCAATAGACGCTCATCACTTGCGTCACCGTGGATGACCGTCACTCCCGGCAGCAAATTGGCCAGCTGTACACAACGGTCATAGTCCTGCTCGATCAGCCGCACGGATATTCCGCTGCGCTCCAGCTGCTTTGCCAGATAATAGCTGAGACGTCCGCCGCCGCAGACCATAACACGTCTTACCTTATGTGTAATGATATTCAGATTCTTCAGTAATGTTTCCAGTGTATCAGTCGGCGCTGTCACAAAAATACGGTCGCCCGCCAGCAATGTATAATTACCATCAGGCGCAACAGCAGAACCATCGCGCAGAACGGCACAGATCAGCACTTTGCATTTCACGACCGAATCCAGATCCGCCAGCGTATGATTACACAACGGACTGTCCACATCCACACGCAACTCCACGATCTCCACCCTGCCCTTGGCAAAGGTATCGCGCTTTAGAAATCCAGGATATTTGAGCAGACGCTCGATCTCGATCGCCGCCTGTTTCTCCGGATTGATCGTCATCGACAGCGGAAAAACCTCGCGCATCTTAATGATCTGATCCGTGTATTCCGGATTTCGAATACGCGCCACTGTATGTAATCTTTTATTCATGCTGTGTGCTGTCAGGCAGCAAAGCAGGTTGATCTCATCCGCACTGGTTGCCGCGATGAGCAGTCTGGCATTCCTTACACCCGCCTGCTCCAACACCTCCATTGTAGCACAATTTCCCTGCACAGCCATGATGTCATACATCTCCTCCGTGGTCTCCAGCACCTTGGGATTGGCATCTATGAGCGTAATATCATATCCTTCTGCGGACAGCTGTCTGGTCAGCATGGAACCGACTTTGCCGTCTCCTGCAATAATGATCTTCATAAGAAAACATGTCCTCCTGATTCTGTACTGTAAAATATGATATTAAGATGGTATATGTGTTTTATCCGCAAATGTTAAAATCATATAAAGACATTATAACATTTACCAATTTTTCTGCAACAAAAAAGCGGAGATTCCTCTCCGCCTTCTGAGTATGCCTAATCTACCCGCTTCTTTAAAAGCTCGTACATTTTCTCCGACACCGGTGCCGCCACACCAAGACGCGCTGCCTCACGCACCAGATAACCGGAAAATGTCTCGATCTCTGCACGTTTTCCGGCATTCAGATCCCGTTGCAGTGAGCTGGTGGCATCATCTCTGTATACATTGTGGAAACGGTCGAAAAACTCATCCCTATGCTCCGGGCGCACCGCCACGCCTTTCGCCCTTGCCACCTCGTATGCCTCTGTAACCAGGTCCTCAAATTCCTTTGCCTTGAGCGGATCTGCCCGAAGCTGCCCGATATTATTGTCATATGCCGCTGTTGCTACATTGTAGGCACAGTTCAGAATATACTTGCGCCAGATCTCAAGTTCGATGTCATCCGCCACCAAATGCTCCACATCTGCGCCTGTCAGTATCTCAGACACCTCTGCCAGCGCCTGCTGTTCGCGCACATTAGCATGCTTGATACCGATGCGCATCCGAGCAAAACCGCCCTGATGAACAATTCCCCCATCTGCCCCGACAAATGCCACGATATAGATCAGTGAATCCACCACAATTCCACATCCAAGTGCCGCGCGCACACGGTCTCCCGGATCGACGCCGTTCATCACGGGAATCACAACCGTGTGCTCCCCGACTGCATGGCGGATCTGCTCACACGCCTCCTCCAATGAATAATTTTTTACACAGAGAAAAATATAATCCTGCTCTTCCAGTTCCTGTGCCGTCACGACAGCATGCGGGTGCACGCAGATCTCACCGCGCTGGTCACTGTGAAGGACCAGCCCCTGCTCCTTGAGGGTATCTAAGCGCACGCCTCTGGCAACAAGTGTCAGCTGCTCCTCGTATGCACTTCCGATCGCACCTGCCAGAAAGCCACCGACTCCGCCAACTCCGACAATTGCTATTTTTCTACTCTGTTGATTACTCATTTTTTGACTCCATATTCACCTTTAATATAATACTTCATTTACGATATTTTACACACTGAAGTGCTGCATGCTCTCCTCCAGACCTCCGGCAATAGATTTGAGTCCTTCCGTGCTGTCCTCCACCTGCCGGAAGTTCTCCGTTACCAGATTGGTATTGGCATTGACCTCCTGCGTGGTAGCGGCATTTTGTCTTGCAATCTCGGACAGTTCTGCAACAGTCTTTATGATTTCCTGTCTGGTACTGTCAAGATAAATAACACTCTCCTCGATTTCTCTCATATTATCCATGGAATCCTTTAGCTTTACCATAACCTCATCGGTGATCATCCTGGTAGCCTGCATCTGTCCGGTCTGATTTTCTACAGTATCCGCCACCTGATCCATGGTGGCAACAGCCTGATCAGAATCCGCAATCAGTCTGGAGACTATTTCATCAATCCGTCTGCTGGATTCATTGGACTGAGCTGCCAGCTTTTGGATCTGCTCTGCCACAACAGCAAAGCCCTTTCCGTTTTCTCCGGCACGTGCTGCCTCAATACTGGCATTTAAGCTAAGAAGACTTGTCTCATCCGCAATTGATGCAATAATTTCTGTCGCCTCTTTAATCTTCTGGGCTGATTCATTGGTCTGTCTGGTCTGTCTGGAGATCTCCTCCACCAGCCGTCTGACCTCGTCATTGCTCTCCAAAAGCTTATGTATGGTCCGGTTTCCCTCCTCCTCTGATTCCTGCATAGCCTTTGCATTATACTTCATTTTCTGCATTTCCAGAGAGGTTTTCTCGATTCGCTCTCCCATATCCGAAACATGCATGGAAGCCTGTTCAGAAATGGCAGCCTGATCGGAAGCACTCTGTGCAATCGATGTCACCGCAGTTCCGACCTCTCTCATGGATTGTGTGGTTTCCCGTGCTGTCCCCTCCAGATTTCCGGATGCTTGTAACACGGCCTTTGCATTGTCCGCAATCTTTACAATACTCCGTGACATTTCCGTCTGGAGCGCTTTCATTGCACGCGACAAATCTCCGATCTCATCCTTTCGGCCTAACAGCTTTCCATCAATCTGTGTTCGAAGATCACCTTTGGCAACAGATTGCACCATACCAATACTCTTTTTGAGAGAACCTGTGATAGAATTCGTAAAGACGAGTGCAAGAAACATACACACAATCATGACAAACACTACCACTCCGACGATCATATAAACGATCCTGTTGAGGGCAGCATCCTTCTTGGTCTTGTCTGTTCCCACGAATATCATACCGATGGGATCATCCGTTCCATTCTGAAAAACAGGAACATAATACCCATAACAGATCGTACCGTCAAGAGAAACCGCCTTGCTAAAATAATCCTGTCCGTCCTCCAGCACCAGCTTTTTGATTTTCTCTCCTGCCGGTGAACCCACGATTCTGTTTCCGTCTTTATCCTTCGCAGAGGTCATGACTCTTCTTTCTCCATAAAAGAAAGTCACATCTACGCCCGCTTTTTCATGTATACTGTCCACGATACTTTCAGACTTGGAAATATTATAGCTTCCTTTCCAGATATCCCCATTGTCCGCTTCCAGATAATCACCCTGATTCTGGTCATAGGCCGCAAGCGTCGCCGTTGCGGCACTTTTTAACGCCTCTTTCGTCTCGCTGACCAGAGATCCCTTTACCACCGTAAGAGCAATGCTAATTACAATCAGACCTAAAAACGTCACCGGCAGTACAATCAGTGAAAAAATCTTCTTCTTCATTAGAACCTCCTCCCTGAACAGCTAATCAAGCAGTTCCACATTCTTGTAATACCAGTTAATTCCGCCCGTAATAGTGGCATCATCCAGAGTGCCGCCATCCTCTCCAATCATATCACCGGTATTGGTTTCCATCACGCCATCGAAGACATTATAATCGCCGGATAAAATACGCGCTTTGGCCTCGTCCACCTTTTCCTGAGTTCCGTCTGCACAAAAATCTGCAAGATCGGTAATTTCTACCAGCCCCTCTTTCATTCCGCCATAATAATTCTCACCCGTCCAGGTTCCTTCGATCACACTCTGCACTGCTGATGTGTAATACGCACCCCAGTTCCAGACCACACTGCAGAGACAGGAATCCGGTGTTTCCTTTCTCATATCCGAATTGTAACCAATTCCGTACACTCCTGCATCCTCCGCCATAGTCTGCGGATACGGGGTATCACAGTGCTGCGCCATCACATCACAACCCAGATCAAGGAGCTGTCCGGCAGCCGCTTTCTCACCCTCCGGATCATACCAGCTGTTCGTCACTTTTACGTAAATTTTCGCATCCGGATTTACAGATGCTACTCCGATGGCAAAAGCATCAATTCCTCCTGTCACTTCCGAGTTATCTATGCCCTGTGCCGCCACATAGCCGATCTTATTGGATGATGTGTTCATACCTGCCACTATTCCGCTTAAATAGCGCGCCTGATAGATCCGTCCGAAATAGTTGATAAAATTTTTTCCGTTACTCTTGTAGCCGGTCCCATGACAAAAATAAATATCCGGATATTTTTCAGCCATTTTCTCTGTGCAGTCCATATAGCCCCAGCTGGTGGTAAATATAATATTGCAGCCTTCATCCACACATTCCTGAAGAGCCTTCTCAACAGCAACCTCATCCGTATCATCCACATTAATCTTCCGGTCGATCTGTTCATCAGAAAGTCCAAGATTCTTCTGCATTCCCTGTATACCAAGATCGTGGGTATATGTGTACCCGGACCCCTCTGCAGGATCTGTCAGATGGAGAACCCCCACCTTAATCTCATCTTTTGGAATCCCCTCACCTGTTTTTTCAACAGCCGAAGTTCCCTGCTGTGCACTGTCATAGCCCTCATTCGTCGCATAGTCATCGATTGTCTGTGTCGCCCCGCAACCGGTGCAAAGCAAAAAAGCGAACAAAAGCGCCATCACTTTTTTTAACCTTGATTTCATTCGTTACCCCCCTTTGTCTATCGTTGAAAAACTGCTATACCGACCTCATGTAGACCAGTATAGCAGTTTTTTGCTAAAAATGAAACCTATATTTGTTTGACATTCTGCTCCATCCGGTCACGCATCCCGGATCTTTTTTCTATAACCCGAATTCCGCATAATCCTCTGGTAAAAACCGGTGATAAATAATGTGGCAGCCCTCATCCTTAAAACAGTAGTAATAGGGATCATCCCCCTCAGTGAAACGGATCATCACATCAAATTCATCACTGTCCATATTAGTAATGACACAGGGCACTTTCTGCGCCTCGAACAACGCTTTGATCTGCTCCATCGTCGCATGGTGACTGCCGATCAGTTCCACAAGCCGGCAGATAAATTCATTTTCCTTCATTTGCGTGTGCACATACTCTGTTCCACTCTCCGGTATCACAAAGCAGAAACGGTCTCCTTGATGTGTAACCTCCACTGCACCCAGCGTAGAAGACATCGCTGCCGGAAAATCCGAAAGCCTCATCTGCATCTCATCCGCGCTGTCTGTGCAGTCATAAAAATGCCGCAGCGACTGCAACGGATAATACAGCCTGACTGCCTCCTCCCGGTAGCCGAGCTTTGCCTGTTCTTCCTTAATCAGATCGATCAGATTTTTTTCTAATTTCTCGTGGTTCATCATTTCTCCTCTTTTCCGTCGATTTTTCGAACCGCTTCCCGGATCATCTGCACGATCTCCCGGATCTGTCTGCCCTCGCAGTCAATCGTGACATCCGCATATCGCTCATAGAGCGGTGTCCGCTCCTGCATCAGATCGGCGAGTGTCTGTCCCTCACGGATCGACACACCCCGCTCATTCAGATCACCCAGCCGCTCTTCCAGTTCCTCATAAGGCAAAGACAGATATACCACTGTTCCCAACTGTTTTAAATGTTCCATCGCCTGCACGCCGTAGACCACACTGCCTCCCGTTGCGATAACGGCACGGCTGATATTAATGGCAGCATTGACCTGATTCTCTACCTCGTTAAAACCCTCAAGTCCGCGTTCCTCAATGATCTCATGCAGGAGTTTTCCCTCCTGCTCCTGAATGAGCAAATCACTGTCCACAAAGGAATAACCCATGTTTTTTGCCAGGACCACACCCACGGTACTTTTCCCGGCACCCGGCATTCCGATCAATACGATATTTTCTTTCGTCATCTTCATATCCTCCAAGCAATTCCATCTCTTCGCAAAACCAGTACCTCAAAAAGCCGTGCCCTTCCCGGGAATGCCCAAGGCTTTCAGGGAAGACAACACGGCCGGACAGAAGAATATTAAATCAATTGCGATATATATAGGATCTGCCTATTTTACCAGAGTAAAGTAATCATCTAATTCGTCCGTCTTGCATTCACCTTTACTCATCCAGAAGTCTGCCATCTCCTTGCACAGATCAAAAATGTTGCCATCTGAACCCTCGACAAGCAGTGCCTCATTTTCTTCCTTTCCTAAAAAGTGCAAGCCTGCTGCGTCACTCTCAATGTCTTCCGCAGTGACTTCCTCAAAGCCGCTGGCCATATTCTCATATGCCTCTGTCGGATTTGCATTATAAAAATCGACTGCCTTATACCATGCATCTGCAACTGCGTCCACGATCTCAGGATGCTCCTCTGCAAATTTGGCATTGACCACCAGACTGTCGGAAATCGCATCCGGGTAGTCCGCGCTGGTCACGATCGCATGAGCACCGGAAACCTCTGCCAACGCGTCTGAGAGCTCCGGCTCCCACATAATAGCAGCATCCACCTGTCCGCCGATAAAGGCAACACCTGCCTCTGTCGTATCTCCCATGTCCTGCACATCAATATCATCCTCTGTCAGGGAAGATCCGCTCTCCAGTGCCTTCAGGAAGAAATAATAAGAAGACGCGGATTTATCAAGTGCCACTGATTTTCCCTTCAAGTCATCCAGTGTCTTGATATCTTCGGTTGCCACCAGGCCGTCCGCGCCAAATGACTGATCCATTGTGAGCACATATTTGCTCGTCGCGCCATTTGCAAACATCTTGATATTCGGATCCTGTGCGGTTGCCAGGAACTGTACGTCACCTTTTGTAATCAGGCTGGCATAGGTAGACTCGTCCTCGATCACCTGAATGTTCATCTTAATGCCCGCATCCTCAAAATAACCCTGCTCCCGGGCAATAAACATCGGTGCGTAGCCTGTAAAGGTACAGAATGCCATCGTCACTTCTGTCAGACCATCCGCGCCTGCTTCCTCCTTCTTGCTGCCACAGCCGGTAAATACCGTACCGATAACTAACAATCCCGCCAATAATAAGCTCAGTTTCTTCTTCATAAGTTTCTACTCTTTTCTTTTTTTGTTTTTATTGATCCATGGCCGCGTCCATACTTTCCTTCCAGAGCATGTCCATGATCTTTTTCTTTGTTGCCAGAAACTCCGGAAGCACCAGACTCTCATGACTTCTCACACCGGGAATATTGACCTCCAGCACCTCACGGATCGTGCCCGGTCTGCGGCTCATAACATAAATGCGGTCACCCAGTAACACGGCCTCATCAATATCATGAGTGATAAATAAAATGGTCGTTTTCGTTTTTTTGCTGATGTCTGCCAAAAGCTCCTGCATGACCACCCTCGTCTGGGCATCCAACGCACCGAAGGGCTCGTCCATCAAAAGAATCTCCGGCTCGTTGGCAAGTGTGCGGGCAATCGCCACACGCTGTTTCATACCGCCGGACAGTTGCCTGGGCAGCGCGTTTTCAAATCCGGTCAGCCCCACCAGATCGATAAATTTCTTTGCCTGTTCAGCACGTTGTGCTTTCGGCATCTTTTTCATTTTTAATCCAAATTCCACATTTTTCTGTACGGACAGCCACGGGAACAGGCTATAGCCCTGAAACACCATCCCGCGGTCTGCGCCCGGTCCCTGTACCGGCTTGCCGTCCAGCAATACCTGCCCGGAGGTCGCGGTGCCCAGTCCGCCCAGAATATTGATCAGCGTCGTCTTTCCGCACCCGGAAGGGCCGACGATCATGACAAACTCTCCGTCCTTCACTTCAAGGTTCACATGGTCAATCGCCGTGACCAGCCCCTTTTTACCGTCTTCATATATTTTTGTCAGGTCGATTGCCTGTAATTTATACTGTTCCATCTTCCACCTCGTTATTACTTATCTGTCAGCCGTTCATGCCACGGCGCGACAATGCGTGTCAGTACACGGAATAAAAAGTCTGTGATCAGTCCGATGAGACCGATCAGAATCAGCCCCGCAAAGATTGTGTCTGTCGCCAGGTAACGCTGGGAACGCAGAATCATATAACCAAGACCGTTCTGTGCAGCAACCATCTCGGCCACCACCAGATAGGTCCACGCCCATCCGATCGTCAAGCGAAAATCGTCCATCAGCCCCGGCAGCGCCGCAGGAAAAATGACCTCCTTATAGACCTGCCACCGCCCTGCGCCAAGCGTCTTTGCGGCGTTGATCAGGTTCACATCCACACCGGACACCGTATCACACACCATCAGCACCAGCTGAAAGAAAGTGCCAAGGAAAATAATCGTATATTTCTGTGTCTCGTCAATGCCAAGGTATAGTAACGTCAGCGGCACCAGCGCCACGACCGGCAGATATCTCGCAAACTCAATAATCGGCTGGATAAAGGCACTGAATTTTCTAGAGTTTGCCATTAGCATGCCGCAGGGCAGCGCCACAACCACCGACCAGAACCAGCCAACAACCACGCGGGTGGTCGACTCGAAGCAATTCGCCCACAAGGAACCGTCCCTATACAATTCCACCAGACGTTTCGCTACCGCCACCGGTGACGGCAGAAACAGATCCGATACCATTCCGCCAAAGCTTAAGATACACCACAGCCCAATAATCAGCGCAAAACAGATAAAACTGAGCATATGCTCGACATTTATGTAACGTCTTTTGTTCTTCATTTCCATACTCTCCATATATTTCCTGTCATCTTAAACACTTTTTTGATTTACTTCTTTAATCAATTAAAGAGCTTTTGCTATTGTATAGTATTTTTTCAAGTATGGCAAGAGGGAATTTAGATTTCATTTTTTTCTAAATATTGAATTACAAAAAGCCCTGCCATACGCAGAGCTTTTCTTTACAGCTTACTCATGATCTTCACATGTTTTTTAAGTACTTTATAATAGCCGCTTCCCTGCTCCTGACCGAACTTTTTCACTGCCTCGACATTGAGCTTCTGCAGGTTTTTCTTGGGCTCATCAATGTGGTTGTATATCTCCATGACATCATCTGTTCCCGAGGTATCGCCACCCGCATGTGCCAACGCCATCTGAAAATAATTCTTCAGACGTGCCTTGCGCTTGGGAAGATAGTTGTCGGAAAGGTACGCCAATTCTTCCTTGTGCTCCTTCATGTAATAGTAGATCGCATCTCCGATCTCCTGATCAAACATGCAAACGAACGCATCGTGAAACAACGTAAGCTTGGACATCTGAATGGAACGGCTGAGCTGTTCGATATCTTCCAGATATGCAAATTCCTGCTCCGGTGCACTGTCTGCTTGCTGCTGCAAAATCTGAGATTCGGATACAGACTGTCCCACAGTCTTCTCCGGCTTTCCAGTATGCTTACGGCTAAACTGTCTGCACTCCGCGCTCTTCATACGGCGCACATCCTTCTCGCGCTGTGTCCAGTATTTGACAGCCGCGTCAAAGCCGTTGTCGTTGGACACGATGACAAACGCGTGTCCCGGCTCTGTCGCCACCCGTGCGCCCAGCTCCGTCACAAGCTGAAAATCGAGCGCATTGCTGCCCTCCACACATTTGATCCACTGAATGGGACGATCGGAAAGCGTTGTTAGCTCGATCACCTTCTCATAACTCATGTGGGGACTTTTTTCCGTATAGAACACAAGGATTTCATCCTGCGGCTCCATATTTGTAACAAGTCTGATCCACACGTCATTTACATTTTCGCTGTCTACCAGATAGGTAGTAGGTATTTTTTCCTGATTCATAATTTTCTCCTGTTATTTCATATAATACGATTCAGTCCCCGGCTCGATTTCATATGTAAAGTGCCTTGGCTCTGAATAGTATCATATCACAAAAGTATTGTGAAAATCCACCTCAAATGCTAGAATAGGAATAGAAAAATTCCTAGTAAAACACAGGAGAATCAGGAGGACTTTCATAAATGAAGACAAATACAATCTGTGTACAGGGCGGCTACACGCCCGGCAACGGCGAACCCCGCCAGATCCCTATTGTGCAGAGCACGACTTTTAAGTATGACACGAGCGAAGATATGGGTAAACTTTTTGACCTTGAGGCGGAGGGTTATTTTTACACCCGTCTGCAAAATCCGACCAACGATTATGTAGCAGCAAAGATTGCCGAATTAGAGGGCGGTACGGCCGCAATGCTGACTTCAAGTGGACAGGCTGCAAACTTCTTTGCGCTGTTCAACATCTGCGAGTGCGGTGACCACATCGTATCCAGCAGCAGCATTTACGGCGGAACCTTCAATCTGATCGCTGTCACAATGAAGCGCATGGGCATCGATGTCACGTTTGTTTCACCGACAGCCACTGAAGAAGAATTAAACGCCGCGTTCCGCCCGAATACAAAGGCAATGTTCGGCGAAACCATCGCCAATCCGGCTCTGACGGTTCTTGACATTGAACTGTTTGCGAAGGTGGCTCATGCCCACGGCGTACCGCTCATCGTGGATAATACATTTGCGACTCCGGTTGGCTGCCGTCCCTTCGAGTGGGGTGCCGATATCGTCACCCACTCCACCACCAAATATATGGACGGACACGGTGCCGGTGTCGGCGGAGCCATCGTGGACAGCGGTCACTTTGACTGGATGGCACATGCAGACAAATATCCGGGTCTTACCACTCCCGATGAGAGCTACCACGGAGTGAATTATTCAGAGCGTTTCGGCAATGCAGGCGCCTTTATCACCAAATGTACCACTCAGCTCATGCGTGATCTTGGCTCTATCCAGAGCCCTCAGAATGCATTTCTGTTAAACTTAGGTCTGGAGAGCCTCCATGTACGCATGAAACGCCACTGCGAAAACGGTCAGGCGGTGGCTGAATATCTGCACGACCATCCGAAGGTAGCTTATGTCAACTATTGTGGATTACCGGATGATCCTTACCATACGCTGGCAGAAAAATATCTACCCAACGGCAGCTGCGGCGTTGTATCTTTCGGGCTTGCAGGCGGTCGCGAGGCTGCAAGTACTTTCATGAAAAATCTGAAGCTGGCCGCGATCGAGACACATGTGGCAGACGCAAGAACCTGCTGCCTGAACCCTGCTTCTTCTACACACCGCCAGATGACGGACGAACAGTTAAAAGAAGCCGGCGTTCCCGCGGAGCTCATCCGCATCAGTGTTGGTCTGGAGGATATTGAGGATCTGATTGCAGATCTTGCGCAGGCGCTGGAGAAGTGCTAGTCGTAGCGTAAAGACGTGAAAATAGGCAATTGCGAAACTTATTCATAACGTGAACAGTTTCGCAATTGCCTATTTATTTTTCTTTTTTATACAAAATTGATATAATGTCACACATAGCCCCACGCAGATCATCAGGTAGAAGCTCACTCCCCTGCTGATACACATGGATGCGGTCACATGACCTGCCGAAAAGATGGTCAAGAACGCTTTCCGGTACATTGCCTCCGTGATTCCCTGCGCTCCGGGAATCGGCAGCATGTCAACTGCTATGTACACCGCTGCCTGCAGCCACATGATCGTTGTGAGTGTTGCTCCACTCATTCCCATGCCCCGGTACACGACATAAGTAAGCGCAAACACCGCTCCGCGCTGAACGACTGTTCCAAGAAACACCACTAGCATCTTGCCTTTGTGCTCTTTCAGAAAAGTCAGCGCATTCTGATAATTTTCCATAAAATGATCCAGCCTGGCCTGCCTGGATCCCGCTTTTTTCAGCAGATGCAGTTTCACTGCCAGCCATTCCACTTTACCAATCAGCATCCTTATCACGGAAGGAGTAAACATCACCATCAATAGTCC
The DNA here is from genome assembly GCA_022771765.1 of Lachnospiraceae bacterium. Classification (GTDB taxonomy): domain Bacteria; phylum Bacillota; class Clostridia; order Lachnospirales; family Lachnospiraceae; genus W0P33-017. Next base: position 4,960 of record JALELN010000082.1, on the reverse strand, counting down.
CACGACAAGTAATGTATTTAACGTCATTCCCAGCAAAAACAGGCGATAATAACCCATCCCGAGATACCCGCGAAGCGGCTGATGCCAGAACAATAAAATTCCAACGCCAAAGATCACGAGTACCAGCTTATACATCAGCGCCACCGTCATGAGCACCACTGAGCTGATGGACCAGGAATTGCCTTCCCGCTTCAAATAATAAAGCTGCATCGGCTGTCCGCCTGTCGCAGACGGCGTAATGCCCGAAAAAAGAAAGCCGATAAAGGCGCAGCTGATACAGGTGGAAATACTACTCGTTCCATCAATCGAACGAAGCAGATACCAGATCATGATTCCCTCCGCGCTGACGAAAAACAAAGCGATCACAACCGCCAGGAGCAGATGTTGCACAGACATCAGCTCCATAGCGGTCAGTACCGCTTCTACCCCTTCGTCACGAAAGACAAACCATAGCGTAAACATCATAATGGCTAAAAATAATACCACATTGATTACTAAGTTCTTTTTCTTCTTTGTGTCCATTTTTTCAGACGCTCTGTTTCTATTTACCAGAGACTTTTCTCAAAAACTGCCTCGTCGTCACCTGTCATTTTCTCTATCTGGGCAATGACAGTATCAATGGCGTTCATCAACTGTCCGGAAACTGCCACGGCTTCCTCATACAATGCCTGTCTGGACTCCACATCCTGATCCAGACGGTCGAGCACTGTCTGTCCCAATGTATGGAAGGTGCCATGCAGAGTGCCAATCCGGTTCCACTGCTCAGACAGAGAAGGATGCTTCACCGCTAATGCGTAATAGTAATGTCCAAACACACATTTCTTCGGATTAACCTGAATCGGCAATGCCTGATCTTCCTCCACAATCTGCTTCAACACCGTCAACCAGTTCGTGTGTGCCGTCTTTGCCTTCGTCAGAATATCAATGATTTCTTCATTCTTGGGAGCACGACGGCTCTGCTCCAGTCCTGCATAAATATTTTCCACTACCGCAGACAGATCATCATCAATCTTTGCCAGCTGCTTTGCGTAATCAACACTCTTCTCCGCGTCGTCACGAATATTGGCTGTCATGTTTGCAAGCTGCTCCGCATCCTGCGTAGAAGTATCCATTGCCGTGTTGATTTCATGAATCGCATCGCGAATATCACCCACAGACCGGTTCATCTCCTGCACATCCTCCGCGATGCTGCCCAGCCGGTTTGTATTTGCCTGCACACTTTCAGTTGCTCCATCGATCATCTTTCCCATTCGGTTGCCGGATGCAACGGACTTCTCCAAACTCGCCCTGCTCTCCTCTGTAGCCTTATTCATCTGACTGACAAACTGACGCATATCAACCAGCTGCTCATTGGTGTCATCCGCAAGTTTGCGCACTTCATCCGCAACGACAGCAAAGCCCTTACCAAGCTCGCCCGCCCGCGCTGCCTCGATGGAAGCATTGAGTGCCAGCAAATTTGTCTGTCCTGCAATGGACTGTACCTTATCCACGATCTCATTGACCTCACCCACCAGATGCATCAACTGTGCCATCTCATCAGCCATGATCTTCATATCCGAAACCAGTTCATCCTTGAGCTGCTTGGCCTCGTTCAAAAGATGCTGACTCTCCTCTGTCTTTGTCGCCAGCATCTGCGCGTCATCATTCAAATTTCCCAACATTGTGGAAGTCGTTTTCGCGTTTTCATCCACCATATTCAGGCTGGCAGTCGTCTCCTCTACAATTGCCAGATTAGAATCACTGACTTCTGACAATGCTCTTGCATAGTTCATCAGCTGTGCAGACATATGACTCATGCCAACATCAAAACTACTCAGCGTACTGGTCGTATCCATCAGGGATTTTGATGCTTCCGCCAGACATACCTCGTTAGAAATCAGCCCCTGCAGTTCTTCCTTTAATGTAGCCTCATCTGCCGGCATTTCTGTGCTCAGAGGGGATTTTGTAACAGCCTCTTCCGCTTCACTGATTGCCTCGTAAATCACCTGATATGTATTGTTTCGTTTTCTCATCTGTCCGATGCCTCCTAAAGAGATTTCATTGCTATTATTGTAGTACAATTATTTTCCGCTTGCAAGGAAAAATACAAGGAGATGACACTGAATGTCAGCGCATCTCCTCACATAACCGATTCTTTTACTTTCCACGAAGCCACTTCTTCAATGTTTTTGCTAGTACTCTCAAATCGAGTGGCTTGGCAATATGCTCATTCATGCCAACTGTTTTCGCTGCCTGCACATCCTCTGCAAAGGCATTTGCTGTCATAGCAACGATCGGTATCTGACTGCAGTAACCGCGCCCCATGGTACGGATTGCTCTCGCCGCGTCATAGCCGTTCATCTTCGGCATCTGGATATCCATAAAAATCATGTCATAGTATCCATCTTCGCACTCACTCATGCGGTCCACCGCTTCCGTACCGTCAGCAGCACGCTCTACCATAAGCCCCGTCATTTTCAGAAGCTCTGTCGCAATCTCCGCATTCAGCTCATTATCTTCCACAAGCAGCACACGATGATCGGAGAAATTCATAGTTTCCAGCTGTTCCAGCGGCACTGCCTCCGTATCCGTTTCATCGTCCCCCAATAGCGCATGGAAGGTTTTTTCCAGTCTGGAACGGAATAATGGCTTGCTGATAAACGCATTCGCTCCTGCCGCCCGAGCCTCCTGTTCAATATCGGACCAGTCATAGGCAGAGATAATTATGATCGGTACATCTTTTCCGACTGCCTGACGAATAGCTCTCGTAGTTGCGATCCCGTCCATATCCGGCATTTTCCAGTCAATAATGCAGGCAAAATAGTCCCTTTTCTGCTCATGGTGGCTGACCACCTGTTTTACAGCCTCTTTCCCGCAGGATACACCATCCGCCTTCATGCCGAGATCCGTCAGCATTCCGCAACAGGATTCCAGACTCAGCGCATCATCATCCGCCACCAGAACATCCAGATCAACAAATTTATCGTCCTGAACCTCATCTGTATCCTGAAGCCTTAAATAAATCATAACCGTAAAACGCGAGCCGATACCGGGTGTGCTCTCCACCTTGATATCTCCACCCATCATGCGCACAATATTCCTACTGATGGGCATACCAAGACCTGTTCCCTGAATCTGATTGACCCGATCATCCTCTGCCCTTGCAAAGGGCTCAAAGATCTGTTCAATAAAATCATTGCTCATACCAATACCATTATCCTCAAAAACGAATTCATAGCATCCCACTTTTTTCTGTTTCGTAGGTCTCTCTGAAATGGAAAGGCGGATCTCTCCACCATCCGGTGTAAATTTCACGGCATTACCCATCATGTTGGTAAATACCTTCTGGATACGAAGGCTGTCACCGATCACATCCTCATGGATTACTTTGGAAATATTCACACTGAGCTTATGGTGGTGTTCTTCAAGCTGCGAATTTGTCATGGTGAGCAAATTGTCAACCAGATCTGAGAGATTAAACTCTTCCTCCATCAATTGAACCTTTCCGGATTCAATTTTACTCATATCCAGCACTTCATTGATGAGACTGAGCAGATGCTTACTCGCCTGCGTTATTTTCTGCAAGCTGTCCTTCACACGTTCTTTATCATCGATATGTGCCGCAGCAATTGCAGTCATACCAATAATACCATTCATCGGCGTACGGATGTCATGGGACATATTTGACAAAAAATCTGTCTTGGCCCTGTTTGCCGCTTCTGCCGCGTCAAATGCCTCCTGTAGCGCCGCTTCCTGCTGGCGCTCTTTCTTGATCAGATCATCCACGTTTCTGGTACCGACCACAACTACAAATCGACCGTCTCTTTCCTGCACAAACGCCACTCTTGCCTGAAGATAAACGACTCCGTCATCTGTCAGTTTTTCATAGGTGAAAGAATAGTCCTTACCGACAGCCCGGATATACTCCAACGACAGTTTTTCCAGAAATTCCGCGCGGCTTTTCTCGTAAATCAATTCTTTTGCGTAACTGTGTATGCCCTTTGACCAACAGTTATGGTGTCTGAGAAAATAATTCGTTATGGCACGCCCGTCCTCATCTTTCGCACGATATGTGGTGACCTTGTCTGTATCGGGATCTACAAGCAGGACGGAATAATATTCAGAGCTGAGACCTTCAATAATCTCCCTCTGCAGTTCCATTTTCCGCGTCTGCTTTATCTGGCTGTGGATCTCCTCATCTATATTTTTAAATCCGGCAACAAACTCCGCACTTTCACAGGTCGGCCTGACGAGCTGATACTGAAAATACTGTATTTTCCCATTACGAAACACACGGTAATTAAAATAATACGTACTCTTATCAGCCAAAAGTTCCCGTACCCCGGATATGAAACGCACCTGATCAAACAAACACCGATCCTCTTGCAACACATCATTCTCAATATATGAAGCAATATTCTGTTCATAATTGCCGACTGCAAATTTCTGTCCGTAGCGGTTACTTATAACCTGACCCATACGGTAGCATGTGGCCTCGCAGGTGTCCATATTCACCATATACACATTTTCGTACGGAATGGCAAGCGCCTGAATCAGATTATCCTGAGACTCCATTATTTCTTTTTCCATCATGATACCGCCTTTCATTCTTCTGCCGTTTCGATAAGGAAGCCGTACTCACTGAAAATCTCCAGGGCGATTCCCCGGTTCAATTGGTATCGTCTGCCAGTTTTTCAAACTCTCTGCGCATATTCCAGAAGGAGTCCAGAAGCTTCGGTGAAAAAACACCGCACTCTCCGGTCACAATCATCTGAAACGCCTTTTCTTTTGAAAACGCACTCTTATAAACCCGCTCATTGACAAGTGCATCATACACGTCCGCAATCGACACAATCTGCGCGGAAAGCGGGATCTGATCCCCTATTAATCCATCCGGATATCCCCTGCCATCATAGCGTTCGTGATGGTAACGGCAGATCTCGAAGCTGACTTTGCCGTATTCCTCATCCCAGACATTTTT
>JALELN010000216.1 GCA_022771765.1 Lachnospiraceae bacterium | reverse complement strand
CTCAGTTACAAGAATTCTCTTCTTAGCAGATTTAATGTTTGCCAAAACCGTACACCTCCGTTTTCCTAATATATTTGTAGTCTCATGCTGCATCAGAGCCGGACACGGACGTATCTGATGTACGCACACTAGATAATAATAGCGATTTGATTTCGTTCTGTCAATACATAAAAAGAGATTTTTGGCAAAAACTATAAAAAAATGTATCGTGGAGGATCATTATGTACGAGATCAGAACAGATTTGGCACTGGAAGCACGGGAAAAGTATGAACAGGATAACGTAGAGATCAAGGGCGTGCGGCTGGAAAAAGAAAAGATGAGTGAGGATATCCGGATCACGACCATGGTTATCGAGACAGAAAATGGTGCGCGCAGCATGGGAAGACCAAAGGGCAACTATATCACGATAGAGGCGGCGAGCATGGATGACGAGGATGAGCGTTACCACCGCATGATCAGTGAGCAGCTGGCTCGCATCATCAAGCGGCTGGCACCGAAAGGAAAACAGCTTTCGGCCTTGGTGGTAGGGCTTGGAAATCGGGAGGTGACATCGGATTCGCTTGGACCGAAGGTGGCAGACCGGCTTTTTATTACAAGGCATATGATGCGGGAATTCGGTGATGATGTTTTCGGAAAAAAGCAGAAGCGTGTCAGCGCCATCGTGCCGGGTGTCATGGCGCAGACCGGCATGGAGAGCAGTGAGATCATCCGGGGGATTCTACGTGAGACGCAGCCAGACTTTGTCATCGCGGTGGATGCGCTTGCCGCACGCAGCACGAAGCGTCTGAACCGGACCATTCAGATCACGGATACCGGCATTCATCCCGGCTCCGGAGTTGGCAATCACAGGCATCCGCTGACGAAGGAGGCGCTTGGAATCCCGGTGCTGGCCATCGGTATTCCGACGGTGGTGGATGCGGCTACGATTGTGAATGATACGATGAACAATCTGTTGGAGGCACTGGCGGAGCATGCGCCTTACGGAAGAATGCAAAGCTCCTACCGGTCTTTGGATGAGGTGGAGCAGTATGAACTGGTGAGAGAGCTTCTGGCACCGCATTTAAACACCTTGTATGTGACCTCAAAGGATATTGATGCATCCGTAAACCGTTTGAGCACTACCATCTCTGATGCGATTAATCTTGCATTACAAGAATAAAAAATCTAAAAAAACTAGTCATAAGTTGGACAACTCCCGCATATGATTTATTGTTAGGGAGGTAGTGCAGGGTAATGCAGGTGCGGCAGGTTTCCATAGAAACAAAAAAGGACAAAAAAAGGAGAAGGATAGGAGCGATTTTTATCCTTCTTTTTTGTGTTTGTGCAGCTTTTCTGACAGAACTTGTGCAATTGCGCGGCATAAGCCGGACAGGGGAGCATACCTTTGCGGCATATGCAGGCTTGAAAACGCAGGAAAGCATTTATCAGAATGTGCTTGACTATTATCTGCCGATCATAAACAGCGAAAAGACCACGGAGCGTTCCGTGTCACAGCTTCTTGCGGATGCGGTGATGGGGTGTTTTCCCATCTATACCTATGCGTCACAGGAGGGAGAGGCGGCTGCCTCCGAGAGTGCGTTTGAAGCGGAGCTGGAGCAACAGCTCGCCGCACAGCTGCAGGAGGAAAACGAGGCATGGTATGCCGATGAGAGCGGTGAGGATACTTTGCAGACCGGTCAGACAGGCGACCTGCTACAGCAGTCTTTGTACCATCAGATGCAGGGAAACGATACAGCGGGCAGTGTGGAACACTCCCTTTTTTCTTATGCAACAAAAAAAGCAGTAAATCTGGATCTGGAGGAACTGAAGGATTACCAGACGCTTGTCAAAAAGCACTATTGTATTGATGGCACAACCGGCAGTAACGGAAGCCAGCTGAATCTGGAAAAACTGTTAAAAAAGAATATGAAACTGAAAAGTGATGTGGACGGACCGCAGATTTTGATTTACCATACCCATTCGTTGGAGGGCTATCGCGATTCTAAGTCTGGTGATAAGGATGAATCTGTGGTAGGACTGGGGGATTATCTGACCGAGATACTGACGGAGCGCTACGGATTTCAGGTGTTGCATGATCGCAGTACCTATGATTCAGACCGTGACCGGGCATACGGCGTGGCGGGGCCGGCACTCCAGAAGATTTTAAAAGACAATCCGACGATTGAGGTAGTGATTGATCTGCACCGGGACGGGGTGGCAGAAGATACCTATCTCTTGACAGAGGTCAACGATACGGTGATGGCTCCGGTTATGTTCTTTAACGGGCTCAGCTACACGAACAAGAATGGAGCATTGGCATCTCTGAAAAATCCGAATCAGCAGACAAACCTTGCGTTTTCCCTGCAGATGGAGCTGATTGCAAGTGAGTATTATCCGGGCTTCAGCCGGGGCATTTATCTGAAGGGGCTGCGCTATAATCTGCATTACTGTCCCAAATCGCTGCTGGTGGAGGTGGGCGCGCAGACAAATTCCCTGCAGGAGGCAATGAACGCCATGCCGCCTCTGGCGGATGTCCTGAATCGGGTGTTGAGCGGAGAAAAACCGTGAAAAATCCATCGACAGAAACGTTGTTTTGTGTTATAATTTTAATGTTTATCGGGATTTATCCCAGTAACTATTAACAGATGCAAAAAATGGGGTTTCTATGAGAAGATTACACAAAGGATTATTAGCAGGTGTGCTGGCAGTGACGATGCTGTGCCCGCCTGTTTCTGTAACGGCGGCAGATACGGAGCAGGCAGCGCCAGTGGAACAGGTGTCTGATACCGTACAGACAGCCGATCATAACGAGGCCGGAGATACAGCGCAGGCAAAGGATGACGGACAGGAAGCGCAGAGCTGTACGGTCAGCTTTGACGCAAACAAAGGAAAAAAAGTAAAGAAGACGCTGGAGCTCGCGAAAGGTGATACATACGGCAAATTGCCGAAAACAACCAGAACAGGCTATAAGTTTCAGGGCTGGTATACGAAGAAGACCGGCGGCAAAAAAGTGACGGCAAAGACGGCTTTTCAGGGCGAGGATGATCAGGTGCTCTATGCCCGCTGGAAAAAGATCGTGACGGAGGAAAAGGAAGAGGTGTCCGAAGCACCGGTGTCCGAAACACCGCTTGTGGAGCAGAAGCTGGTGGCATATTCGCCGAATGTCAAGATCGATTACAAGCAGAATAACTACAGCAGTTTTCTTGTGTTGAAAAATTTTAAGGAAAAATATGTATACCGTCAGGGTGATTACAAACGTTTTGTGAACAGCAAAGGCGATAATGTCGGATGTACGGCCACTGCAGATGCGATGCTGGCATCGATTTATATGGACAAGCCCTTCAG
>JALELN010000157.1 GCA_022771765.1 Lachnospiraceae bacterium | reverse complement strand
AGCTATGGAAAAATCCGTGCCGATCTGGAGAAGGCCGGCACGCCCATTGGTCCGTTAGATATGATGATCGCAGGGCATGCCAAGTCTTTGGGATATACCGTTGTAACAAATAATACAAAAGAATTTGAACGTGTCAAAGGTTTAAAACTTGAAAACTGGGCTGACTAAGAAGCCGACTTTCCGGTATACAGCTGATAATACTTTCCTTTCTCTGCCATGAGCTGATCGTGGTTTCCGCGCTCAATGACGCGTCCCTGTTCGAGAACAATGATGCAGTCACTGTTGCGGACAGTGGAGAGACGATGGGCAATGACAAACGTCGTCCGGCCCTTCATCAGACGGTCCATGCCCTCCTGTACGATACGCTCCGTACGGGTATCAATGGAGCTGGTCGCTTCGTCCAGAATGAGCACCGGCGGATCTGCAACCGCCGCTCTGGCAATCGCCAGCAGCTGACGCTGTCCCTGGCTCAGTGATGCACCATCGCCGGTCAGTTTTGTCTGATATCCCTCCGGAAGATGTCGGATAAAGCTATCTGCATTTGCCAGTTTTGCAGCAGCGATCACTTCCTCATCACTTGCATCCAGCTTGCCATAACGAATGTTTTCCATGACCGTCCCGGTAAACAGATGCGTATCCTGTAAAACGATGCCCAGTGAATGACGCAGATCATCCTTTTTAATCTTGTTGATATTAATGCCGTCGTAGCGGATCTTTCCGTCCTGAATATCGTAAAAACGGTTGATCAGGTTCGTAATCGTCGTCTTTCCTGCTCCGGTAGATCCGACAAAGGCGATCTTCTGTCCCGGCGTCGCGTACAAATCCACGTTGTGCAATACCATTTTGTCCGGATTGTATCCGAAATCCACATCGTCAAACACCACATCCCCGGTCAGCTCCACGTAATCCACACTGCCGTCCGCCTGATGCACATGCTTCCACGCCCACAGTCCCGTCCGTTTCTCACTCTCCACGAGCCGCCCGTTTTCTTTTTTCGCATTGACCAGTGTGACGTAACCATCATCCGTCTCCGGCTTTTCATCCAGCAGCCGGAAAATACGGTCAGCTCCGGCAAGAGCCATGATCACTGCGTTGAGCTGCTGGCTCACCTGATTGATCGGCATGTAAAAGCTCTTATTAAAGGTCAGAAAACTTGCCAGTGATCCGAGAGTAAAGCCAAAGGTTCCACTCAGCGCCAGCACACCTCCCACCATCGCGCAGATCACGTAACTCACATTACCGAGCTGTGCATTGATCGGCCCGAGTACATTCGCAAACTGGTTTGCGTTAAAAGCGCTGTCATAAAGCTGATCATTTAATTTCTTAAATTCCTCCATCGCCTGCGTTTCATGACAGAACACCTTGACAACCTTCTGCCCCTCCATCATTTCCTCGATATAACCATTCACTTTTCCAAGATCACGTTGCTGCTGTACGAAATATCTCCCGCTAGCGCCGGTGGCCTTTTTCGTGGAAAAGAGCACAACTGCCACCATCGCCAGCGTGACGACCGTCAGGGGAATACTGAGCATCACCATACTGATAAATACGCTGACAATCGTGAACGCGCTGTTCAAAAACTGAGGCATGCTCTGGGAGATCATCTGGCGCAATGTATCAATATCATTCGTGTACATACTCATGATATCCCCGTGCGGATGCTGGTCAAAATATTTAATCGGCAGTGTCTCCATGTGGACGAACATCTCATTTCTCATGTGCATAAGCGTTCCCTGCGTCACATAGACCATCAGACGGTTCTGCACAAAAACTGCAATCACACCCAGCAGATAGAAGCCGCCCACACGCATAATCGCGTGCAAAAGTCCGCTGAAATCCGCATGTTCCGCCAATAGAAGCGGTCTGACGTACACGTCAATCAGATCTTTCATAAACCATGTTCCCTGCACGCTGCAGAGTACGCCGGCAAAAATAGTGATCACAACAATAACCATATGCACCGGATAATACTTCATGAGGTAACGCATGATCCGCAGGAATGTCTGCATGGGATGATCCAGCTTCGGACGTGGTCCTCTCGGTCCTTTTCCGGGTCCTTTCAATTCTTTTACCTTTTCCTCAGCCATCAGTTCTCACCCGCTTTCTCATCAAAATCACCGCCGCCCTTTGTCTGCGACTCGTAGATATCCCTGTAAATTTCATTCGTCTCCAGCAGCCTTTCATGCGTGTCAAAGCCCTGAATCTGACCGTCCTCCATGACAATGATCCGGTCAGCCTCCTGCACGGAGGAGATGCGCTGGGCGATGATGATTTTTGTTGTTCCCGGAATTTCCTCTGCAAACGCCCGGCGTATTCTCGCGTCAGTGGCTGTATCCACCGCGCTGGTACTGTCGTCCAAGATCAGGATCTTCGGTTTTTTCAACAATGCCCTTGCAATACATAAGCGCTGTTTCTGACCACCGGAAAGATTGCTTCCGCCCTGCTCCAGATAGGTGTCATATTGATCGGGAAAACGCTCAATAAACTCATCTGCGCAGGCCAGACGGCACGCCTGTCTGCACTGTTCCTCCGTGGCGTTCTCATCACCCCAGCGCAGATTGTCCAGAATGCTTCCCGAAAACAACACATTTTTTTGCAAAACCATCGCCACATCATTTCGCAGTGTGTCCAGATCATAGGTACGCACGTCCTTGCCACCAACAGACACCGTGCCATCCGTGACATCATACAAACGGCTGATCAGGTTCACCAGACTGGACTTAGAGCTTCCGGTGCCACCGATAATACCGATCGTTTCTCCTGAACGAATATTCAGATTTATATCCTTTAAAATCGGATTTTCCTTATCCCCGTGATAATCAAACGAAACATGATCAAAGCAGATACTTCCGTCCGCTACTTCATAATCCGGATTTTCCGGATTTGAAAGCGTACTCTTCTCATTGATGACCTCCGCCACACGCCGCCCGCTGGCCGCCGACATCGTGATCATGACAAATATCATGGACAGCATCATCAGATTCATCAGAATATTCATGCTATAGGTCAGCATGCTCATGAGTTCTCCCGTCGTCAGACCTTCCATGACAACCATCCGCGCGCCCAGCCATGAGACCAGCAGAATACAGCTGTACACCGTAAACTGCATCATCGGAGCATTCAGCGAAATCATTTTTTCTGCCTTTACAAACATGCCATATACATTACGACTGGCATTGGTAAAACGCTTTTTTTCATAGTCCTCACGGACAAAGGCCTTCACGACACGAATGCCGGTCACATTTTCCTGCACGCTGGCATTCAGGTCATCATATTTCTCAAAAACCTTAGAAAAATATTTATGTGTTTTTACCATAAGCAGTGCCAGACAGGTTCCCAACAGAATCACTGCCACCAGATAAATATTGGCAAGCTTCGGACAAATCACATAGCTCATCGCCATCGCGCAGATCATGGACAGCGGCGCACGAATACACATGCGCAGAATCATCTGATAGGCGTTCTGCAGATTGGTCACATCTGTCGTCAACCTCGTCACGAGCCCTGCGGTGGAATATTTATCAATATTGGCGAAAGAGAATTTCTGAATATTTTCAAACATCGCCTCCCTAAGGTTTTTTGCAAAGCCGGCGGACGCTTTCGCTCCATATCGCGCCCCTCCAAGGCCTCCCATAAGACCGATGACAGCGATCACCAGCATCAGACCGCCTACCACATAGATGTGGCGCATATCGCCTTTGTCCACACCGTCATCGATGATGGATGCCATCAAAAACGGAATGATCGTTTCCATCAAAACCTCTATGGTCATAAAAATCGGAGTTGCGATTGAAGCAGCCTTGAACTCTTTAATTTGTGCTCCCAGTGTTTTTAACATCGTCGTTTTCCTTTCCGTTTATTTTCTTTCCGGATCAGTGTCCAGTACCAGCCCCTCCATCTCATAGATCATGTTCTGGCGCAGGTCGTAACCCCACGCAAAATTTCTGTTATCCAAGAGCGTAAGATTCTCTCTGTCAGGGCGTTTTTTCAGATCTTCGAGTGCCTGCCATGCGCCCTCCACACCGCCGGACACGCCTGCGCGCGACTTTTCCGCTGACACAAACAGCCTGCGTCCCACAGCTGCCAGCAGCTTGTCATTCATCTCACGCATAATCCTGCTGTTTTCCTGGGATGCGCGCTGAAAAATCAGTTCCTCCCTCTGCCCGAGGGCCTGCATATATGCCTGCCAGATCCACGGCAGCATGTGGTTGATCTGGCTGTGCACACCGCTGACCGCCACGTAATCCGCCTGCGGCAGAGTGAGTGTTTCCCGATACTTTCCGGCATCCGCATACATCTTTTCCACCATCGGAAGTGCCGTCTGCGCCAGCTCTGTCACATCCGTCAGCTTCCCTCTGTGATTGACCTCTGCCTGAATCTCACGGCAAAATTCCTGATATGCCTGCGGCGTAATACCGAGAAAATCCCCGGTAAACAGCCGTATCTTGTCGCGTCGGGCGGCAGGTACGCGTTTTACCGCCTCCTGCATGGATGCCTCATCCATGTCATATAAATAAATTTCTCTGAAAAATTTCGTAAAATGCTCCAGATCATAATCATTGCAGGCACCTGCGCCAACAATCAGAATACTGGTGTCCCACTTGCAGTAGCGGATGATCCACTCGCTCCACTCCCTGCGGTAATCTGCCCAGTCATCCCAGGCCCGCGGCATCACATGCCGCTTTTCCAATGCATCATAAACTGTCATTTTTACACATCCATTCCGTAACTGTTCAGTTCCCTCACAGTTCCGCTCCGACCTGGTCTGAATAGTTACTCTATTTTTTCTTACGAACCGGTTCCGGTTCTCCGCTGATATTTTGAATCATCTGATCCAGCACCTGTGAAAAAACTGCCAGATCCTTTTCGTCAATTCCTTTTCGCATGAGACGCTCATGTTCCTCAATTTCATCCATGATCTGCTGATGGATCTCCATCGCTTTTTCTGTTCTGGAAATACACTTGTAGCGGCTGTCATGCTCTGAAATACTGCGCCTGATCAGCCCGTGCGCCTCCATCTCATTGAGCTGTTGCGTCAAAGCGGATTTTTTTATATGAAGGTCTGTCTCAATATTTTTCTGCAGCACTTCTTCTCCGTCATGCTCATTCAGATAGCGCAAAATCCAGCCATCCGTCATGGACATTCCATAGGTTTCCTCTCTGGCGCGGTTCTTTTTTTCAACCAGCCGCTTCATACACTGGTTAAAATAACGCATCCGAAAACCAATATGATCTGTATGATCCAAGTCTTCGCCTCCTTCATTACTTCGTTCTGTTTTTAAACTGTTCAGAAATTAAACAGTTTTATTTTTAAACTATTTTATCACGATACATTTTTTTGTCAATAGACTTTTTTTGCAAACTCTGCTAGAATCTATTTTATGAAAAATGAAAGAATGAAAAATTATAAATTGACAATTGCATATGACGGCACACGTTATTTCGGCTGGGAACATCAGCCGGGCAAAGATACCATACAAGGAAAAATCGAAACGGTGCTGCAGCGTATGTGCGACATGGATGAGATTCCGGAGGTCATCGGCGCCGGACGCACCGATGCCGGTGTTCATGCCAAAGCGATGGTCGCAAATGTACTTCTTGACACCCCACTCTCCGAGACAGAGATCAAGGCTTATCTGAACCGATATTTACCGGACGACATCGGCATTGTCGATGTGCGTGAGGCTTCCGAGCGTTTTCACGCCCGCTACAAGGCGGTGGGCAAAACCTACTCCTACACCTGCTATGTCGGTGAAGGCAAGCCGGTTTTTAACCGCCGTTACGTAACCAGACTGGACTTTGAGCCCGATGTGGACGCGATGATACGCGCAGCCGAATACTTGCAGGGTGAACACGATTTTAAGAGTTTTTGCGGCAATCCGAAGATGAAAAAATCCACTGTCCGTCTTGTGGACTCAATTACAATCAAACGCAGCAAAAATCAGATCTATTTTACCTTTCACGGCACCGGATTTTTACAACACATGGTACGCATTCTTGTGGGCACGCTGCTGGAAGTCGGTGCAGGGCGGCTCCAGCCGGAGGATATGGAAATGATTCTGGCGGCGAAGGACCGGCGGCTGGCAGGGCCGACCGCACCGGCGTGCGGGCTGTGCCTAGAGAAGGTGGACTACTGATCGTTTCACCATTTTCGAGTGGCAGTCCACACAGGCATATTTGCTCTCATTCCGTTGCACGGAACATTCCGATGAGCCACCTAAAAACAAATCGTGTTCCGCAAAGGCGTCCACGATTTTGTGTCTCATCTCCATCGTGCAAAGTCATTCAATCAAACACGCTCTGTGCGCGCTGCCACGCTTCACGTAATGAACAGCGCTTCATCCGACATGTGGCAAGAGAAGCACGTTCGATAATTAATATACATTAGGAGGATACATTCGTGGCAGATATTAAATTAGGCTCCCATGTCGGCATGGCTGGCAAGGACATGTTTTTAAATTCAGTGAAAGAGGCACTCTCCTACGGTGCCAACACGTTCATGGTGTACACCGGAGC
>JALELN010000141.1 GCA_022771765.1 Lachnospiraceae bacterium | reverse complement strand
TCCCAGACCGTCCTCTTTCGTGATCGTATCTGTAATCCTCCCATCTTCTATAACAGAGATACCATCACCATCTGTTCCTGCAAGGATACGGCCCGCCTGATCCTCCAAAAGGCAGAGTGTCTTGGGATTTTTTAATCCGTCTTCATAACCGACGGTCTGTGTTACCGCGCCGTTTTTAATATAAGTAATGCCCGCGTCTCCTGCCGCCAGCACCATCCCGGCTTCCACCTCTATCACGGTACGGAATTTATCGCCAAGTGCCCCCGAACTGCTGTCGTATGTACGCAATTCATCCTTTTTTGTCACCTCGCAGACACCCTTGCCAAATGTACAGATCCACAAGTGGTCTCTGCTGTCTACCTGAAGACAACGGATTCTGATACCCTTCATCACATCGGTGAGCCGGTTTTCCACCTGCTCCCCGCTGCTCTCATCGATCATGACCAGACCGCCGTCCGTTCCGACCAGCAGACAATTCTTCCACTTGACAACAGAATTGACAACCGTTTTTTCTGTTCCCTCATTGGTGGAAATCTCTGAAAACACAGATTTGCACAACCGAAGCATGCCAAGTCTTGAGGACGTAAACCACAGATTCCCCTGATAATCAATGAGCATGTGTTCAATCGACCGGTCGAACCCGTCCGCGTTGATCGGATGGCACTGCTTCTGTCCGTCCACATATCCGATCCCATTCACGGCACATAGAAATAATTCTCCATTGTCCATAAAATTCAATGAATTGATATTGTACAGACTTCCACAGCTGATCGTGTCTATTTCTGTCAGGCTTTTTGAAGATACCCTGAATATAACGACGGCTCCGTCAGAAGTGCCTGCGTATAATTCCCCAGACTCATTGAATGCGCAGCAGGTGTACCCTCCCTGTTCCAAGATTTGCCGGTATACAACCTGACCGTCCCGTATAAGGTAGAGTGTTCCATTATCTGACACTGCTGCCACATTTCCATTCTGATCCGCAGATACACTGCTCGCGTACACGATCTCCTCGATCGTATCTGTCACCGTCAGTCCCCCGGAAATATCTACAATCGCCATGCTGTCAGATGTGCCGATATAATAGTGCCCGTCTGCGCTCTGTGTCATACAGCGCACAGAATCTGACGGCAATCCGCTGTCCTTGTTGACAACATTTGAGATGTGTTCATTGATACAGATCGATAATCCGCTGTCATTCGTTCCGATCCACATTCTGCCCGCTTCGTCTGTGTACAGGCAGTTGACATTTTTGACACTGTCATACTCATCCATCAACCGGAAACTGCTGCCGCTGTACCGGTACAGACCGCTGTAAGTACCGATCCATAATACACCATCCTTTGTCTGCGCAATATCATTGGCAGAACCTCCGGGCAGTCCCTCCTCCTTGCCATAGACGGTCTGAATATAAGAATCGTAATCTGTAACACCGGAAGCTTCGCCCTCAACCTGATCCTCCTGTGCCGCCTGTACCGGCACGCAGGCACACACCGTTGAAAGGGCGACAAACAAAGCCAGTACATGTGCCGCTGTCCCTTTTTCCTTCTTCCTGCGATCTCCCTGCCGGTTTTTTTGCCCGCGCTGCCACAGCTTCACAATGACGTACAGGACAAACAGTGTCACTACCTTATCCGCAAACTCCATGTAAAACTCACCAATAATATGACTAAGCAGAGGATTCCAACCACTCTGACTCAAATATTCGCGAATCCCGTCACCCCATACATTGCTGATCGTTCCGCCAAAGAAAATATAATTGAGCGTCGTTCCGGCCGCGATAGACAGGATCGTTAAAAAGAAGCTCACGGAAAGAACCCCGAACAAATAGTCAAGATACCCCTTTTTTGCACAGATTCCGATGATGACACCGAGCAATGCGCTGATCACCCCATAAATCATGTACATGCCGGAATACAAAAGTCCATAGATCACATTCACAGACACTCCTACAATCGCCCCGCATACAGGACCTAATGCATACGCCGACAATGCGGTACCAAGTGAATCCAGCCACAGGGGCAGCTGAAAATATTGTGCAAACAACTTTCCGATGAGGTTGAGTAAAATACATCCAATGACAAATATACTAACACAACCATCTTTTTTTCGTTTTATCATTCTTGTTTCCCTTTCAAGTCCGGTTCTTTTGCCTAATTATCGTCATTATACCAAACAATACGTCAAAAGGGAACTGTCCAAAAGGCTAGTTTTATGATTTCTACAACTGTTCCATCCATACTTTTTTCCGGAACAGAACCAGTGATATCACAAGCCTCACGACCTCCTCCAGCGAAAGGATGAAATATACCCACGGTATCGGCAGCTTCCAGACAAAAGCGGCCAGCAATCCCAGCGGCACACCAAACAGCCATGTCCCAATAAAATCAATGCACATCACATACTTGGTCTTACCGCCGCTTCGGATGATTCCGCCGCCGAGAATCATATTCTGTACTTTGACAGGCGCAATAATTGCAAAGGCGATCAGAATCTGCCGCGTCATCTCACGTACCTGCGGCTCCACCTGATAGATGCCCACATACGCCGGAGCCATCAACACGAGCACCGCCGACAATATAAGCGATCCGGCCACGCCGCAGCCCATAAAGCGCTTTGCGTCCCGGTACGCGCCCGCTTCATCTCTGTTTCCCAGCTGCTTACCGATCATAATGCCCGCAGCCTGCGAGACACCGCTCAGCGCGCCGATCACCAGCCCCTGCACACATCCGGTCATCGTCATTGCCGCACAGGCATCCGTTCCCATATGCCCGTAAATACCGGCATAAATATTTTCCCCGAGACTCCACAAAAACTCACAGACAAGGATTGGTAAAAGAATACCTGCATACTGCATGCGATGCATGTGATCCATACCGATGTCAAAGCGCAGAAGCTGCCCTTTTTTCTTCAACACGCGCACACAAAGTGCCATCAAAAGCAGCAATGCCGCTATCTGTGAGACGACGCTGGCAATCGCCGCGCCCTTTACCCCCAATGCCGGAAATCCGCACTTACCAAAAATCAAAAGATAATTCAGTCCGGTATTACAGCCCACCGCCGCAAAACTTACAATCAGCGGCAGGGTCGCCGCATCCAGACACCGCAGCAATACAGACAAGAGTGCGATTCCTGCCATCGGCACAAATGCCGCCGCATAAATGCGCAGATATTCCGCCGCAGATCCGATGGTTGCCGCATCCTTTGTGTAAAGCCCCATCAGCTGACCCGGCATACACATGCCAAGTATCGTAAACAGCGCAGCCAGAAGCACCGCCGCCAGCAGATTGACCGAAAAGCTCTTCTGCAGGTCGCGATCATTTTCCTGGCCCACGTACTGCGCGATCATGATACCTGCAGCCGCCGCAATTGCGCCCAGCACCACGCTGTACATGGATGCAAATTTTCCGCCAAGACCAATACCTGCAATACTAACTGCGCCCAGCTGTCCGATCATG
>JALELN010000111.1 GCA_022771765.1 Lachnospiraceae bacterium | reverse complement strand
AATCAATACCGGGCACCGGAAGTCTGCGAAGAGCAGCCTCCTACAGATCCTGCCCGTAATGATGTCCGTCAATGAAGGAATCATTGATATATTCATAAATTTCAAAATCAGAATCATCATCACCGTCATAATTATCGTCATCGTCATCCATGAAATACTCAAATGGCATAGTGTCCGCATACATCCAGGATGACGCGTCGCTTCCGACACCCCAGAACAGAACCACCATAATCACCATGAGAATCACCGAAATGGTCGATGTCACCAAGCCCGCAATCGCAAACCCGACACTTCCGGTCTTCCGATTAATATGTATGATGGCAAAAATAATAGACAAAATCGCCAGCGGAATATTGAGACAGCCACAGGTAAATATCAGTGCAAGTATACCAAGCACCATGGATGCAATACCAAATCCGTTATTATCCTGTCTGGGCGCAGTATAAAAACTGCTGTCCTGCGATGTCTGCTGCGCATTCTGCCCGTAATCGTTTTGCGCATAATCTCCCTGCGCTTTACTCTGTCCATACTGATGATTCTGTCCGTACGGATTATTTTGCGCATAACCTCCCTGATTGATTTCCCCGAATGTATCCTTATCATACCCGATCTTCTTTTCCTGATTTTGCTTTTCGTCCATTTTGTATCTCCCTTTCAGATCATCTGCTCGAAATAATATTTAGTGTATCACAAAAAACCTAAGACAGCAACCGCCGTTTATGTGACAAGACAGTTGACTTGTCTCTTGACGCTTTGGAAAAATAAGTCTATACTGAACCTAATAATCAATATAACTGCGAAGAAACCGAACAGTTAAGAAAGGGGCGTCAGGCACAGCCTGACAAAAATGTTATGAGCACCTTAAAACTATCCCTGCTCACAGATCTCTATGAATTGACGATGATGCAGGGCTATTTCAAAAATCAGAATCACGATATTGTTGTATTTGACGCATTTTACCGTAACAACCCGTGTGGAGGCGGCTATGCCGTATGTGCCGGTCTGGAACAGCTCATCGACTACGTCAAACGGCTGCAGTTTGACGAGGACGACATCGACTATCTGCGATCCTTAAAAATCTTTGATGAAGATTTCCTCGCCTATCTGAAGGACTTCCGTTTCAGTGGTGACATTTACGCGATTCCCGAGGGCACACTGATCTTCCCCCGCGAGCCGCTTGTCAAGATCGTCGCTCCGATCATGGAAGCTCAGTTGATGGAAACTGCCATCTTAAATATCATCAATCATCAGTGCCTGATTGCCACCAAGGCAGCCCGCGTCTGCTACGCAGCCAAGGGCGACGGCGTCATGGAGTTCGGACTACGCCGCGCGCAGGGACCTGATGCCGGTACATACGGTGCCAGGGCCGCAGTCATCGGTGGCTGCAAAGGAACCTCCAACGTGCTCGCCGGTCAGATGTTTGACATTCCGGTACTCGGCACCCATGCCCACAGCTGGATCATGAGCTTTCCGGATGAATATACCGCGTTCAAAGCATATGCAGACCTCTATCCCGGTGCCTGCATCCTTTTAGTTGATACGTACGACACCTTAAAATCCGGTATGCCTAACGCAATCCGCGTCTTTACCGAGATGCGCGAGGCCGGCATTCCTCTGACCTACTACGGCATTCGCATGGACAGCGGTGATCTCGCTTATCTTTCCAAAAAGGTGCGCAAGATGCTGGACGATGCCGGTTTCCCGGATGCCGTGATCTCTGCATCTAACGACCTGGATGAGTACCTGATCGAGTCCTTAAAGCTACAGGGCGCTACCATCACCTCATGGGGTGTCGGCACAAACCTGATTACTTCCAAGGACAACCCCGCATTCGGCGGTGTATACAAGCTGGCTGCCATTCAGGCAGAAGACGGTACATTTATGCCAAAGATCAAGTTGTCCGAAAATTCCGAGAAAGTGACCAACCCCGGAAACAAAACGATCTACCGCATCTACGATAACGACACCGGAAAGATCCGCGCTGATCTGATCTGTCTGGCAGATGAAGTATTCGACCCCCACGAGGACATGCTGCTGTTTGACCCGCAGGAGCCCTGGAAAAAAACACGTATTGCGGGAGACAGCTATACGCTGCGCGAGCTGCTCGTACCGGTATTCCAGAAGGGTAAATGCGTATATGAGTCTCCCTCCACCATGGAGATTCGCGCCATCTGTGAGAAAGAAAAAGAAACGATCTGGGATGAGACCAAGCGCTTTGTCAATCCCGCCAAGATCTATGTGGATCTGTCAGACAAGCTGTACAAGCTCAAGAACGATATCTTAAATCAGATGAGTCAGGCGTAATAATAACATCAAAAAGAGAGCTGTCTGCTACTCGTTGCCCTTACCCTCGTCAAGCTCGGTCGGGCAAAATCGTAGCAGACAGCTCTCTTTTTTCTATTCTCATTTCTGCCATTCTCAATTAACTCATTCTATCCACGAGCCTAATTGAATCCCACGATTTTCTGCGTCAGTTTGTACGCTGCCACAGAGATTTTGCGTCCACCCTTGCCCGGCAGATTCATGGTGTTGCCCAAGATACCGTTGCGCAGGTGATGAAACAACCGAATATCATAATTCTTAATATACTTCCATAAATCTCTCTTTTTCTGCAGATTCTCCTCCGAACCGGAGCGCAAAAGCAGCACCGTCGACACAACCGTGATAATCTCCAGATAATTAAACATGTACTTGCGCAGGCGCTTGTTGGGAATCCGCCACAGATCATAGTCCTCAATCATGATCTTATTCACCTTAATCTGCTGATCAATACGGCCAATCATAATATCCTCATTGACGGACTGATCCTCACGCCCGATATAATAATGATACAGATCTACATCCATGTAATACATCTTTTTCACATAGGGTAACGGATGGTACACATAGATATTATCCACATAAAATGTATGCTTAGGCAGCTCCAGCTTGCACTTCAACAGCATATCCGTCCGGTAAATGACGGAGTGCATCAAAAGATAATGCCCTTTTGTGATCATTTTCACATTATTCCATCCGAAAATCTGATCTGTCGGAAACATGGACGTGTAACGCATCACCTTTTTATGCTTGACACCGACCTTATCATAGACGAAGTTTGCGATAAAGAGATCTACCGTCTCATCACCGCCTGCCAGCTGGCGTAATTTCTCCAAGACAGTCAGAAAGGCCTTCTCGTCTACCCAGTCATCACTGTCTACCACCTTGTAATACAATCCCGTCGCATTGCGAATACCCGCATTTACAGCGGAGCCGTGTCCGCCGTTTTCCTGATGAATCGCGCGCACAATCGTCGGATAGCGTCTGGCATAGGAATCCGCGATCTCCGGTGTCGCATCCTTCGAACCATCGTCCACAATCAAGATTTCCACATCCTCACCGCCTACCAGAAGCGATTTGATACAGTGTTCCATATAATCCTGCGAATTGTAGCAGGGAATTGCAATTGTAAGTAATTTCATCGTTCCTTCTCCATGATCCTTTCTGCCAGATCGAGCGCTTTCCGCGCCATGGCATCCATATTATAATATTTGTACTCTGCCAGTCGTCCCAGCAGATAAAACCCGGGCAAACCCGCAGTCAGTCCGCGATACTTTTCGTAAAGCGCCTCATTTTCCGCATTTAAAATCGCGTAGTACGGGATCTCTCCCGCTGCTCCGCTATACGCAAACGGATACTCCCGCACAATCGTCGTACCGTCGCAGTCCGTTTGTCCTGTCAGATATTGAAACTCCGTAATGCGGGTAAAATCTTCACTGACTGTATAATTTACAACTGAATGTCCCTGCTGAAAATCCTTCTGATCCAAATGTTCAAACTCAAACCTCAGCGAGCGGTAAGGCAGACGTCCAAAACGACAATCAAACAGTTCATCCAGCGCACCGGTGAAAATCACTTCTCCGACAAATGGCGCTCCGTCAAACAAAACGCCCTCCGACCTGATCGTCAGACGCTCCGACGCTTTTACGCCAAGCTGTACCTCGATGTTTTCGTGATCCAACAGCCGCTCAAACATCGGTGTAAAACCGTGCAGCGGCACTCCCTGATATCGATCCTGAAAATAGCGATTGTCGCGGGAAATCAGCACCGGCACGCGACCGGTCACCTCCGGAGAGATCTCCTCCGGTTTCTGTCCCCACTGTTTCATCGTGTAACGTAGAAACACATTTTCATACACATATTGCGCGATTTTCTGAATATCCGGATCATCACTCTTTTTCAGCTCCATGATGGGCACCCTGCTGCCCTCTCCGTAAGCCGCGATCAGCTTGCGTTCCAGTTCCTTCGCCTTTTCCTCTCCGTATACGAGATACAGCGTATTCAGATTGAACGGAATCGGAATCAGCTGCCCATCCACATTCGCTACCACCTGATGCCCCTGCGGATACAGATACCAGTCCGTAAAACGCGACAGATATTCATAGACGACCTCATCATTTGTATGAAAAATGTGCGGCCCATATTCATGAATCAGCACCCCGTATGTATCCTTTTTATCATAGCAATTGCCACCGATATGATCGCGCTGCTCTAAAATGAGCACGCGGCGATCTCCTTTTTCCGCAAGCTGTCTGGCAACTACCGCGCCTGCAATGCCCGCTCCGATAACGATTGTATTATACATCTTTTCCCCTTTCTACTTTCGTAAAGCTCCTTGGCTTTCTCTCCAACACTTTAAAGCCAAGACATCTCGATTCCGCTCTCAAGTGTTTACAAAATGTTCACATTCCCATCATAGCCATGTCACAATTCACCAGTATTATATAACCATATCAAACAACAAACAAGCTAATTCACGAAAACTTCCCATATTTTCTTTTTCATAATGTAAAGGGGCGATGCGAAAACGCATCGCCCTCCTCTTTTTTATTCCAGAAATTTTTCCTGACCGATGCGTATGTTCATATAGCGCGAATACGCGGCATAAGCCGCAGGAATCGCATATTGTTCTTCCGAGGTCTCCGGTTCCACAAAGAGAAATCCGCTCTCTGCCCGCGGCTCCTCCACCAGCACGGCATAGCCTCTCATCTGCCACTCGACATGTGAAAAAATATGCTTCGCGTCCGGCAGCTTCTGGATACGGATCGGCAAAAGTCCCTGCTTTTTCACAAAATCAAGCACCTTTTTTTCTGTGGAATACCCTTCCAGATACGGAAATTCATACATGCCTGCAAGCAGACCGTGATCCGGCCGCTTTTGCAGCAGGACGCGATCTCCGTCCCGAATGATCAGCACAGTCTTTTTTTCCAGACGGCGTGCCTTCGCCTTTGCCTTGACCGGGATCCGGCTCGTCGTGCCGTGGGCATGCGAAAGACACAGTTCCCGCCACGGACACTCACCGCACAGAGGCTCTCCGTTTGGCACGCAGACCGTTGCGCCCAGTTCCATCATCGCCTGCGTAAACATTCCTGCGCGCCCCCTCGGGATCACAGGGCGCAATGCTTCCTCCACCTTTGTTTTTACCGTCTGCTTTGCAATATCCGATTCATCCTCCGTCGCACGCATAATGATACGTAGCACATTGCCATCCACGGCCGCTGCCGGACGATTGTAGGCAATCGAAGAAATGGCAGCCGCGGTATAATGCCCGATCCCTTTAAGCTTCAACAATTCTTCATAGTCCGCGGGAATCACACCGCCATAGTCACTCATAATCGTCTGCGCCGCGATCTGCATATTGCGCACCCGGTTATAATAGCCGAGCCCTTCCCACAGCTTCAGCAGGCGGTCCGTCTCGCATTCCGCCAACGCCTGCGCATTCGGCAGTGCTTCCATAAAACGGGCATAGAAAGGTTTGACCGCCTCCACACGCGTCTGCTGCAGCATAATCTCCGACACCCACACATGATAGGGCGTCGGTTCTTCCCGCCACGGCAGCACACGCGCATGAGAAGGATACCACGACAGAAGCGGCTCCACGAGCAACGATAAATCATATGTCTCCAGCATTTGCTTTCTCCTTTGCCTACTGCCTCAAAAAAAGCTGTGGCAAATGCCACAGCTTTTTGCACATGTTTGTTTTCAGAATATTATTTGTTCTGGAAAGGAACAACCTTTAATTTCTTCTCAGGATCCTTCTCTAAGAAATTTCCCATTCCAGCCTTCTGATCCTCGGTCTCGAAACAGCTTCCGAACAGCTTCTCCTCGATCACGATCGCGTCATCCATCTTTGCATCCAGACCATCGTTGATTGCCTTCTTGCATGCACGAACTGCGATCGGTGCATTTGCCGCAATGATAGAAGCAAGCTTCTTAGCAGCGGGCATCAGCTCCTCAGCAGGATATACATTATTTACAAGACCGATTCTGTAAGCCTCGTCAGCCTTGATATTGCGTGCACTGTAGATCATTTCCTTTGCCTTGCCTACGCCAACGACTCTGGCCAGTCTCTGCGTACCGCCAAATCCGGGTGTGATTCCAAGACCAACCTCAGGCTGTCCGAAAACTGCGTTGTCAGAGCAGATGCGGATGTCACAGCTCATTGCGATCTCACATCCACCACCCAGAGCAAATCCGTTGATTGCACAGATCACGGGAACCGGTAAAGTCTCAATTCTGCGGAATACATCGTTACCCTTCTTACCAAAAGCCTCACCCTCAGCCTTGGTCAGAGTACTCATCTCACCGATATCCGCGCCTGCTACGAAAGACTTGAATGCGTTGCCCTTCTTGTCAGGACCACCGGTCAGGATCACGACTCTGATATCTGCGTTTGACTCAATCTCAGTCAGTGATGCATTGATCTCATCTAAGGTCTCGCTATTCAGCGCATTCAACGCTGCCGGTCTGGTAATTGTTAAAACCGCAATTGCGCCTTCGATTTCTAACGTTACATTGTTCATTGGTTTACCCTCCTGAAATTCGTATAATCACGACAGTAACTGTTGCTCGCAGTTACCATTCAAATGTTATCTCTAATGTACCATTTTGTGAAAGAATTGTCAATGTCGTACAAGACTTTGCAGCCGGCTGATTGCATGATCCGGCAAAATACACTTTCCGTGTTCCCTTATGTACGCTACCTGACCCTCATTCGCACTGACTGCATCCATAAATTCAATGGAGGCAGACATGATCCGGCAGACCTGTTTCTCGTCCATATCTCCTCGTTGCAGGATCAGACAATAGACCTCTTCATCCTCCAGCAGATACAACTCACTGTTCATCTGCATCTGCTCCTCAATATGTTCCGTAATTCCCGCACAAAAAGACTGTAGCGAATTCAAATCAGTAAATTCAAGCAGGTACAAATTTTTTCTGTCTGAGTCAGTAGATGTATCAGTCGCTGTGTCAGCCGTCTCTTCCACCTTTTCTTTTTTCTTTTCATTGACCGCATTGGAAAGATTGCTCATTGCAGAGCGTAACCCCTCCAATAACTCCATAAAATTTCCGGCCTGCTTTTCTGAGAAAGTCAGTGCCAGCTTGTTCTCCGGCAACACCGCAACCTGTATCGTCAGTGGTCCGCCCTGTACTTTAAAGCCGACTTCCTGCTCCGCAAGCGCGATCATCTTTCGCAAAAAATCTTCCGTCTTTCCGTCATTAGACATAAAATCATCCATGTCCAACCCGTTTTCCTGTAATTCATCCTGTGTGATAATACACCGGACCGTATCTGAGCTGATCCGTTTAAACCTCATTTGTCACTCACCTCTGATGTATACTGACGCTGTTAACATTTATCATATCACAAAAAAACGCAGTTGAAAACTGAATTATTATTCCATCTCACTCTATTTTTCGTCTTTTTTTACAATGTTGACATTGCCTTTTCCGTCAAAACAGATGGATATTTCCTTCGTAAAGACATCTTCAGGTGCCATTTCGGTATTAATCTCAATGGATGCCTGCACGCGATTGACTGTCTCCATCAGATCAGCCAGACCGTTTCCGGTTCCCCATGTCGTATTCCCACGCTCACCAAACCGCTCCAGTATATGATCCGGAAACGGAATCCCGCTATCGTAGATTCGTATGAGCACACAGCCATTCTCATCCCGGGCGATCAACAATAAAATCATTTTGTTTGAAAGATCCTCCACCGCATGGATCGCATTGCGCAGCAGATCCCCAAGCAGTCTGGTTATCTCTCCATCGCTGACATCCAGCCGCTTCATATCCTTATCGATCTGTGCGCTTACAAACACATCCAATTCAATATCCTGCTCACTGCACTCTATAATCTTTGTCCGCAACAGCA
Organism: Lachnospiraceae bacterium; assembly: GCA_022771765.1. Classification (GTDB taxonomy): domain Bacteria; phylum Bacillota; class Clostridia; order Lachnospirales; family Lachnospiraceae; genus W0P33-017. The sequence continues at coordinate 655 of JALELN010000111.1, read as the reverse complement.
GATTCACCAGATCAATCCCTGTTGTTTCAAAAAGTTCCGCGCTCATCTCCGCCCCTCCAAGTTCTTTTCCATAATCGTGACAAACCGCCTCCAGCTTTTCCCTCATCCGCTCATCCTGCGTACCATCCATATTTGATACATAATTCGCAATCATCGGCAAAATCTCTTTCGAGCGATGGAGCTTCTGACTCATCTGCCGGTTGTCTTCCTCGTACAGCTTCTGGACTTTGGCCATCTTGTGGTGATCCAGGAGCCAGAGGATGGTGAAGAGGGCAGCGAGGTAGGTGCATGCGACTGCTATGTAAACATAACTCTTACGTTCTGTTGTATAATACACACGAATCAGTTGCTCTATAAACAGCAAAACAATCGTAACAATTATGCCTATATACATTGCCCATCCTTGTTTTATCTTCGAAAATAGAGCCTTTGCTCTGATTAGCATAATGATTGTCAATATTCTACCTATACCAATAATAACATATGCCCAATTATCTCCTTCCACTTCCATGAGCCCTGCAATTGCACCACCTATACTGCTCAAGACAAGATTTATCAGATAATCTATGCCATATGTTATTACTGCAAATTTTAAATTTGTTAAATTAGAATTGCGACTTTTAATAAAAATACTATACACTATCAACAATGTGCA
>JALELN010000087.1 GCA_022771765.1 Lachnospiraceae bacterium | reverse complement strand
CCTATGCGCAGGTCGTTTCTGAAACCGTGAAAAAGGTATGTGAGGAATTACATATGGAATATGTGCGTCTTCTGCGCCCGGCAGGCGCGGCGCTCCTCGCGGATGAGCGGATCCACATCGTTGAGGATGCAAAGGCGGCAGCACGGCTGGCGAAGCAAATGTCAGGGAACATCTTTCTGACGACAGGGAGTAAAGAATTGGCAGTGTTTGTTGAAACGATCAGTGATTTTTCGCGATTGTACGCGCGAGTGCTGTCTACGGAAGAGCCATTTGAAATATGCAGAGAACTGGGCTTTGAGGGAAAGCAGCTTATCTGTATGCAGGGACCGTTTTCGAAGGAACTGAACCGGGCGATGTATACTCACGTGGACGCAAAGATTCTGGTGACAAAGGAATCGGGAGATATCGGCGGATTTTCAGATAAGGTGCAGGCGGCGCTCTCACTTGGCATGCAATGCATTGTGATCCGAAGACCGAAGGAGCGGGGCCTGACTTTTGAGCAGGTGTGTGAGCGGCTTGGCGTGGCAGAGGGAATACTTACGCTCGTTGGCATCGGCATGGGTATGCCGGAGCAGATGACTCTGGAAGCGCATCATGCACTGGAACAGGCACAGGTGATCTTCGGGGCAAAACGGATGATGGAGGCCGTGCGCGAATTTCCGGCAGAGAAAGTATGTGAGTATCGCAGGGAGCAGATCGCTGCGTATTTGGGCGAACATCCACAGCTCACCAGGGCAGCGGTCGTGTTTTCCGGTGATGTGGGATTTTACAGTGGCGCAGACAGCTTTGGAGCGTGTCTGGATTGTGGTGGGAAAAGCTGGACTGTGCACCGGATCGCAGGAATATCCTCGGTCAATTATTTTGCCGCAAAACTCGGCGTGGCATGGCAGGATATAAAGCTGTGCAGTGTGCATGGGCGAAACGTGAATCTGCTGAAACAGATTATGCAAAATAGTAAGGTATTTTCGCTGCTCAACGGCGGAGAACAACTGACGGAGCTGACAGCGCAGTTGATTGAGGCTGAAATGGATTATGTCCGGTTGTCTGTGGGATTTGATCTTGGCTACGAATCGGAGGAAATCTGGCAGGGAAGTGTCAGAGAATTCCTGAATCGTCCGATACGGACCGGACTTTGTGTGGCGTTGTTTGAAAATGCAGGTTATATAAAGAATACGGATATAGATGATGTGACCACTCCAAACGGCAATGCGCATATGGATATGGAAAAAGTGAAATTACAAGGAAGTCTTGCGCGCTTCACGACCGGCAATCTGCCGGATGCGGCATTTGAGCGTGGCGCTGTGCCTTTGACAAAAGAGGAGATCCGGGCGGTGGCACTTTCAAAGCTGCGTCTGACTGCGGATGCGGTCTGCTACGATATTGGGGCAGGCACCGGGGGTATGACGATGGATATCGCGCGCTATGTGCCGGACGGAACCGTCATTGCCTTCGAAAGAAACGAGGAAGCCTGCGAGCTGATCCGGGCAAATGCGGCGAGACTTTCTGCCGGGCAGGTGACAGTTGTACAGGGCAGCGCACCGGAGATTCTGGAGGGGTATGAAACGCCCACGCATGCGTTTATCGGTGGCAGCGGTGGCAGACTGCATGAAATCGTAGAATTATTGTTGAAAAAGAATCCGTGCATGCGAATTGTGATTGATGCGATCACACTGGAAACGGTGGGTGAGGTAAATGAGCTTCTGAAAACACTGCCGGTGAAAGATGTAGATATCGTCTCAGTCACGGTTGCCAAGGCAAAGACTGCCGGGGCATATCATCTGATGGAGAGCATGAATCCGGTGTATATATTTGCGTTTACAGGTGCGGGGCGTGATGGAATGATACCGGAAAAGGTCAGTCAAGGTAATTGATGGATTGGTCAAAAAGTTGCAAATGCAGAAAAATGATACAGGATATGAAATGAGAGAATACAGTGAGAAAGCAATAAGACAAAAACAGATACCGCGTTTGGTTCTCGCAGCACCGCACAGCGGCAGCGGGAAGACGATGATCACGATGGGACTGCTGGCAGCTTTTCAAAAACGTGGAATCAAGCTCGCGTCATACAAGTGCGGTCCTGACTACATTGATCCGATGTTTCACAGCCGGGTACTGGGGCTGCCGACAAGAAATCTGGACACGTATTTTACAGATGCGGATACAACGAGGATGCTGTTTGCGCAGGGACAGACAGAAGAGACACAGCTTTCGCTGATCGAGGGTGTGATGGGCTACTATGACGGTGCAGGGCTTGCCACACAAACCGGGTCCACCTATGAACTGGCAAATGTATTGGAGACTCCGGTGGTGCTGATCATTGATGCTGCGGGCATGAGTTTGTCAGCAGTGGCAGTGCTGAAGGGATTTCTGGAGTATCGTGAGTCTGATCGAATCGCGGGTGTGCTGTTTAACCGCATGTCCAAACAGGTGTATGAAGCGATCCGACCGGAAGTTGAGGCACTTGGCATACGTGCCTGTGGCTATGTGCCCCGGCTTTCTGATATGGAGCTGCCGAGCCGGCATCTGGGGCTGGTGGCACCGGGGGAACTGAGCAATTTACGAACGTATACTGAAAAACTGGCAGAGCGTATCGAGGAAACCGTTGATCTGGATGCTTTGCTTGCGCTGGCGCAAAATGCACAGGAGCTTACATGGAAACCGGTAACGCTGCCAAAGCTTTCACGAGCGTTGAACGTTTCCGTAGCAAAGGACGAGGCGTTCTGCTTTTTGTACGAAGACAATTTAAAATATCTGCGGGAGATCGGTGCAAAGGTGCAGTTCTTTTCACCATTGCATGAATCAAAGCTACCTGATGGAACGGAAGTACTGCTATTGACCGGCGGTTATCCGGAATTGTATGCAGAGAAGTTATCTGCCAATACAGACATGCGACAATCGATCCGGGCAGCGCTTGAAAATGGCATATATGTGCTGGCAGAATGTGGCGGTTTTCTGTATCTGACAGAGCAATTGGAGGATATGTAGGGGCATTCGTATCCGATGGCAGGCTGGATTCCGGCAAAAGCTTTTCAGACGAAAAAGCTCTCGCGTTTTGGCTATATCGAACTGACACCTCAGGCAGGTGGAGCGAAGATCCGAGGACATGAATTCCACTATTTTGACACGACAGATAATGGCAGTGATTTTGTTGCAAAAAAGCCCTTCCGTGATGTAAGATGGGAGTGTATGCATGCGTCAGAGCGTGCGCTCATCGGTTTCCCGCATTTGTATTATTACAGCAATCCTGCATTTCTGGCGGAACGGCTGGAGCAGTATATCGAGGCGCGTGGATGATGGAGTCGGAGAAATGAAATATGGGATGATTTGGTGTACTGCGAACGTGTCTATGAGAAATATGCCCGGCACGGAAACAAAAAAGGTATGAAAAATGACAGATAAATTATATGTAGAACAGACAATAAATAAAATAAAGCCGGTAGATGAGTCGAGCCGTGCAGCATGTTTGAATTACTGGAATAACATGGGAAAACCCTTGCACAGTCTCGGTAAGATGGAAACGCTTTGGGCGCAGCTTGCGGGGATTCAGCGGACGGTGCATCCGTCAGTGGCTAAACGCGCACTGGTAGTCATGTGCGCGGACAACGGCATTGTCGCGGAGGGCGTCACGCAGACCGGACAGGAAGTCACGGCGATCGTCGCGGAGAATTTCTTTGATGACCTGACCTGTACATCCCTTTTATGTAAAAAGAACTATTGTGATCAGTTCATTATCGATATCGGGATGGTGTCCGATACGCCGCGTACGATCCGGCACAAAATTGCTTATGGGACAAAAAATATAACAAAAGGACCGGCAATGACACACGCGGAGACTTTGGCGGCGCTGCGAGTGGGAATCGAACTGGCAGAACAGTTAAAGACAGAAGGCTATCAGATCCTTGCGACCGGAGAGATGGGCATTGGAAATACAACGACGAGCAGTGCTGTGACAGCGGTTTTATTAAAGGATACGATTTCCAAGAGGCATTCAAATGAAAATGAAAATGACACCCGCACAGATGCCTGCATGGACATAGACGAGTGTGTGGAAACAGTGACCGGGCGTGGCGCAGGGCTTTCCGATGAAGGGCTGGAGCGCAAAAAAGATGCCATCCGGCGTGCGATAGCGATCAATCATCCGGATCCGGCAGATCCCATTGATGTGCTGGCAAAGGTAGGTGGCTTTGATCTGGCGGGGCTTGCAGGCGTGTTTCTCGGAGGTGCGGCGCAGGGACTTCCGGTGGTGATCGACGGATTTATTTCTCTGACGGCGGCACTGTTGGCAGTGCGTATCGTACCGGATTGTGCAGCATACATGATCCCGTCACACCGGTCAAAGGAGCCGGGTGCAAAACTGATTCTGGAGGCGCTTCATCTGGAACCGGGACTTTGCATGGATATGTGTCTGGGCGAGGGTTCCGGAGCGGTGGCTCTTTTTCCGTTTTTGGATATGGCGGCGGAGATCTATGAGCATATGGGTACGTTCGATGATATCCATGTGGAGGCGTATGAGGATTTTCAGGTATGATGATATTTGTCTTTGGCGGCAGCGGCAGCGGAAAATCACAATATGCAGAGCAGCGGATCTTAGAGGCAGGAGAGATGCCACGCTACTATGTAGCGACAATGGAGCCCTTCGGCGAGGAAGGGAAAAAACGGATCGAAAGACACCGAAAGCTGCGCGCCGGAAAAGGGTTTACGACCGTGGAATGTGCGACGTATTTAGAAGGGTTGCGTTTACCGGAAAAAGGTGCAGTGCTTTTAGAGGATCTGTCCAATCTGCTGGCCAATGAGATTTGGTCAGAAAACGGCAGAGGCTGGTCGCAGAATCTCGCGGAGGATATCTGCCGGACGATCAAAGATATTTCTGACGAACAACGGTTGGTCGTAGTTGTCGGAAACGACATCCACCGGGACGGTGAGCCGCAGACACCGGAGATGGAGCAGTTTGCATCCTTACTTGCGGAATGCCAGACACGTCTTGCGGTGCTGGCGGATGAGGTCGTGGAGGTCGTGTGCGGGATGCCTATGGTGATAGATAAATATATGATTCATTTTCGTAAATGAGATGATTATATTATTGGATATGGTCGGTTCCTTGTAGGGAAAGATGAGGGAATAGCATGAATTATTCTGTTTCACAATGGCAATAGAGTCCTTTACTATACAAAGTAATCATGATAAATAAAAATAGATATCTGAAAATGTCTCGTTATAAGATATTCTCAGATATTTTTTTGGAATTTGATTTTTTAGTTCTTATGTGCATATTTGTATTGTAAATGTTGCACGCGGATGTTATCATTATCTGACAAGGAGGTTTTGCCATGAATAAAACAATATCAATGAGTATTCGGGTAAGCGAAGAAGAGCTTGATAAGTTAAAGAAAGCGGCGCGAATAGAGGCTTATGCTTCATATAGTGAATTTATTAGAAGAACAGCTTTGATTGAAGCTACAAAAATTATAGAAAATCAGGAGAAAAAGCAGCATGATAACTTTAGCTAATCTGGAAGTTGTTTTGAGAGAACTTCATTATATAAGAGATTCAAGAAAAAAGATATTTATAAAAGAATACCCTGCATTTGATTGTATGATAAAGGTTGATTTTACGACGAAAGAGATAACTTATCCTCAGGGGTTGGATGTTCATAGAAAAAAAATTTGTAAATTTTCTGAACCTGAGAATTTTGTTGTATTAGAATGTATCACGAGTTTATTAGATAAAGGTTATAAACCGCACCATATTGAACTTGAGAAACCCATGCCGGGTGGTCATAATGACACGGGTGGTTATTGTGATATACTGGTTCATGATAATAACGGAAAATCTTTTTTAATTATTGAATGCAAAAAAGCCGATGAATTTGATAGGTTTTGGAAAAAAACATTGGTTGATGGTGACCAGTTGTTCCGATATTATAATTCTTATCGTCAAGCACAAGCACTTTGTATGTATACGTCTGATTTATCTGACGAGGGGATAATTATAAGAACGAAAAACATTATATCAATGGTAGATAATGAAGATTATCTTGCTACAGATAAAAGATTAAAAAGTTTTAAGAGTGTTCGGGATGAGAATGGCAATAAAGAAGATTATTTTAACGTTTGGAAATATACCTATCAACAAGATTTTTCCACATGTGGAATTTTTGAGAAGGATATTGCTGCATACACAGTAGGAAAGGCAAAATATACTATTGATGATTTAGTTGAAGTAGATAATAATTCTATTCAAAAAAAGTATCATGAGTTTGCAACAATTTTGCGCCAGCATAATGTTGGAAGCCATGAGAATGCATTTGATAAATTAGTCAATTTATTCTTGGCAAAAATTGTGGATGAAGTAATTAATCCTGATGAATTACAGTTTCGTTGGAAAGGCGCTGCTTATGATGATTATTATAGCCTTCAAGATAGATTGCAGAAATTGTATAAAGAAGGAATGGAAAAGTTTTTGGGTGAAGAAGTAACATATATTGACCAAACACAGGTTAGCGATGCGTTTCATTTATTTAAGACAGATCCAGATGCAACGAAAAGAAAAATTCTCGAATATTTTAGACAATTAAAATTTTTTACGAATAATGATTTCACTTTTTTAGATGTGCATAATGAGCAGTTGTTTTTTCAAAATGCAATTATACTTAAAAAAGTTGTTAAGATGTTAGAAGATATGCGTCTAAAAACGGATGAACAGAATCAGTTTTTAGGTGATTTGTTTGAAGGATTTTTGGATGATGGTGTGAAACAGAGTGAAGGACAATTTTTCACTCCTCTTCCAATTGTTAAATTTATTGTTTCATCTTTGCCATTGGAGGAATTTGTTGATAACGATGGTGATATTCCAAAGACTATTGATTATGCTTGTGGAGCAGGGCATTTCTTGACTGAATATGCATCGTGCGTAAAAGATATACTTTATAAAACATCTGGAAAATCTGCTGACGAGTATTACAAAGAGACCTATGGTATAGAGAAAGAATATCGATTGTCAAAGGTGGCGAAAGTTTCCTCATTTATGTACGGAGAGTCAGATATTCAAATTATACATGGGGATGCTTTAGAGCAAAATGATCGAATCAAGGATAATAGTTTTTCCATCTTAATAGCTAATCCTCCATATAGTGTGAAAGGTTTTTTAGAAACGATATCTGAAGAAATGAGGAGTAAATATGAATTGACCAAATATGTTTCTGATATAGCCAGAAATAATAGTATAGAGGTCTTCTTTGTGGAACGCGCTAAGCAGTTGCTAAAAACCAATGGAATTGCCGCAATTATTTTACCTGTTAGTATTTTGACAAATCAAAGTATATATGTTGCATGTAGAGAACTTATAATTAAATATTTTGATATTGTTGCGATATCTGAATTTGGAAAGTCTACTTTTGGTAAGACCGGTACGAATACAGTTGTGCTTTTTATGCGAAGAAAAAGCAATAATCCGGATTTGGCAGAACATATAAATAATAGAGTGAATGCTTGGTTTAACGGTGATTTGTCAAAGGATAAAGTGTTTGATGATGCTGATTGCATAAAGAAGTACTGTAGGTCATGTGATATTGATGAGAGAGAATATAAGACATGGCTTCATGGGGGTGCTATGCCAATGGCACCAATATTTGATTCATATAAAAACAAAGCATTGCAAAGTCAAAAAATAAAACACATTCAAAATAAAAAAATTAGTAAAAGATATAGCGAAGATTCTATGAAAGCAGAATTATCAATTGCTATTACGGAATATATTAAGAATTTAGAAAAAGAAAAGCTGTTTTATTATATGATGGCAATGACTAATTCAACACCTATTATAGTGACAAGATGTCCATCAGATGCGAGAGAAGAAAAAAATTTTTTGGGTTATGAATGGAGTGGGGCAAAAGGAAATGAGGGTATTAAATATATAGGAATGAACAACGAAGAAGATGCTTTAAGTAAAAATAAGGGAATTAATTCTATAAAAACTCCTTTGTTTAATCCGATGGATTATTCTGACGATAGAAAAATAAATACTATTATAAAAGATGCTTTTGCAGGAATTAAAAGGGAAATTCCAGAAGAATTAAAGAAATATGTTGCATCGTGCAAATTGATCGATATGTTGGATTTTAAAAGTACAGATTTTAATAAAGTTATTAACACAAGCATTGCTTTTGAAAAGAATGATAGTGTCGATTATAATTGCGCAACAGAGAGACATGAAAATATGTTGGTTAAGATTTCAGGCAATACGACAAAGATAGAAGCTAATGAGATAAAGGATGTTGGGAAATATCCGGTTATAACTCAAAGTGCGGATACGGTGATTTCTGGATATACCGATAGCAGGAAACCGATAGAGGACCTACCGCTAATTGTATTTGGTGATCATAGTTGTACAGTGAAGTATATTGATTATCCTTTCGTTAGGGGTGCAGATGGTACACAATTAATTAAAATTGATGAATCGAAATGTAGATTGAAATATCTATTTAGATTTCTCGAACAAGCAAAAATACATAATGAAGATAAATATGAAAGGCATTTCAAATATTTGAAGAAAATGTCAATTCCAATTCCTGACCCAGATGTTCAAGATGAGATAATAAAAGTTTGCGATGAGATTGATAAGCAAATTTTAAATAATATAAATACAATTGAGAAAAATAAGAAAAAAATTGAGGGTATAATGAACTCGATTGAGGGGGAAGGGAAAACAATAAAAACATTATGCAAGAAAATCAATCCTTCAAAAACTGAAATTCGAGGATTAAGGTTGGATACTAAAGTATCATTTGTTGCAATGGAGTCATTAAGCACAGATGGATTTATTCAGAATATGGTTGATATGGAGCTTTCTCAATTAAAAAATGGAAGTTACACATATTTTGGCGAAAATGATATTATTATTGCAAAAATTACACCGTGTATGGAAAATGGAAAGTGTGCGTTGGCAAAAGGATTAACTAATAGAATTGGAATGGGAAGTTCTGAATATCATGTTTTTCGACCAGATCAGAAGCAGGTAATAGACAAGTTTATGTTTTATTCTTTAAATAGAGAATCAGTAAGAAAGGCTGCTGCATCTAAAATGACTGGATCGAGTGGACATAGGCGAGTTCCAATCACTTTTTATGAGAATTTGGTTATACAAGTTCCTGTTGTTGAAGAACAAATAAAAATTGCTGATCGTGTTGAAAAGTTACATATGGAGCTAATTGAGTTAAAGAAAACAAATAATGAATTAAAAAATCAGAAAAAATCTATTATTGAGAAGTATATTGTTTTATAGTTATAATCCATATTTGTTTTAACAACAGGAAATATATGTGCGAATACAAAGATATAATATTTTCATGAATTTCGAAGGGATGTGATGATATTATGTGTACCTATGCGATTCTTAGTAGTGATAAGAAATTCACAATATTTGAATATAACGATCAGGTAATTCGTTTTGTCACTTCTTCAAAGTTAGAACGATATACGCGGGTTTTGGAGTGGGATCACGGATACTTAGTGGTGATGGCAAAGTATAAGAATATAGGAGAGGTAGAGGAATATATTGACTTGATTCCGATACTTCAAAGTCTGTACTATGATACAGAAGCTTTTTTAGAACCTATTAAGGAGGTACGAATTGAATATGCAGCTTAATATAAAAGACATTGCTGATAAGGCAGATATGATTATCAATGGGTATGCGTTTACGAAAGATGATAAATCGGTACGTGTACTGAACTTGAATTGTATTAACCATGCAGCAGTTATTCTAAATGATAGAATTGTTGAAACTAATATGGATGATATCGAAAACGAAATTGTCATGGAGTATTACACGCGAAATAAGCAGTTTATGGAGGAATAGAATGCCGAAATATTACGAATTTAAGGTGTGTGGTTATTATTTGTATTACACGGCAAGTTGTGTGATAGAAGCAATGCATGTGCATGCAAGTGATAGAAAATTGACTGAAGCTGGATCGGCAAAATTCTTTGTCAAAAGCAATGGAGATACAACCGTTGAGAAACAGGGAATTCTTACAGAAAAGGAAATACGGCAAATTCAAGCATTCATTAAAGAGCATTACAAAGAAATGTACTTAAAATGGCAGCAACTTGCTGACACAGGTTTTTACGGAGAAAACTAGAATAATACCGCCTATCGATGCCAGGAGAAAAATAAAGCAACTATTGATACGATGCTGGAAATTGGAGTAATAAAACCTTGAAAAAATTATACAACAGCCTCGTGCTGGCGTTTGCGATGTATTCAAAAATACCAATACCAAAGGCTGACTGGGAAAAAGAAAATATGCGTTATGTGCTGTGCTGTTTTCCGCTGGTGGGAGTGGTGATTGGCGCGCTTGTCTGCGGGTGGGGCTGGCTCTCCGCACGGCTTTCCATTGGCATAGTGCTGAAGACAGCGGTGTATGTGCTGATCCCGGTGCTTGTCACAGGGGGAATCCATCTGGACGGATTCTTAGATACCTGCGACGCACTGCATTCTTATGCGGCAAAAGAGCGTAAGCTGGAAATATTAAAAGACCCCCATGCGGGGGCATTCGCCATCATCTGCGGGATCAGTCTGTTTGTACTGAATTTCGGGCTGTGGTCGGAACTGTCGATGCATGGCGTGCGCAGTCTGGCTTTCGGATTTGTCATCAGCCGTTGTCTGAGCGGATGGTCGGTGGCTATATTTCCGTGTGCGAAGGATACCGGACTGGCCGCTACCTTTCAGGATGCGTCGCACCGGTATGTGGTTGGTGTGATTTGCAGTGTGGAGCTGCTTATGACGCTGGTGGCAGCATTTTTCAAAGAGCCTTTCGGAGCAGCTTGTATGCTTGCCGCAGCCTTTTGGGCGATGGTGTGGTATTATTTTATGTCACGCAGGCAGTTTGGCGGGATCACGGGAGATCTGGCAGGCTGGTTTTTACAAATATGTGAATGTCTGATGGCGGTGGCAGTCGTGATAGGAGATCTGTTATGGTTTTAGTTGTTGGTGGAATGAATCAGGGGAAATATGTGTTTGCAAAAACGATTTCCGAGGATGTGGTAAAGGATCTGCATATGGAGATCCGATCCTGCATGGAGCGGGGAGAGAATCCGTGGGCGCTGGCAGAGCAGGTTCAGTTGTCACATCCGAATGGTGTCATTACAGTGGCGGAGCTTGGCTGCGGGCTCATTCCGGTAGATGCATTTGATCGGGAGTACCGGGAGACAGTGGGGCGCATTTCCTGTGAGCTGGCAAAGAAGGCAGACGCGGTGTACAGGGTCTGCTGCGGGATACCGATGCAGATCAAATAATGCCAGGTGGAAAACCAACTTCGGCAGAAAAGGACATTCAATAAAAGATTACGAAGGAAATAGAAACGATGAATATTGCATGTTGTAGATTGCTTGCGATCGCATTGGCAGGTATTCTGGATCAGATATTTGGCGATCCGCGGGTGGCATGGCATCCGATCTGCCTGATCGGAAATCTAATTAGCTGGACGGAAAAATGGACACGTCCGCTGTTTCCAAAGACGAAAAGTGGTGAGCGCGCGGCGGGTGTGTATCTGGTCGTTTTTGTGTTGCTGATCGCCACGGCGGCGCCCGTTGCTATTACGTTGGGACTGTATCGTCTGCACTGGTTTATCGGTGTTCTGGCAGAGAGCATACTGTTATATTTTACATTTGCCGCAAGATCACTGGAGCGGGAGAGCATGGCAGTTTTTCGTGCACTTGAGAGTAAGGGACTAACAGCCGGAAGACAGGTAGTATCCATGATTGTTGGAAGGGATACGGAAGAACTGACAGAGGCAGGTGTGATCAAGGCGGCGGTGGAGACCGTGGCGGAAAACACATCGGACGGCGTGATCGCACCGATTTTTTATGCGCTGATCGGTGGAGCACCGCTCGCTTATTTTTATAAAGCGGTCAACACGATGGATTCCATGGTCGGCTATAAAAATGACCGCTATCAGTATTATGGCACGGCGGCAGCCCGGCTGGATGATCTGGTGAATTTGATCCCGGCACGCTTGTCGGCGCTTTTGATGATGGCAGCGCATGCATTGGTAAAAAGGAATCGCAAGTGGCAAGGGGTGCAGAGGCAGTCGTTTATCGATGTATGGCGGATTTACCGCAGAGACTGTCATGCGCATGCGAGTCCGAATTCTGCACAGACAGAGAGTGTCATGGCGGGAGCTCTGGGTGTGCAGCTGGCAGGCGATGCCAGCTACTTCGGTATCGTGCATCACAAGCCGACGATCGGAGATGATCTGCGCCCGGTAGAGCGCGCGGACATCGCACGCGCCGTCATGATGATGAAGACGACAGCAATGCTCGGATGGATGCTGGCGCTGAGCATACTTGCAGTATTTCTTTTGTGATTTTGCGGGCATTCATCAGATGGTTGGTGTAGAGAACCTGTGGAAAGAGAGAGAATTATGTATATACACGGTGGAGATATATACAGAAATCCCGGGGTGTTGGATTTCTCGGTAAATTGTAATTGCTATGGCATGCCGGCGTCTGTGCGGGAGGCGGCAATGCGCGGAGTGCAGTGCGCAGATGCATACCCGGATCCGGAGTGGGAGGCACTGCGGGAAGCGATTGCGGACTATGAGGGTGTGGAGCCGACACAGATCCTGTGCGGTAACGGTGCATCGGAGTTGTTGTTGGCTCTGGTGGAGGCTTTGCAGCCAAGGCGTGCATTACTGGCAGCGCCTTGTTTTTTGGAATATGAGCGTGTGCTCGCGGTAGCAGGAGCGCAGATCGAGTGGCATCTGTTATCGGAAAAAGACGGTTATTTACCGGGAGAGGCTTTTTTGGACGCATTGAAAAAAACGGATGCAGACATAGTGATCCTGAGTAACCCGAACAATCCGACGGGAGTATTAGTGTTGCCGGAATATTTAAAAGCGATCATAACGATAACAAAAGCGCGCGGAATTATCCTCGTCATGGATGAATGCTTTCTGGATTTTCTGGAGGAGCCGGAGCGCTACAGCGCGAAGCAGTATTTAGAGTCAGACAGGCAGCTCATACTTCTTAAAGCATTTACAAAAACCTTTGCATGTGCGGGGCTTCGGATCGGCTATCTCCTGTGTTCCAATCAGGATATATTATGCAAATGCAAAATGCATCTGCCGGAGTGGAATGTGTCTCTTCCGGCGACCTATGCGGGCATCGCTGCGACGAGAGAGTGGGAGTGGTTGCGTGAGACGGCAGAAAGTATCCGGATGGAGCGGGAATGGCTGCGGGAGAGACTGACGGAGCTTGGTTACCGTGTATATCCGGGAGCCGCAAACTTTCTGTTTTTCTTAGGGGAAGCGGGGCTGTATGAACATTGTCTGTCGCATAACATTCTGATCCGGGATTGCAGTAACTATCGCGGGCTTGGTGCGGGCGCGTACCGTGTGTGTGTGCGCAGGCGTGAGGAAAATGAGTGGCTGCTAAAGGTGCTTGGGAGCTTTTAAGGACAGAACGGATATGGATGCGCGAGGATATGAAAACACGGGTTGGGAGTGAATCATAAAATGGCAAAAAATATCATGATACAGGGCACAATGTCGGGAGCCGGAAAGAGTCTGCTCGTCGCGGGATTATGCCGGATCTTCAAGCAGGATGGCTATCGGGTGGCACCCTTTAAATCACAGAATATGGCACTCAATTCTTTTATCACGAAGGAAGGGCTTGAGATGGGGCGGGCGCAGGTCGTACAGGCGCAGGCGGCAGGGATCGAGCCCTCCGTGCGCATGAACCCGATTTTGTTAAAGCCCATGAGTGATGTGGGTTCGCAGGTGATCGTAAATGGCGAAGTGCGCGGAAATATGAGCGCCAGAGATTACTTTGACTTTAAAAAGAGTTTGTTGCCCGACATACAAAAAGCCTATGATTCCCTTGCGGCGGAAAATGATATCATCGTGATCGAGGGTGCGGGATCTCCGGCAGAGATCAACCTGAAGGAAAATGATATCGTAAATATGGGCATGGCCAATCTGGTGGATGCACCGGTGCTGCTGGTGGGAGACATCGATCGTGGCGGCGTGTTTGCGCAGCTTGTCGGAACGGTGACACTTTTGGAGCCGGAGGAGCGGGGGCGTATCAAAGGGCTTGTGATTAACAAGTTTCGCGGGGATAAGTCGATCCTTGATCCGGGCATCGAGCAGTTAAAAAAATTCTGTGAGATACCGGTGGTGGGGGTGACCCCTTATCTGAACATCGACATTGAGGATGAGGATTCTTTGTCCGAGCGACTGACGAACCATGATAAAAAGGGTGTTCTGGATGTGGCGGTTATCCGGCTGCCTCATATCTCTAATTTTACCGATTTTCTCATGTTGGAGCACGAAGCGCACATTTCTTTGCGCTATGTAGAACGACCGTTGCAGCTAGGTACGCCGGATCTGATCATTCTTCCCGGCACGAAAAATACGATGGATGATCTGCGTTGGCTTAGGACTTCGGGCATGGAGGCAGTCATGAAAAAGGCGCATGAGAGAGGCAGTATTTTGTTCGGCATCTGTGGAGGTTTTCAGATGCTGGGGAGACGGCTGACCGATCCGGAGTATGTCGAGGCAGGCGGCGAGATGACAGGGCTGGGATATTTGCCGATACAGACTGTTTTTACAAAAGAAAAGACGAGAACCTGCGTGCAAGGAAATATTGCGTCCATCCGCGGCGCGCTTGCAGGGCTCTCCGGTTGTGCGATCGAGGGATACGAGATTCATATGGGTGAGACGACGCTGTGTGTGGAGACTGAGTACGGCAAATGGCCGAACACCGGAGTGCAGATCCATCCTTTCACAGAGCTTATGGATGAAATACATGCCACAAAAAAGGTAGACGGCGCTGCATCCGAAACAGTGTATGGTACCTATGTGCATGGTTTCTTCGATGCGGAAGGTATGGTTCAGGCGCTGGCATCTGCGCTCGCAAAACGGCGTGGCATCACACTGGATGAAACAGTCGGTCAGTCGCTTGCCACATATCGTGAGGAGCAGTTCGAACTGTTGGCTGCATCGTTCAGAGAGCATCTGGATATGAAGTACATTTATCAGATGATAGGTGATAATAAATGATCTTTCCCTACAGATATAATGAAAATATATGGTGTGCGTCAAATAGAAAAGTCTATCCGTTTGGCTAGTTTACTTCTCCTGTTCCAGTCGGGTATAATCATAGGGAAAATAAGAGTACGTGAAAAACTTGTACGGAAAGGAGGCTTTCATGTCGGAGAAAAAAATACAGAAGCCTATGGTGGACGAGCGCTATGTACGTCCGCAGGCAGCCGGGGAGAAGATGAAAGCTGCCCAGAGTACAAAACAGACGGTGTATCTCTACGGCAGTACAGGAAGCGGAAAGACCACTTTTGTGGCGGATTTTCTGGGAAGAAAACGGTACTGTTATACTACCGTGGCTGATACCGGAATCGATGAAATTGCAAGGCTTGTGCCGGAAAAAACAGATACACAGACGATAGTTGTGATTGATGATCTGCATTTGCTGGAAACAGAGGAGGTCAGGAGTGCCTGCGGGCAGCTTATCGGAGAACTGAGTGCCAGAAAGGATGTCTGGCTCATTTTGATTTCCAGAGCACCAATGCCCAAATGGCTGAAATCGGCCTTTGTTCGTTATATTTTTGTGACGATCGGAGAAGAAGAACTGTGTCTGACCGAAAAGGAGCAGGGGCAGTATCTGGAGCAATGGGGGCTGTTTCCAACGGAAGCTGCATGTAAGCGGGTTTGGAAACTGGGGCATGGTAATCCGCTATATCTTCGAATTGTAGCAATGAGACTGCAGGACATTTCCCTGGCAGATGCAGTAAAGGACAAGGCAGATGCAGAGCTTTGTGCCATCGAGAAGTCCAGAATGGATTTGTGGGATTATTTTGAAGTCCATGTATATGACCAGTGGGGTGTGGAACTGCAGGAGTTTCTCGAAGCTGTATGTATCGTAGAGCGGTTTGATTTGCAGATGGCACAACAGATTACAAAGAAAAAAGAGGCGGGAAAACTCATCCGACAGGCACAGGAGACCGGAAATTTTCTGATTGAGATCAGAGAGAATGAGCAGAGTATTTATGAGTTGCGCAGACCCATGAAATACTCTATGCGTCGGAGACTTAATGCGAAATATTCGCAGGATTACATCCGGGAGCTGTATTACAGCGCCGGAAACAGCTATGAGATAGAAGGAAATGTGCCTGAGGCGCTTCGCATGTATGAAATGTGCCACAATGAGGAGGGAATTTCGCGTATTCTGATTGAAAACATGAGAAGCAATCCGGCGTCGGGTGAATATTTTGAGCTTAGACGCTATTATCTGTCATTGCCTGAGGAAAAGATCCGGGAGAGTGTGGAGCTGATGGCCGGCATGAGTATGCTGCAGTCCATGCTTTTAAACGAAGAGGAAAGCGAGCGCTGGTATCAGGAGCTTGCCGCATATGCAAAGGAAAAGACCGGAGGACAGAAAAGGGCAGCGGAGAGCAGACTGTTGTATCTGGATATTGCTCTGCCCCATCGGGGAATCATACGGATGACCGATCTGTTGAAGCGCGCGGGAGTGCTTCTGATGGAGCGGAAGCTGGTGCTCCCGGAGTTTTCTGTTACGAGCAATCTGCCTTCCATGATGAATGGAGGAAAAGATTTTTGTGAGTGGAGCAAAAAGGATCAGGAGCTGGCAAAGAGCATCGGAAAGATTATCAGCCTCGTGCTTGGAAAATATGGAAAAGGACTAGTCAATCTGGCACTTGCGGAGAGCTTTTTTGAAAAGGGTGGGGATGATTATGAAGTGGCATCCCTTGCAGGAAACGGAAGGATGCAGGCAGAGAGCGGTGGTAAGACGGAGCAGGTCTTTGTGGCAGTCGGGATATTGGCACAGTTGTCCATGCTGAATAACCGCATGGCGGATGCGGTGGATATGCTGGAAAGCTTTCGGCAGGTAGCGGAGCAGGAAGCACCGAAGCTGTTGCCGAATATCCGGGCCATGTCGGTGCGCATGGACCTGTATACCGGTAGGATCAGCGAAGCCTATCAGTGGCTGGAGGAGGCACCGGATGAAGATGCGGAATTCAGTACCATGGAGCGCTATCGCTATCTGACAAAGGTGCGTGTCTATCTGGCGACAGGACGAAAGGAAAAAGCATTGCTGTTACTGGATAAGATGCGATTTTATGCAGAAAAAATGCACCGGACGTACATTACAATGGAAGTAAATATACTGGCAGCGATCGCCATGTACCGCATGAGAAAGGATGGCTGGCTGGAAAAGCTGCAGGAGGCAGTGACAAGGGCGGAGGAATATCACTTTGTGCGGATCCTGTCAAAGGAAGGCGCAGCCATCTGGGAGCTTTTCAAAGCTGCGCCGCTGACGTGGCAGGATCCGGAATTCAAAAAGCAGGTCATGGAGGAATGTGAGCAGATGGCAGGCTTTTATCCGGCATACTTAAAGGAAAAACAGGAGGGAAATGTGATCCTGAGCGATAAGGCATTGAAGGTTCTGCGGTTGCAGGCAGAGGGACTGTCGGTGGAAGCAATCGCGGAGCAGCTGGGGCTGTCAAAGGCAGGCGTGAAATATTACAATCAGGAGACATACAAAAAGCTGGGAGTCAACAATAAGGCTGCCGCAGTGACGGAAGCCAGAAACAGACGGCTGCTGTGAGGTGGAAATAAAAATAAATTGTAATAATAATTTATAGGGTGTAAAATATATATACTAGATATTCAGATGGAAATAGAACAGGAAGTGATGCAGATGGTAGATATTCCTACAATTCAGTCAGCAGTGACACCGATTGCACGTGATTATGGAGTAAAAAGAATATATTTATTTGGTTCTTATGCAAAAGGAAAGGCAAATGAAAATAGTGACATAGATTTGCTGGTTGAAAAGGGTAAGCCTATGTCATTGCTTGGCCTTTCAGGAATGCGGCAACGCGTTGAAGATGCGCTACAGTTATCGGTCGATCTTGTTACAACGGCAGGAATAGAGAAAGAATTTCATGACAGTATTGCCGGAACGGAGATTTTGTTATATGAAGAGTAAAGATGTATGGATTTTGAAAAAAATCTTGGAGTATTGCAGTCAGGTGACAGAAGCTTGTGAGATGTTTGGAAATGAATACAATAAATTTGTGAAATGTTCTGTTTTCCAAAATGCTTGTTGTATGTGTATTTTGCAGATTGGAGAATTGTGTAAAGTTATTTCTGAAGATTTGAGGCTACAAGAGAAACAGATCCCTTGGAAAGCGTGGTGCGGCATAAGAGATATTTTTGCACACCAATATTCCAATTTGGACTATCAGTCTGCATGGGATACGATACAAAGTGATTTGCCTGAGTTAAGGAGTGAAGTAGAGCGATTATTGAAACAGTTGGAATCGTAAATAAAATCTGCGGAAAATCAAAAGCAGTGAGTAGATCTTATCACACGGACGGACATTTGATGTTTGTCCGTTTTTTTGTCGTTTATAAAAAACGGAGAATAAAGCGGAGTAAAAGCAGCCTACTCCGGCACCAGCACACAGGCGCAGTACCCCGGCTGTGGCTGATAGCAGTAGATCGTGAGATTCTTGTCAATCTCCGGACTGTAATCATGGAGTGTGCGCTGTACCCCGTTTAAGGCTACATCTGCGTAAGAGATCAGCCATTTTCTGTCCCCATTCTTGAACACCTCATAAAAAGAACGGTTTAACATTTCTTCCACGGGGATGCCCTCTACGACTTCCATGTGCTTGTTGCAGTAGCGGAAAACAAAGTCCACGCCATGACCGTCCGCATCAAATACCAGCTCAATCACGCAGTACGCAATGGGCATATCGTCCAGGATACTGCATTTTTCAAAAAAGCTTAATGGGGGAAGAACTTCTATCTGGGGCAGGGGTGCATCAAAATGCATCTCCTTTCTGAGCCGTCTGTGGGTACTTAAGTATCTAGTTCTGCCCTGAAAGGTTTTCCCATCCGGCATGGTGTAAACACCATCCTTGCTGATGTTAAGAATCTTGTCACGGCGGACGATGGCGTTTCTGGAAATGGATAAAAACTCCTCCTCCGGCAGGAACGCCAGTAACTCGTGCATGGGGATAGTGGAAGCTGCTTCCTCTCCGGATGCAGAGCAGATCACACTTTTTCTGTCACGGTGGTATATATAGAGAATGTCCTCTACTTCTATATGATGTCTTTTAAAAAATCTTTCCAAATTGGGCATGGGTATTCCTCTCTCCTAACTTCATTGATAAGTTGATTGTACCACAAAAAATTTATGGATTTTCAGTTGAAGTATTGTTGAAGAAAAAACACCAAACATAATGTCAGGCTATGCACGAAAAGCCTGTAAGAATGGAGGAGATTGCAATGAAGAAATTTTATAAGAAAGGACATCTGGCAAGGCGCGGAAAACGTTGGCCCGCCCTTCTTATGAGCATCTGCCTGATTGGAACGATGCTTCCGGTAACAGCAAGGGCGGAACCGGATAGAGTTGTTAGTTCAAATATATTATCTGATTATAATACCAGCTTTGAAGGAGCAAATGATGCTGGAGATCTTTGGTGGTGGAACGATGCATCATGGGGACAGACCAATATCCCCAGAAGAGCATACGGAGAAGCAGCAAAGCCTGCTGCTGACTGCGGAGATTATTATGTACAGGCAAATCCGGCAAACATAGGCGATAAGGCGCAGTGCCAGATTGTGGGCGAAGGAATAGCAGCGCTGATAAAAGGCGGAAAGACATATGAGTATTCATATTATGCAAAGCTTGCAGAGGGAGAAATAGCAGGAACTGTAACCCTGAGCGTGATAGGAGACTGGATGTCCAGTGCTGTGGTGACACCGGACAAGGAAGTGACCCTGAATGCAGATGAATGGCAGAAGGTGACGGGAACCTTTACCCTTGCAAGTGATGCTTCACAGGTGGTAGTCAGATTTGAAGGAACCGAAGGTGTGTCCTTCTGTCTGGATGACCTGAGAGTGGCAGAGGAACCTATACCGGTAACCCTTTCCGGCGTGACCTGTGGCAACCGTGCCTATAACGCAGCAGCCTACTCATATACAGGCACACCGGTATGGAAGACCGCGGACGGTACAGCGGTAACCGGTGAAACTAGCGTAACTTATTATAAAGTCGACAATGCTTCTGATGATATGATCGCATATATTCCGTTGACGGCTGCTCCAACAGATGCAGGCAGCTACCAGGCAGTATTTACTATCATATCTGATGATTATGTGGGAACAGCAAGATACAGCTTTGAGATCACCAAGGCACCGGTCACCGTAGCAGCAAAGAATAAGAGTATCTATGTCGGTGATGCTGTTCCAAGCCTGGAAAACCCGACAGCCGGAACGGACTATACCGTCACGGGCTTATGCGGAACCGATGCTTTGGGCGGTACGGTGTCCATGTCATACGGACAGGAACCGGACAACACGAAAGCCGGAACCTATGAGATATTGATCAGTGGTCTGACTGCTCCGGAGGGAGACAATTACACCCTCACCTTTACAAACGCAGAGTTGACGATCGCCACAAAACCTTCCGGTGGCGGAAACACCGATAGCGGCGGCAGTTCCGGCGGATCAGCCGGCAGCGCGGCAGGTGGAGTTGCGGATCAGCCTGCTGATTCAGACAATACCACAACCACCACGAACAAGGATGGTTCCACCACGACTACTACGACCGAGACGGATGCCAACGGCAATACCGTCACCACAACTACTACGGTAGAAACGGACGGCTCCACCACGGAAAAGGTACAGGCGAATGCCGACGAGATCATTCCGGGTGAAAAGTTATACATTTACAAGCTGAATACAAAGACCGGAAAATACACGATGGTGAACGCCGGAACCGCCACAGTTAAGGCGGTAGTCACCTTAAAGAACGGTACAAAAAAGACTGTCAAGATGACGATCAAAGTAAACTAAAGAATTTTATCACACTGGGTGGACATTTGATGTTCATCCGGGTTTCTTTTCTTAGAAAATTCAAAACTTATCCTTTTGGCTAGTTTACTTCTTTGACCTTGTTGGGTATGATAGAGAAATAGTAGTTTTTGGAAATCGTCTATGATATGCGTTGCGGCGCAGTGAACAAAGGAGAATATAGCATGAAAAGCATAAAGAATTTACTGAAAAGATTATTTCATGAAGAACTCGACATTCATCACAGACT
>JALELN010000086.1 GCA_022771765.1 Lachnospiraceae bacterium | reverse complement strand
AAGCTCCAGTATCAGATTAAAGATCAGCTGCACGAAACGCCTCCTTTTCCTCCTCACTCAGCCAGTGCTCCATCTGCGCGCGCGTTGTCGCATCAAGCCGGTTTTTCCTCTGATAGATACCATCCTCATACACAATCAGATCCACCAGTTCATACCCTTCCTGCGTCTGCGGAGCCTCCCGGATCTGTGTGATCCGTTCAATAAAACGTCTGCCCTCACGGTCCAGATGCAGATGTACATCAAAATTGACCACACTGACCACCTGCTCCGTAGCAACCCGTTCATTGGAAAAACTGCCCTCCTTTAACAGACTGTTCCGCAGGGACAATATAAGCGCCCGCGTCGTCTTGGCGTGATGTGTGAACAATGTGAACAGCGAGCCTACCTGACCACTCTCCACCATCCACGCTGCTACCCGTGCCGATGCCACCTCGCCGATAATGCTGACGGCTCCATCCGTCTTTTTTTGCAGTTCCAGACCCTCCCAGCCATCGATCGTCGGGGTCTCGCGAAACGTAACAATATTCCGTTCCGGATACCATCGCCTCAAATGCAACTCAAACGCAAGCTCCAGCACACGCAGCGTATACTCCGGCGGAATGCTCTCCACCAGCGCCATAAGCAGTGTCGTCTTTCCACAGCCCTGCATACCGGTGATACCTACCACCCTGCATCCTTTGACCAGCCATTGCAGTAACGTGACCGCGGACTGTGCTCCCGGCTGCGAAAATAATTCTCCAAGCGCTCTCTTTCCGCCCGCTCCCAGCTTTCGTACAAAAAACATCCAGCTCTCCGCAAAATCCGGACGCGCCACGACCACGCGGGAATGATCTGCCATCTCATGCACCAGATAGCCCCGCGCCCTCGACAGCTCACCCGGCTGTTCATAGCGACAGATACTGCGACAGATGCGCTCCAGTTCCCGCTCACTCTTAAAGTCAAGAAATGCTAAATGCACACTGCGCCCCTGATAGAACATCCATACACTGTGATAATCTCCGGGCTCACCCGACACGCCGCCGGAGACACCGTCAATATTCATATCCCGCAATTCATCGATGATTCCCAGACCCTTGTAGGCACTGTATACCTTCCATGTCAGAAGTTCCAGCTTTTCTACAAACGACAATGGTCTTTTTCGTCTTTCATAAGCACTACAGATCTCTTTTTCCGAAATGCAGTTTTTTGTTCCTTCCAGAAGTCCATTCTCCTCAATCAGAACACGAAGTGCCTCCTGTCTGTGCTTCTTTTTATATAGATAGAGCAGCCGGTCAAACAGATACTCCGGATTTTTCTGTCCCGTATCACGAAAATAGAACACCTCATCAATCGTCTGCTCATTCAGATGAAACAGCTTCAGCAGACTCTCCTGCAAAAACTCCAGCACGTATGCCTTTGCGAGGTCATCACCCACACCGCATCGCGACAGGTTTTCCCGAAGTTCCTTTTTCTGACGTGTCAGGCGCTTCAGCCGCGCGGCATCCAGATTCATCTCATACAGATTTTCCCTCAGAATGCGGTTCACATGCTCACCAACCCGGCGCACCATGCCCTCCAGGTCCGGCATCACGTCCACCTGCCTGCGCCTGGTATTATCCATCATCCGTTCATTCATATACGTTAGCCTCCAGAATCAGATTTGCCACCTGCCGTAACCCGGCAATAAACGGCTCATTGCGCCGGCCACTTCCCCTGTTGCGGCAGCACAGCTTCATATATTGCTCCACCCTTCCCCTTGCGCACGCCTGCGCAAACTGGGGATTTGCCGGAATACAACATATACTCTGCCTGTCCATACGATAGATTCGCTGCAGATTTTCACAATTATACACCTGATCGCTGCTGTAATTTGACAGCAGATAGACCACTGTTCCACGGCACGGGAACTGCGAGCCAAAAAAGTGCTCCAGCTCTTTCTGCTCTCCGGAAAAATTCACCACAACAACGTCTGCCCGCTGCAGCATACTGAAGGCAAAATCATCCCTCTCACTGCCAATATCGATAAAGATAAACTCTGCATACTCTTCCAGATGTTTCAATATCCGCCGCTGTAATTCTGCTGTCTGTGTCGGATAGAGCCCTGGCTTTTCTCTGGAACCGCCCGGCAGATAAAACAGCCGCTGGTCTAAAAGCGGCACCATGCTCTCCTTCAATGATGCCGTATCCAGTCTGTGATGCTGCTCCTGCCAGATGAGATAATCCATTCCCTCCAGTGCATAATACATGCTCTCTTCTCTCAGTATGGAACGCTTTTCCCACGGGCAGAAATAATTTTCCAGATCACCGACACCCACCTTGGGCTGCATACAGATACTCCGATGATTCAGACTCAGAGCAAAATAGCTCGCCAACGCTGTCATATTGCCGGTCGTACCGCACCCGCGACTGGCACCCCAGAATACGATCTTCATGCGCATGCTCCTTTTCTTGCCTGCTTGAAACTGCGCCAGACAATCGAATCCTCACATCCGCAAAGCTCTCTGCATATTTTCACCAGCATTTTTTCAAAAGGCACAGACAGATGCGAAAAGCTCTGATAGCCCTGATACTGCATATAAAAGCGGCAGGCGATATCCTCCTCGCTCAAGGGAAGCACGTAGGAATCCACCACAAAGCAGTTCTCCTCCTGCAGCATACCAAACACACGTCTGGCACTAACTGCCTCCGCACACACATCCCGCAAAATGACGCTCATGGGCAACGCCGCGCGTTTCATGAGTTCCCTGTAGCGATAAATTTGCGCAACAGCGCAGTCCATCACCAGAAAGATCTCTGTGCACGCTCTCAGTGCCTCCTCCGACGGCCAGACGCCCAGATCCACGATCAGATAGTCGTAGTCTTTTTCCTGCCAGGAGTCTGCCGGAATCAGCCGTTCATAATCAATTTTCTTATAGGTAATCGTGAGCAGCTTTTCCGCCGGATGCGGAATGCAGTAATGCATCGCCTGCTCATAGGAATTGTCCACCACACAGACACGATACCCCATGTTCTGCAGGATGGAAGCCACATAGATACAGATATCTGTCTGACCGACGCCAAACAGACCAATGATTTTCTTTTCAGACAATCAAATACCTCCGTAGTCTGGTTGTCTTACTCCGGGAAAAATTTCTGCCGAACGGCAGTGAATTAAAATTGTATACGAAAAAAAGATATGCTAATCATAGCACATCTTTTTTGTTTGTAAAGCCATTTTATAAAAATTTAAGATTTGAGGATCTCGGACAGATTTTCCTGTATGCCCTGCGCAACCCTGGAATTATTCATGGAATACACATGAATATTCGTGATCCCGTTGGCGATCAGATCAATGATCTGATCGGTGGCGTAAATAATGCCCGCCTGCTGCATCGCATCCTTGTCCTTGCCGAAATGATCCACGATATTGATAAAGCGCTCCGGCATATTGCAGCCGGACAGCTTCACGGCATTTTTGACCTGTGACGCGCGGGTGATCGGCATAATACCCGGAATGATCGGCACATTGATCCCCGCCTCTCTGGCACGATATAAGAAATTATAAAAAATATTGTTGTCAAAAAACATCTGCGTTGTCAGAAACTCGCAGCCCGCATCCACTTTCTTTTTCAGATTCCGAATATCCTCCCGCTTATTTGCAGCGTCCGGGTGTCCCTCCGGATAGCAGGCACCGCCCACGCAGAATCCACCGAACTCTTTGATCGTCTCCACCAGCTCGGAGGCGTAATGGTAATCAGTAAAGGGCTCTCCCTCCATCCATGACGGGCGGTCACCGCGCAGTGCCAGCACATTTTCTACACCCGCGCGCTGCATATTCGAAAGAGCCTCGCGGATCGACTGTTTTGTCGCTCCCACGCAGGTCAGATGCGCGATGGTTGGCACGTCATACTCCTTCTGGATACCCTCTGCGATGGCAACAGTATGTTTGCTGGTGCTTCCCCCTGCACCATAGGTCACGCTCATATAACTCGGATGCAGCGCCGCCACATTGTACGCCGCTTTTTTCACACTCTCAAAATCCGCGTCAGTTTTCGGCGGAAATACCTCAAAGGAGAGCGTCAGTTTTTCTTTCCCCAAAATCGCATTTAATCTCATCGGTTGTTCCTCACTTTTCTTCCGGATCTGTTTTATTCAGTATAGCATACTTCCCGTCAAACAAAAACCTTAATTACATGCGCTACCCGATAAAACAGATCTTGAGCCCGATCAGAATCAGAATCACACCGCCGAGGATCTGCGCTTTTCCCGCGAGCTTCACGCCAAATTTCTTTCCAATTTTCACACCCGCAATACAGATCACAAATGTCACGATCGCGATGATCAAAGAAGAAATAAATGCCTGAAACGCGCTGTAAGCGGATGTGGTAAAGCCGGTGGAGAGCGCGTCAATGGAGGTGGCAATGCCCTGTACGATCAGCAGCTTCACACCAAGCTCAGAAGAATTTTCCTCATCTTCATCTCCGCCCCGGATACCATCGAGCAGCATTTTCCCGCCGATAATAAGCAGCAGTATCAGCGCGATCCACGGAATTAATTTTTCAAACATCGAAAAAATATCCTTGATCGTCGTCACGCAAAACCACCCGATCATCGGCATTGCAAACTGAAATCCTGCAAACGTTCCCGCGATCACACACATTTTTTTCTTTTTCATACCGGGATCATTCAGCCCGTTTGCCATGGACACCGAAAACGCGTCCATCGCCAGCGCTACACCCAGCGCAATACTTTGAAACACCAATTCCAACCAGATTATCATACTTTTTTCCTCGCTTTTTGTTTATAAGCAGGCAGTTGCGAAACTATTTACGTTACGTTCCTGGTCATGTGAGCACATGTATGGCAGGCACGCTCCCGCTACTTGTCGCTGGCAGTGGTACATAAGTGACCAAAATACGGTCACTAAGTACCAGCCGCTCCAAAGTGCACTGCCAATACATGATGTCTCACATTCCCTGTTCA
>JALELN010000064.1 GCA_022771765.1 Lachnospiraceae bacterium | reverse complement strand
GTGGAAGGGCAATCGAGCAGAAAACGTATCTCTTTTTATGATTTTTTAAAATTTTCTCAGTGTTTCGGATTCATCCTCCGGCGTATTTTCGATCGCCCGGATCACTACATAATAGCTGTAGTCCGCATTTACCTCCACGAGTACCCGGTCTCCGACCTTATGCCCCATCAGCGCTTTTCCCAGTGGAGATTCGATACTGATCATCCCTTTCAGCGAATTACCCCTCGCCGTTGTCACGATCCGATAGGTTTCCTCCGCATCATCCTCCTCGATATAGACAGTCACAGTATTATGAATACCTACCTCATCCTCCGCAGAGGCATCGTCGATAATGTCTGCGGTCTTGATCATGCGCTCCAGATAGCGGATGCGGCTCTCATTCTGATTTTTAAACTGTTTCGCTGCCTTATACTCAAAATTCTCACTCAGATCACCATGCGCACGCGCTGTCTTTACATCTTCCAGTGCTTCCTTTCGCACAACAAGCTTGCGGTACTCGATCTCCTCCTCCATCTTTTGAATATCCTGCTTCGTCAACTGATGCTGCATAAATAAATCCATCCTTTCAAAACGATCCGAAGCCAAACTTACGCCTTTTGGCTCCTGAACACAAATTCACTTAAAACACAACCTCCAGATCCGACTGTTCTTCGATCCGCTCAACCGGAAACGGCTTTGTATATTTCTCGCCCTGCAGAAAATCTGCGCCCAGCGAGATGGCAACCTCCTCCAGCTGCACATTGTCAATACCCTTAAACGCCACAAGGAATCCCTGCTCCCTAAACAGATCAACAAGCGTACCAACAACATCATAATACATCGTCTGTTCAGACGCGCGTTTGATGCAGTGGCGCTCAAATTTAATCATCTCAAAGGGCAGCTTCATCACAGCCTCAAAATTCACAGTCGTGGGATCCACATCCGTCAGTACAAACACAATCTGCTGCCCACGCAAGAGGCGCATTTCCTCTCGCATCCGCTCGACATCTCTCTCACCGGGCACCATTGTCACCTCAAATCCCAGCACCTCCGGCAACAGATCATAGTCCTTGACAATTGCCAGCACATCCTTAGCAAAGCCCGGATTTTTCAATTCCTCACTGGAGATATGCAACGACACGCGAATCCCCTCTCTAATCGCGGTATCCGTCACAAGGAAATCACAGACCTTTGCGAGCACCGCCATATTCACGTCATGTATATATCCATACTGTTCCGCCAGCCGGATCACATGCTCAGAATGAAGGATCCCATTACCGGCAATCTGCAGACGGCAGAGAATCTCAAAGTAGTTGACACGGGGACTCCTGCCTCCAATAATCGGGCGTCCGAAAAGAACTACATCCTCCTTGTCCAGATGCATATCGTGCAGCAGCCGGAGGATCTCATCCCGCTCGACAAACTCCTCATAATCCGGCTCCTCACAAAAATAAAAATTATTGACAGGACATTTTTTCTGTAAGAATCTCAACATGCGTTCCACATCCACGAACTCAGATACATATGCGGGACACCTGACAGCTGCTATGCCGAAGACCAGCTTGCCTGAGAAAAATTCCCCGATCCAGTTTTTCATCTTTTCGGCCATTTCTGCTGCCTCACCGGAATTCATACGTGAAACGAGCACGCCAAGGCTGGTGTGCTTTTTTTGAAATACCATCACGCCCCGCTTCACACCCGTCAGCTTCGTCGCCAATCTGCTATAGAAGCCATCCAGTTCCTCTTCACTGTAGATTCTCCGTTCCACGAGCTGTTCATAATTGCGGATCTGTATCTCAAATACATAAAAATCTCTCTTCTTTGACAGCCGATAACCCAGCTCACTGCGATACATATCGGCACCCATGCGCGCAGTACCTTCCTCATACGTTCCGCTGTGAAACAGGAAGAACACATCTGTCCAGAATACATTCGCAAAAAGGCCAAACACGCTCAGATTCTTCAAAAATAGCGGCATCAAATGAATACCCACCGCCAGCACAAGCATCGCTATCCAGTTCTGGAACAGCTTTTGTGATAAAAAGCTTCGCGAACATCCAACCATAACAAGAAATCCAAACAGCGCAATCAGACGCGCCGCAAAAAACACGCCGACGCCAATGCCCGGGACCAACTGTTTTCCTTCTATCGAATAGAGAAAGCCTGTCAGATTTGTCGACAAGATCAGGACCGTAACCGTACACTCGCATATAAAAAAGACTGTGTATAACAGCTGTGAACGCCCTGCAAGCTGCGGAAACTGCATAAGCATATACATGATAATGAGAATCATAACAGTTGCCGCCGTCAGATAATAGCCAACAAAAATCACATAAATCACCGGCTCCGGATACATCACTTCCCCACCAGTCACCGCCAGACGCAAAACATCAAACAGCTGGCTCGCCAGTAAGATCCACAGACTCAGCTTCAGTATCCGATAACGTTTCGTGTCACGGCTGTGATTGATGCACGTGAGCAGCAATAGAAATGCCGTGAAAATCAGTGTAAAAGCAAGCAGTCCGTAATTTAAATTTATCCCCATCCCCATAGTCCTTTCCTGCTGTATATCTTTACATGTGCCATCTATAAATATGTTGCTTTTATTATACTCCAAATCCGGTAAACCGACAAGCCGAAAACATTCGCGGCAATCTATTTCACCGCCTGCCACTAACTGCGCACAACCTGTCAAGTCACAAAACACACCTTGACACAGCGCAACTGAATCCGCTATGATAAAAAAGTATCTTTATTGTGATACGGGATACAACGATTCTTGAAAGGACAACGACTCATGAGTATTTTTTTCTGGTTCCTGATTATCGCAGTTGCTACACTTGCACTGAATATGTCCATCATCCTGCGAATGAAACGACAAAAATCAATTCGCACCGCCCCCATTTTTGCAGTTCTGGTCGCCGGATACCTCACAGCTGCCCTGCTCTATTTGTTCACAGCCATGCACGGCACTCAGATTCTGGAACAAAAGCAGGCGGTCCGTCTCGATATCGAACCGCAATCCTACCAGACTGCCTCCAACGGCAGCCGCACTGCCTACGCCTTCTGTAGTAGCGAGGGCATGGAATTTTGCTTTGACGACAGTGACCTTTTGTCTTCCGATGTGCCGGATGCTCCTTCTGTCGTGGAAATCTATTTCTGCAGGACGCGCAACGGTTTTTCGGCCTGCTATCTGAACGAGGGAACAGCCGTCTATTATAAACTCCGTTAAATACAGACACCTGCGTCACCAAAGACCTGGAAAGACAATAAAGAAGCCCGCTGAAACAGCGGGCCTCTTTGCGTAAGAAGGAAGTTTTTATGAAAAATAAGAGCGAATTTTTCATCAAACATAATAATTACTTTAATAATTATAGCTATATATACTGCACTTGTCAAGATTTACTTACATTTCCCGGTATTTATTTCATAAAATTTTTCATCAGATTCACCGATTTTGCCTGTTCGATAATCGAAAAACGATTCTCAGCCATATACTCCTCAAATTTTCTGATCTCATCCTGCGAAAAGCCTCTGTGGGAGGTAATCTTCGCATCCGGCAGGGAGCCTTCCGCAAAATCCTTTCCCCGCTCAAATCGCACGTAAATGATCTTGTTTCCGTCCTTGCGCAGAATCCCCGAACAGATCATCTGCATCGGCTGTTCCTTTTTCTCATTCACATCCCCCGTATTAAAGTTCATATGATCCTCCGATCCGGCATCTCATCCCGTCATCTTATGCGTCGCGAGCCGGGCGCAGTACCCAGTCACTACCGCTAGTGTAACACGCAAAATCCTCTCTTGCAAGCACCTGAAAAAGATTTTATACTGTGTATAGTCAAACCGGTTACCATTCTACAGCGTTTGAGAGGGAGATGACATTCATGGCAGAACATGCAGCACTAAAAAAAGCACTTCGACAGATGGCAGAAGGCTCCAAATCTGCTTTCCGCTCATTTTATCTGGGCACCTCACAATATATCTACAGCAGCGCCCTGCTACTTTATGATTCGCACGAGGATGCATGCCGGTTTATGGTGGATTTTTACCAGTATCTCTATCTGCATCTGCCCGAATACACACCCTCAGCTAATCTGGAGCACTGGATTTCCCATCTGATGATGGAGCGCTATGAACAGCTCTCCATCGGAAAAGATCTGCCGAAACCCTCTGTCAGACAACAGATGCATTCCACCACATCACCCCTCTCCAAAAGTGAGCAGGAACGCATCTGGCGCATGCTGGACGTAAATATCCACTTTCCAAAGGAATCCGTGCGCCGCTCGCCGACACGTATACTCCTATTTGCATCTGCGTTGCTTCTTCTGCTGCTGATCGTCAGCCGCTATGCGCCTGCTGCCCTGAAACAATTACAGGCAATCCATTCCGCTGAGACTTCCGGTGATAACTCCGACAAGGAAACCGGCTCAGCTGACGAAAGCACCGGCGAAGATGCCGGATCAGAAAAGGATGCCGGGACAGACGAATCGGATTCTCTCGAAGATACGCTGAATGATCTGTTGGAGGAGCGTGCAAACACAGCCACAGACTCCGAATCAGACGATTCCGATGATTTACAGATACAGCAATCCACTGATCACTCTGACTCCGATCAGCCGCAAACTCCGGCAAGTCCTTCCGAACCCGATGAACCGGAGCAGCCAGAGGAGCCCCAGACCCCCGCATCACCGGATAGTTCCGGCTCAGATTCTGATTCCGATAACCTTGATGATCTTGAACTTCAGCTTCACTACGGAGACTCCCTGCTGTTCACAGATTCTAATTGACTTTTCCTGTAAAAGTCCGTATACTTTAATCAGCGGGCGCTTTAAAGCGTCAAAGTTAACTGATACAAAAGAATGGAGAAAACGTTATGCCGATTACAAAGTATTTGGAGGATAACGCCAGAAATTACGGAGATGAAATCTGCTTAGTGGAATTGAATCCCGCCATGGAAGAAACCCGCCGTGTGACCTGGAGAGAATATGAGCTGATGGAGCCGAACCGTGCGCTGGCTTATCGCAGAGAGATCACATGGGGTGTCTTTGATGAAAAGGCAAACCGATTTGCAAATCTTTTAATTTCCCGCGGAATCAAGAAAAACGACAAGGTAGCAATCCTGCTTATGAACTGTCTGGAGTGGCTGCCTATTTATTTTGGCATCTTAAAGACCGGAGCAATCGCGGTTCCCTTAAACTTCCGCTACTCTTCCGACGAGATTGAGTACTGTGTCAATCTCGCAGAAGCTGACATTCTGATCTTCGGACCGGAATTCATCGGACGTGTGGAAGAAATTGCTGACAGAATCAGCAAAAACCGCCTCCTCTACTATGTTGGAGAAAATGACTGCCCCAGCTTCGCTGAGGACTATATCAGTGAAGCCGCAAACTGCTCAAGCAAAAAGCCCGATATATCGATCACGGATGATGACTATGCAGCCATCTATTTTTCATCCGGAACAACCGGTTTTCCGAAAGCAATTCTGCACAAACACCGCAGCCTGATGCATGCTGCCATTGTTGAACAAAAACACCATTCCACAGCGAAGGACGATGTATTCTTATGTATTCCGCCACTCTACCATACCGGGGCGAAAATGCACTGGTTCGGCTCTCTCGTCTCTGCCAGCAAGGCAGTCCTGCTTAAGGGCACCAAGCCGGAATACATATTGGATGCTGTCTCTGCTGAGGGGTGCACGATTGTCTGGCTGCTCGTTCCCTGGGCACAGGACATCTTAGAAAAGCTGGACTCCGGTGCGCTGAAGCTCTCCGATTACAAGCTGGATCAATGGCGTCTGATGCACATCGGCGCACAGCCTGTTCCCCCTTCACTGATCCGCCACTGGAAAGAATATTTCCCGAATCACGACTACGACACGAACTACGGTCTGAGCGAGTCCATCGGCCCCGGCGCCGTTCATCTGGGTGTGGAAAATATTCACAAGGTAGGTGCCATCGGTGTTCCCGGCTACGGCTGGCAGTGTAAGATCTGCGATGAAAACGGCGAAGAAGTAAAGCGTGGCGATGTCGGCGAGCTGGTGATCAAGGGTCCCGGCGTGATGGAATGCTACTACAACGATGAGAAAGCAACGGCGGAAGTATTGAAGGACGGCTGGCTGTTCACCGGTGATATGGCAATGCAGGACGAGGACGGTTTTTATTTCCTCGTTGACCGCAAGAAGGATGTCATTATCAGCGGAGGCGAAAACCTGTATCCCGTTCAGATCGAGGATTTTATCCGTCAGCACGACGCGGTTCACGATGTGGCTGTCATCGGTCTTCCCGACAAGCGTCTCGGAGAAATCGCCGCTGCAGTCATTGAGCTGAAGGAAGGCGTCAACTGCACGGAAGACGAGATCAACGAATTCTGTCTTGGCATGCCGCGCTACAAGCGCCCGAAAAAGATTATTTTCGCGGAGATTCCCAGAAACCCTACCGGCAAGATTGAGAAGCCCAAGCTTCGCGCAATCTACTGCGGCGAGCGGCTCGTGGAAGCCGAGAGCAGAGGTTAACCTTTAGCTGAAATTATACAATATAACAAAAAAAGGATGGTTCTGAATTGATTTACAGACCATCCTTTTTGATTTCAATTATTATGTCTCAGCTTTCAGGCTTCTTTCCGTCTCCTTTTTCTCCCGCTCCGGCAGCTGTGCCAGAATCACCGCGATGAAGATCAGAACACAACCCGATAACTCTCTCACCGAAAGCTTCTGGTGCAGCACTACCCATCCGGTCAACACGGAAAACACGGATTCCAGGCTCAGCAACAGCGTTGCCACCGTCGGATTATAATTTTTCTGTCCTACAATCTGAAGCGTATATGCCACGCCCGATGAGAGCACTCCCGCATAGAGAATCGGCAGCCATGCCGCCAGGATACTCTTCAGATCCGGTGTCTCTTTGACAAGCATTGCAACACCTGACAAAATGCCACAGGTAAAAAACTGAATGCAACTCATTTTCACGCCATCTACCATCGGTGAAAAATGATCAATCACCAGAATGTGGAAGGAAAAGAGCACCGCACAGGCCAACAGCCAGATATCTCCGTGCTCCAGCGAAAATCCGCCAACCATACACAACAAATAAAAACCTACAAGGGCAATTACCACGCTCACCCAGACCTTCCATCCGCAACGGCGCTTCAGGAAGATGCCGAGAATCGGCACGATCACGATATACAGCGCAGTAATAAAACCGGCTTTGCCAACAGATGTATACATAATCCCAATCTGCTGTGTATTTGACGCAAGACAGAGGATCACACCACAGCTCACGCCGCCAATCAGCAGTGTCTTTTTATCCGTCTGCGCTGCCACCTTACGTTCCTCCGGTGATTTCAGCCTCTGAAGTAAGTAAATACATGGAATCAGTACCAGTCCTCCGATCATACTGCGTACGCAATTAAAGGTAAAGGGCTCCACATAATCCATACCGACACTCTGCGCAACAAAGGCACTGCCCCATATAAACGCCGCCAACAACAGCATGGCGGGATTTTTCCAGTTAAAACTCTTCATTACATTTTCTGTCCGGTAATCTCTCCGACTGCCTCCATCAAATGCTCCAGCTCATCCTTGATCTGATGATTGCAGGCACCAAAATCTGCCGCAAGCGATCCAACCTTATTCGCAACGATTGCGAAGCCTCTTCCTGCCTCACCCGCTCTGGCAGACTCGATCGACGCATTCAGTGCAAGAATCTTCTGGTTTTTCTCCAGTTTGTCCAGATTCTTGGTATAGGCATTGATATTGTGGATGTAGGAAACCACATTCTCAAAACTTGCTGAAGCATGATCAGTTGCAAGTTTGTCCTTATACTGATAATATTCGTTCGCAACCAGCTGGTTTACGACCACACCCAGAAGATCTGCGCCTGCACGGATGGACTCCTCTGAGCTGATATGTACCTTAGACAATGCCTCTATGTACTCATCCGGTTCAATGCCCAGCTCCTCTGCAATTGCGCGGAATTTCTCCTCATTCGGCTCCTGCGGTAAAATCTGTCCGCCAACAATCTTTCCGAGATGCATACCATCCACAACGATCTCTTTACTGAAATCCATTAAACCGGCATGACAAAAATAAACATCCCGACCCTCCTGATCACATTTTGCACAGCGCTTTGCACCCTCCTCACTGCCTTTGGTATATTTCATACAAAAGTCGGTGCATCCGATCTCACCGCTAATATATTCGCCCTTGTCGTCCAATGCGATGGCTGCCATGCCGGTCGCCTTTGACCAGGAAATAAGTATTTCTTCCAATTGCTTTAAATCCACAAAATCACGAATATTCATTTGATTACCCCCTAAATTAGTGTAATAAGTCCTTAGATATAGTAATCATATCATATTTTCTCCCTAAATCAAACAATAAATTGACAATTTTCACAAAAAAGATGCGCCGGAAAACCGACGCACCCTTTTTATGGGAGTATGAATGAAAAATATTACTCACTTCTCTTCTTAGACACAACATCAAAGATAACGGCTGCCAGAAGTACAAGACCTTTAACGACCTTCTGATAGTTTGCGTCCACGCCCATGATAGACATACCAAGGTTGATGACACCCATCAGGACAGCACCGACGATAACTCCGGGAACTGTACCTGTTCCACCATATGCAGAAGCGCCACCGATGAAGCAGGAACCGATTGCGTCCATCTCATAGTTCTGACCGTAAGTCGGCTGTGCGGAAGTCATACGCGCGATTGTCAGCATACCTGCAAGTGCGGATAACAGACCCATATTTGTATAAGCAAGGAAGTATACTTTATTGGTGTTGATACCGGAAAGCTTGGTAGCCTTCTCGTTACCACCTACTGCATAGAAATAACGTCCGGTCGTTGTCATGGATGTAATGTAACCATAAATCAATACGATCACGAGTACCCATACGAGTGCGGTGGGGATTCCCTTATACTTTGAAAGGCTGTACGCGAACCATAAAATAACCGCGCTTAAAACAACCATCTTACCGATCAATGCTGCAAAAGATCCGGTCTCATACCCCTTTGATTTCTTAGTGAGATAGCCCTTCAGCTGAATGATAACCAAGAGAGCCACTGCAATCACACCCGCAAGCATACAGGTAATATTAAAGCCATTGCCACCAAACAGGTCAGGCACGTAACAATCTGCACCACCACCAAAAAGATTGATGAACACAGGACTCTTGATAGAAATCGTCAAACCGTTCAATACGACGTTTGAAAGTCCACGGAACACAAGCATTCCGGCAAGTGTTGTAATGAATGGCGGAACATGCACAAAGGCAATCCAGAAGCCCTGCCATGCACCGATTGCAAGACCAACCAGAAGCATTACAAGAATGGATACCCACACATTGACACCCATGTTTTCCATAAGTGTTGCACCTACTGCACCGACAAAACATACAACCGAACCAACAGAAAGGTCGATGTTACCACCGGTTAAGATACACAATAACATACCGGTCGCCAGAACGAACACGTATGCGTTCTGTGCGATCAGGTTGTTAATATTCTGCGGAAGAAGAATCTTTCCTCCTGTCTTCCATGCGAAGAATGCTGTTACAAGCACTAATACGATGATCATCGTATACTTTTTCACAAATTCCATTACATTTTCTTTACTCATTGTCTACTCTCCTTTGCT
>JALELN010000023.1 GCA_022771765.1 Lachnospiraceae bacterium | reverse complement strand
GTCACGCCATAGACAAGCGCTTTATCCTCATCTGAATAATCCGGAACAAAGCAGGCAGATGTCCGGTAATCAAACGGAAGCAATTTGATCTGCGCGGTTCTCCTTCCATAAAGCGGACTCTGATACCCCAGCACCTGATTTTCCATAAAGCTCATGGAGGAACCGCATAGAATCAGATACATCTTACTGTCCTTCCATTCTCCGTCTATATAACTTTGAAGTCTGGATGAAATGCTCTTATCGGAGGCTGCCAAATACGGATATTCATCAATAACGACCACGCATCGCTCCTTTTTGACATACTCCGTTAAGAAATCAAAGGCCGCATCAAAACTCTGGAACGGCGGCATGTGATTCATGGTCGGCAAAAATGTCTTGTAAATACTTTTACTGAACAATTCCAGATTTCTGTCAATGGTAGACTCTATGGCAGTAAAGACAACTGCTTTTTTATCCTCTATAAATTTGTGGACAAGTGTAGACTTGCCGACTCTCCTTCGACCATAGATCACCGGCATCTGAAATTGGTCTGTCGCATACAGCGCATTTAAGTCTGCTAATTCCTTTTCTCTTCCAATAAACATGAAATCACCCTCATTGTCACATTCGTTTTAGTATGTTTTGCTAAAATTTGATTTACTAAAATAAACTTTACTAAATTTCCATTAACTATATTGTATACATATATAGAAAAAATATCAAGAAATTTTTCGTTATTCCAATCCATTTCTGTGATGGAGATAGTATGTCGACAAGCTCCAAATGAAAAAGCGTAACTCCCCTATGGGAAGCTACGCCTAAAGATTCAACCTCTGAACACTCTTCATGGGTCAGCTTTATTCTGTAACTGTTAAGTACGGAAATTTCGCTACATAATTACGATCACGATCAGTCCTATCACACTAAGTACTACTGCAACAACATACAGTACCGTTGCAATTGTCTTGTATACTCCTCTTTTCGCGATGGATGCTTCTGCCGGATGATTCACATTGTAACGAACCTGGCATTCCTGCCCGATTTTCTTTTTCGCTGCACCTTCATTGATCAGATAGTTTGTGGCTCTGCGATATTCTACGCCATCAACAACATAAGCGTACACGGTTGCCGCAATATGCTGCTGCCGGTTTGTCGGGTACGAGGGATCTACTGCTTCTTCGGTTCCCAGCCCCTTGTTAAATCCTTCCGGATAATAGCTGATATCAACAATTTTTCCGTTTGTCTGCCCCTGAAGCTTTCCATCCGATCTGGCAACTGCGGTAAACGAAAGCGCTACGATCAAAGCTACCAGCCCTAAAATGACAATTACCATACCCAAAATCATACGAATTCTCCTTATTTTCAATACGCTGCTTCACTACTTTTCACTTCATTATTTTGAACTTTCTCAGCCCAGCACCCGTCGCAGCGTCTCAAAAATGCGATCCTTACTGGCAGGTTTTAAAAGATACCCGGCCGGCTGCAGCTTTAAAGCGTCCTGAATATAAGAAGCATCATTGATACCGGTCAGAAATACGATCGGTACATCCTTCATCTCGTCCAGATCTTTTAACATTTTATAGGTCATCTTTCCGTCACAGACCGGCATTTCGCAGTCAAGAAAAACCACATCCGGCACTTGCTGACCAATCATCGTCATTGCCTTTGTACCGGAGTTTGCAAGCATAACATCATAATGCGAAGACAAAATACCGTTCATGGAACGAAGTAAAATCGGGTTGTCGTCAACCACAAGCACGGTCTTACGCTCACCACTTGCCTGCTTTGGACGATTTTTCTCTGCTGCGCTTAACATCTCTGACACCACCCCGAGCAGTTCCTCATTAATAGAGTCCCTGCTCACCCAGCAAAACTGCGTATTCCGGAAAAATTCGCCGTATATGCCCTTATCCGTCCGCGACCCGACACAGATCACCGGCATATCGGTATGGTAAAACTGCAGCTCTGACATGATCTTTCTTCCATCCATATCGAGCCCGATCAGGCAGAACACGACTGCGTCCGGCTTATTGATCTTTAACAGCCCCTTCACCATATCCAGATTATCCACGCACATCTGCACATGATATT
Source organism: Lachnospiraceae bacterium (assembly GCA_022771765.1). Lineage (GTDB taxonomy): Bacteria > Bacillota > Clostridia > Lachnospirales > Lachnospiraceae > W0P33-017. The sequence continues at coordinate 18,593 of JALELN010000023.1, read as the reverse complement.
TCAGTTTCAAGGTGGCGGCAATATCTTCAAAAACAGAATTAAATTTTCCAATCATCAAAATCTGTTTCATTCTGCGCCTCCTTTGATCGTCTTCATGATCCGATCCGTAATGGAAACAGCATCCTCAAACTCCAGCAGATCCACCTGTTTTTTCAATTCTCCCACATCCTGCTCCATCGGTTTGCCTCTGGAATATTTTACAAGTTCGCGAACGATCATATCGCTGACACTCAGTTCATGCTGCTCCAGATTGCCGCGAAGCATCGCAAGATAGGTCCACAACTCTTCATCATTTTTGATCATTGCATCGCCATTTTCAGGGAAGATCGTACACAGCCGCTCATGATGGCGGTCAATCTCCTCCATCAAAACCGGATGCAAGGTACGCAAGCGCTCCAGATTGCCCGTTGCGGCTGCTTCCTCCAAGAGCCGTGCCAGCTTTGACAGAAGAATCGCGCCAACAGTAGCCGCACTGCTCTTGAGACTGTGTACACAGATCCGGTAATTCTCCTGTGACACTTTCGCATCAATCGCATCCATATACAGATTCAATTCATCGCGGGTCTGCGGCAAAAACTCCGTAAAATCACGTAATGTCTCCATCAACATGGTCTCATCCTGCAAGATCCGCATTGCTGCTTCCCAGTCAAATTCCTCTAACGGAGGTAACGAAATCTGCTGCTCTTCCTGTTCGGCAGACGCAATCTGCTTTCCACTTCCATAGACGATCAGATCCTGCGGCAAATATTTGCAGATCAGATTATCCAGTTTTTCCGGCATGATCGGTTTCGTCAAAAATCCGGAAAATCCTTCCTGCATATATTTTTTCTCAGCACCCACAACGGCATTTGCTGTCAGCATAATCACAGGCGTATGCTCATTACCACTAACAGTCAGATCTATCTTCTCCATCTCGTGCAGCGTCGCAATACCATCCATCTCCGGCATCATATGATCGAGAAAGATCAGATCATAATGCTTTTCCGAAATCATACTAAGCGCTTCCCTGCCGCCGCCGGCCTCATCAATCTTCATTTTCGTCTGCTTTAACAGATTCATAAATACCTTACGGTTCACACTGTTGTCATCCACAACAAGGAGCTTCGCCTCCGGTGCCTGATAACTCGTCACCCATTGATAATCCGCCGCCTGATGTGCCACACGATCACTGAAATTGCCAAGGGGTTCTCTGTTGGTAATGCGCTGATGCAGATCAAAATAGAAGCAGCTGCCCTTTCCGTATGTACTGTTCACCTTCAGATCACTGCCCATCAGACGTAACAGACGCATTGTAATATTCATGCCAAGCCCGGTTCCCTCGATTTCCCGATGCTTAGACTCATCAAATCGCCGATATTTCTCAAACAGCTTTTCGATATCCTCCGGTCGGATTCCGATACCCGTATCCGTCACGGAAAACCGAAGATACGCCACCGTCCCTTTCGCTCCGCCCCGGATGGAGAGCGTTACGGTACCGGTCTGGGTATACTTGACAGCGTTTGTCAAAAGATTACTGAGAATCTGACGAAGACGAATATCATCGCCAAAATACTCACTCGGTATATCCTTTTGAATATCAAAAACAAGCGTCAGATTTTTTTCCTTTGCACGGATATTCATCATATTGTACAGATCGTTGAGCACGGAAGACAACGCATAATTAGCCGGAATCAACTCCATCTTTCCAGACTCGATCTTTGCCAGATCCAGTATCTCATTGATGATACTGAGCAGCGAGCTCGCCGAATCTTTGATGTCCATGGCATACTTTTTGATATTGTCATCGCAGCTCTCACGCAGAATCATCTCATTCATTCCCAGCACGGCATTGATCGGTGTGCGGATCTCATGTGACATCTGCGCAAGAAAATCTGATTTTGCCTTGTTCGCAATCTCAGCCTCCAGCTTGAGCTGCTGGGACTCCTCCAGCTGTCTGCGCTCCTCAGTGAGATCGGACAAAAGCACTGCATAGCCCTTGATCTCACCCTTGTTCATAATCTGCTGTACATCCGGACGCATGATAAAGTCATCGCTGATAATATCGCTTCTGCGTTCATTTTGCAATGTGAAGAGTAACATCGGATCAGCGATCGCGTCTCCCTCCTCCAGTCCGACCAGTGAGGGAAATACCTCATATGCACGATCATTGCATTCCACAAACCGGTACTTGTTGTCTACCAATATCACCGGCTCCTTGAGCTTACGGATAATGTTGGCGTATGCGATCGCCTGCCCATCAAAAAGTCTTCCGAATAAAATAACCAGACCGAGCAGAAAGATCGTCAGCGCGGCAGATCCCGGAACGGAATCATAGGCGCCGCCATCGATCACACCGGACACGGAGATTCCATAAGAAACCAACGGATACGTCAATATAATCGCCATAATACCGCAGCCCATCTTCCGCTTACCTTTCCGGCTCTTCTTCCATGTAATAAAACACACAAAGATGCTGCACAACATCTGTGCCACAATCATCACAGCAGTAACGAGATATAGTGGTCCGTTCCCATGCACCAGATGCGGCAACGGCTCTGATTCAAAGGCCAGAGAGGAGTAATAAATCTTCGTATACTCACAGCTCCAGACACTCAGCAGTACAAGCGAATCAAAACTCATGAGGGCAACCATCATCCATTGTTTCAGTTCGCGCTTACAGTACTGCAGTACAAACATCATCATAAAGCTCACGAGAAACGCAGTACCCATATATTCCAGACGAACCGCCATCAGCGCTTCGCTTAGATTTTCTGAACTGATCAGCATCAGGTATCCGATATTCTGAAAAAGAATGAGAAAACCGGTCACCAGCAGATTTTTAGTGATCGCATTCTCATGCTGTGTCCCCACAATTGCCAGAAAGAAACAGCACAATATAATCATCGCAAGCTGATAGGTCTGCGCAAAATGCCAGGTTCCATACATTAACGCCATTCGTCTTTTCCTCTCCTTTTGCAAGATTCCAAGTTTATTCTATCACAAATGATTCGTAAAAAAAATGCCTTTGATAAAAATATTAGAAAAAGCCCGGAATCCCTGCATCACAGGAACTCCAAGCTTTTTGAGCTGTCCAAATATGAAACACCTTATTTGATTATCCCAGGATCGCCTTGTCACTTGTGAATTCTTCTCCACTCTCCTCCTCAAATTTATGAAGCAGATCAGATACAGTAAGCTTCTTCTTCTCATCACCACGAATATCCAAAATGATTCGACCCTCCATCATCATAATCAGTCGGTTGCCATGTGCAATGGCATCCTTCATGTTATGCGTAATCATCAGTGTAGTCAGATGATCCCGATTGACAATCATATCAGTCGTCTCCAGCACTTTTGCAGCAGTCTTCGGATCCAGAGCTGTTGTATGCTCATCCAAAAGCAAAAGCTTTGGTTTTTTTAAGGTAACCATGATCCACCGGCCATGTACCTGCAATCGCGTTCAGCATCGTAGATTTTCCGGCACCATTTCCGCCGATCACTGTAACAAAATCTCCATCCTCCAGTGTCAATGACAGATTCCACGGAGCCGTTTTCTCATTGACGGTTCCCACATTGAAGGTCTTATAAATATTGTTCATCTGTAACATATTATTGGCCCTCCTTTACAGTCTCGTCAATTTTCTTCGGTCGGTTGAAATATCGTCCCTTCCAGTAAGGCACTGGCAAGTGACACCAGTCCATTGGAAATCATCAGACCCAGCACCTTGTTAAAATTCGTATTAATCCCCTGTGCCCTGGACATATTCTCATTACATCCCGTTGCACGAATACTGCTTCCAAGCTCCGTTCCGAAAAACCAGTACAAGCCAGCAATAATCACCAAAATAAACAGAACCACGACAAAAATGGTGTTCTTATCCAAAATCGCATTTTTCACATATCTCAGAGATACAAGCAAATCATACTTATCCACATTGCTCGCCTGATTGGATTTTCCCATAATTTTCAGGTTTACGCCCCACAGACCAAGCTGTGTCAGGATACCTGCAAGTATCGCAGGTATTCCCATGACTGTATGAAAGATTCCGGTGGCAAGTCCCACCAGCATTCCCACGAGCGTTGCCACGATCATTGCGGTCCATACGTTTGCGCCGCCCTGCATCATCATAATACAGACAGCTGCTCCGGTACACATCGTACCATCCACGGACAAATCCGCGATATCCAGAATTCGAAAGGTGATATATACACCGATCGCCATAATTCCCCAAATAAGCCCCTGCGCTACTGCTCCCGGCAATGCGACTAACAAGCTGCTAATATCCATGTTTTCCTCCCAGAGTATATAATTACTGTATCTGTTCAGTGCCCTCACAGATACGATGCAAAAATGCATGAAAATCTAATCGTTACTCAATTGCTTCATAGCCTTCCGGAATCGTGATTCCAAGCTCATCACAAATGGACTTGTTGTACTTCTTCGTAAACTCCGGAGCATACTCGATCGGCATCTCTTCGATCTTTGACTCACCCTTTAAGATCTTCGCAGCCATTTTACCGGTTGCAGTACCAAGATCATAATAGCTGATAGAAAGTGTTGCAACACCACAACCTGAACAGATACCCTCTTCACCTGCAACAACAGGAACCTTTGCTTGCTGTGCCGGCATCAGCCGCAGGAGCTTTCTAAAGTTAACGTCCGCCTTCTTTCTTTTTTCTCTGTTCCATCTGCTGATAGCATCCGTAAACCAGCATACTTGAAAACAGCGCCACCAAAAATCCGCCCAGCACATCCGTTGGAAAATGAACACACAGATAAAGCCTTGACAAGGAGATAAGAACCGCCAATACAAGCAGTGAAATACCACATTTTTTCGGCAGCATGCGGACATAGATGAGTGCACACGCAAAGGAAGCGCATGTATGTCCGGAGGGAAACGATGATTCCACCGGGATTCTTCCAAGTGGAATAATGACATCCGAATAGTTATATGGACGCACACGATCCACCAGCGGTTTCAAAGTCACATTTGTGATCAGAAAACCGAGCAGCAGCGAACAGGCCGCCACAATTCCTGCCTTTCTCGTCCTTTTCGGAATCATCAGCGCCAGCGTCAGAACAATCCAGAAGATGCCTCCGTCTCCGAAATGTGTGATAAACTCCCAGAATCCGTTCATCCATGCGAAACGCAGATGCTCCTGTATAAAAAGTAAAATAGAAAGGTCAAGTTGTTGTATGAATTCCATTTTTCAAAAATCCTCCCCAGTCTGCAAATATTCAAAAATAATCACGCGAAACCAAGGCATGCTACTCCAAGTATTTTATTCCGATACATAGCCTTCGAATACATCTGCCAACAGAATTGCAATGGTATATTCCTGCTGTGCCTCGCCATTGATTTCCAGTGCATACACCTCAAATGACTGCTCCTCATAAGACGGCAAAAACTGAATGGTCACATTGGCATTCTCCCCACCATACAGACAAGTTCCGTGGAACTCCACCACATCCTGATGATCGACAGACTCAAAATACTCCCAGCTGCAATCTGAAAAATATGCTTCAAAGGCATCTCCATAGTTCACATCCGGATACAATTCTGGATACCCTTCCTTTACGAACTCAATATATTGCCGATGCCCCTCCTGCCACTGCGGATTTATCAATACCAGAACAAACACAAACCCGCTGACCAGTGCCACTAGCCCAAGAACCATTTTGGTTCTTCCAAGACGAGCGTTGCTGCGCTCATTTTCATATGCGTTTACCGGTGCAAGCGGCTCCAGATATTTTATCAGACTGGCTGCAATCGCTTCCCGCTCCAGAGCTGCCTTCACCTGATTGCTGTCCGAATTCAGAGTAAGCCTTCCATCACTCACGGAAAAAATATGTTTTCCTTTCTTTCCCTGTACGCATACACTGCCGCTCTCATCCATATACGCCTTTTTCACAGCGGAACTGTTCATCTGATTCAGTGCTGCCACCAGCTGCATATTGTCATTTACATGAATCAGGCCTATACATTCCTGCGTACATGCCGACTTCTTCACCTTAACTGCCGGAAACCATATTTCTGTAAAAAGATAGATCAGACCACAGGCAAAGAGAATCATTGCCGCAAGACCACTCACAAGCGTTCCCATCCCGCTGCTTCCCTCCGCAACGGAAACCAGATCAGTGAACAGTCCTTTTACAATAAACAGAACGTACACAACCGCAGCGAATTTGCCGATTGTTTTCCACCTTTTTTCATTCCTGTGGGCTCTGTCGGTCAATTGTTTCAACGTGTCAAAATTCTGTTCGACATAAATACCCTTTCCCTGTTCCTTCTGCTGACCGCCGAATGTCGTCTGCTGCGTTTCTCCGGTTACATCCACCACTTCAACCGGCGTGCCACACTCCGGGCAAAAACGACTCTGATCTGCAAACTCTTTCCCACATTTTTTACATAACATATGTATGTCCTCCTTTTCTCATCCGTGTATTGATGTTTTGGATGCTAAAAGGATTGTAGCAAAGAGGGTGGACAGGATGTGTCCTATCTCATAATTCAATTAAATATCAAGCTTATGCCATTCTTGCCTTCTGCCAATATCAAAGGCTTCTCCCTTTTCAGCATATATCTATCAGTCACCTAAACTGCTTTATCTATTAACTGATGATAATCCCATTTTTCACATTTTCTTATATTTTCTTTATACTTTTTGATAACATATTCATCCATATAAGCTTGATCCTCTGACTGAATCGCTTCTCCGTTTATATACCCATCCATAATATCAAAAAATCTTTGCTGTATGTCATCTAGTTTTTCTTTCCGATGTTTATTTCTCCATATCAGCATTTCACAATATTCTTTAACAGCATACTGAGCAGTCAAATTTTTTCTCAACTCTATTCGGGTTACTCTCCTTTTATTCCAATTATAAAATTTGTATGTCCGGATTTCATCCTGTAAATGATCAATTAATTGCATCTGCTCTTCTATAATCTTCCTGAGCGAACTATTGGCATCATTTAACTGTTTAACCATTTTACGCAACCGATTTATTTCCGGTTGCCGCACCAGACAACCAATTATCACTCCACTGGATCCACTAAACCCCAATAATAATGCTGTAGTCAATTGTATCATCTATTTTTTCCCTCCCCCCAAATAGAATCTATAACGTATATTCTCTAAAGATTATTTTCATACGCATCTAGTTGCTGTCTTGCCATTTTTTCTATATCATTTGAACACCGTATTGTTTCTGCCGTCATTTTCTCCAATTTTTTCATTTCAAACCAACTGGATGTATTCATTAAAATTAATTCTTTTACCATACATATTCCAGCACTCCAATTAATGTACAGGATACCTGTTCTTGCAAATCCAAGAAATGAATTTAAATAAAACATGACTGCGTAAGAAATAAGTAAAAACTGATGCTCTACAACCTTATCTTTCAAATGTCTATACTTCATATATCTTTTACATAATGCACTGCCTAAAGCTTGTACCGTGATATCCTGCACATGAATAGAAAACATATGATTAAAAATCTCATTATTTGCACCTGTTTTACTCATGGCATGTGCCGATTCATCATACAACCGATTGCAAAAATCCAGCAATTTATTTCCTACTTTTTTACCATCATTATAGCTATAATCCCACCATGAAGAAGTTGGTATGGGTAATCCCTGTTTTGAAAACGTATCTGCTGTAAGATGCTTTAACGCCGCCAATATTCCCTTCGAAATACTACCTGTTTGCTTAATCATCAAAGCAAAGGGATTGTCATTTTTTAATGACAATATATCATGTCCCCAAAAAATTCTATGAGGTCCACTCCTTCCTGCCCCGGCAGTCCTTGTTGGAAAACCACGTTTTCCATCTGGACCGATAGGCAATGTGTCCATATCTGTCTGGTAATGTCCCAATAATGCTTTGATAATTTTATTAAAAACGGTATCATTTTCCTTTAGAGGTGTACTTGCAATTTGATGCATTTCATCTAAAATTTTCTCGACATTTTTACTATTGGTAATAACAGCACCAAATACCCCCACCATAATTGCAAAGGCATAATCCGTAGCCGTTAATTCAACTGTAAAATCTAGAGAAATATTCTTTTCATATTCTGCGTTTAATGCACTTATTTTATTACAATAATACTCGCTCTCTCTTTCATATAAACTAGGGCTCAATGCTTCCACTTTCTTACACCTCCATCAAAATCCCCCATGCAAGCAAAAATTGAAGACAATTTTCGATGCCCCATTGATCCGGAAAAACCGCTCTTACTTCCTCTAGCACAGTATCTGAAAAATCGTATATTTCTTTATCATCATTTGCAAAAAACGGAGGTATCCTTTGCACCGACATACTACTGATCATCGGTAAAGTTTCTCCTATTATATACTCTGCCGAAACATAATTTTTTTTCATTTCTTCGAGCAGTCTTTTTGATATTTTTAGTTTCACAACAAACCCCCTCGCATTATGTATTCTAAAGTGTATTTTATTTTTATGCACGCCTAAATAATTTATCCAAAAGTGATGGTCTATGTTTACTTTGTAACTCTGTCAATAAATTTTTTCTAAGTGTCTCACATACTTTTTCAAAATTTTCCGCTATTCCCGGTTGTGAAAAATCAAGTTTTTCCATGGCCTTGTCTACCTGATTATTAAATCTTCTCATACATTCCGCTTCATCCATCAATGATTTTAATTCTAATCTTTCTTGTCTCATTAATGCATCTGCATATATTTGGGCAACACTTTCAAATGCACTGGAAGCAATTTGTCCTGCAACCATACTGAGCCCGGCAATCAACTGATCCGCTGATTCTTGTGAAATTTCTGCGCTAATCTCTCCATATTCGTTTTTAGAAACCCTATTGATTACATTTTTCGATACTACTGTTACATCATTATTTTCCATAGTTTGAATCTCCTTCTCATTGATTTGATTTTTTTCTCTGCTTTCTTTTCTTTTAAATGTTTGTATGTTGGTATGGTTGTATCCACAAAAATTTGTTTTGTTTTTTCTGTAAACCTTGTATCATTTATTCTATCTACATTTCTTTCCAATTCCTCTACCAGACACATCTTCTTTATTACAACTGCATCTATATATTGACACTGCTCTCTTAATTCACATAATATCTTTTCACATTCACTTTGATACAATTCAATTGTTGTAAAATATGTATATACACGTGTGCAATCAATTAAATGGATATCAGATACTTTTATACGAGGTATATCCATATATTCTTGAAATAAATGTATTTCCTTATAATGATACTTTTCACCAACTGCCTGTCCAATTTTTTCAATTCTAAAATTCATATCATTGTATTGATCTACTTTTTTATTATACCGACCGACATCATTTCGGTATTTCAAATTGAAATCACACAATTTCCTTATCTTCACAAGCAACTGATTTAAAATAAGAATATTTCCATAAAGAACCACTGCTGGTATAAGCGTAAAAACAAACAATACACTTGTAATAATAATGGAAATAATCGTCATCTGAATAGTTAGTGGAAATACCTTTTTAGAAACAACAAAAATAGTAAATAGTATATAACATAATAATTGAACAATTATTCCTATTACACTGAATAAATAAGGCACATTTGCAAAGATTTTACATAAAGCGATTAATAGTATTGTTATTACTAAAATTGCAACAACGTTTGCCAAAATGCTACTTAAAACAAAATATCCAACCCCATATCTGTAGCGACTCGTTGCGTTTAGTACAGTATAATTCCCAAAAGACATCAGCATAGATAAGATTAATGATATTACAATTAACCTAACATATATAATATTCACTTTCTTAGCAATTACTGATAAATCATTATCCATCACTCTTTTCTCCCTCATGTATTTTTCTTTCCATTATGACAAACAAGATAAAAGACCATTCTTATATCACTCACTTTCTTTTAAAACGTAAGACCATTTGAGCAAAATCGAATTCCACATCATAATTTTTTAATAAAGCGATAAGTAAACCAGCCGAAATAGAGCATGTCAGAATCAAGCTTGCTAACTCTGTTTCCGTAACTGCCGCTATTGATGGTCCCAACACCGCAACCGAAGCGCCTCCCGTTAAAGGAACTGTTGCCCCCACTGTTGCCAAAATCCCCAACAACGCCACTATTTTCTTAGGCGATAATTTAACCATCCAACTCAATTTTTTTGCAAGATCTCCTGTTACCTCAATAGTTTTCTCCTTTCGCTTAACAGCCTCTTTCAACTCTTTACTGCTTGATACTGTAGTTCCTTTTACATGCTTCTTTCCAAACACAATCATATCCTCCTCACAATTTTTTACTCCTTCTTTTCATATGGTACCAATTTTTATCCGATCACGCATCTTTTACATGCTCATTTCTGTTTATTTTTAGAAATAACCCATACTGTACAATTTCCACAGCCATATTTATTTCTCATATCTAATAGTCTAACTATATTTCTATACCTACATATTTTCAATGATGTATATCAGATACCCCTCCCATCAGTACACCACATTCCGCCTGTCAATCATTTTCCCACATTTCGGACATTTGCAAATCTTCCGAGTCTTCAGCTTGAAATACTCTGCATTTCCCAGCTTTTCCAAACAGAACGGGCAGTGCTTTTCAGTTACCTCTGATGGTGCAACAAAACCAACCTTTTGCACAAAAATATCTCCTTTCTTCGTCATTTTTCCACCACATTTACCATAATAATCCTTTTACGTACTCTTTTCAACTCTTTTCAGGCTTTATATTTTAAGCTTTATTAGTTTTGTATCTTTTTGCGCATTACTGATAAAATAGAAGCATGTACCGGGAGAAATTAAAATGAATAATTTGAAAAAACTGCGGCTGGAAAAAGGGCTGAGTCAGCAGGCTTTGGCAGATCAGCTTGAGATCAGCCAGCAGTCCGTTTATAAATACGAAAATCAGATTACAGAACCAAATATTGATATGTTAAAGCACATTGCCGATTTCTTTGATGTCTCCATAGATTATCTGACCGGCAATTCTTCGTGTGCCCATAAAATTGAGGAAGTGCAGGAAACGGAACTGAATGCCGAGGAATTGTCTCTGATTCAGAAATACCGTTCCCTTCCGGCATCCTCTCGACAGGTGTTACAGCAGCTTACCGATGATATGCTGCATCATTTGTCTTCTTAGACCACAACGGATCACTCTTGACTCAACTACGCTATGCGTTTGTGCATTTGCTATAGCTATATTGTAGCACGCTGCATAGACACAAGCTGTCCAAGCATCTTATTTTTTCTCATTTTTTTCTTTTTGTACGATCTCCACCGCGTCCCCCTGGCTCCGCAGCCACATTTCGATGCCGTCTCCGAAGGTTTCCGCGCTGACGAGATATTTTCCGTCCTCTTCTTTGAGGATCTTTGCAGTCGGCAGACGATCAAGAACAGCCTCTACGCTAAGCCCCTTATACCAGAACACTGTTTTTTGTATACGACCGCCGTACATAAACTGAATTTTCTTGCGGTACTCTCCCTCCTCGAAACGATCCCTGTAAGGAATTTTAAAATGCTCATCCAGTACCTGAATGTCTGCGATACGGTCGATCCTGTAAATGGTCGGATAAATATCATTCTTGACCGAAAATTCTTTTTCCTTATCAATGTTTTCTATGTAGGCGGCAAGGTAAAAATAGAATTCAGAGAACATGATTGCCTGCGGCTGTACTTTTCGTTTTACCGTCTCATGATTTTTCGTTTTTTCATATGAAATCTCAATGTACCGGGATTCCAGTATGGCATTCCCGATTTCCCACATTTTATCAATAAAAATCTTTCCGTGATGTGGCTGTATATAATGGATTTTCTCGTTTGCGATCAGACGGTCTATAATTCCCCGGTTTTCAGGAGGCACACAGCAATCTAACAGCTTATCGAGCATGTCCATCATCTCTTTTTTCGTAAACGCACGGCTGTCCAACAGGATTTTTGTAAGTGCCAGAATCTCTTCGTTTGAAAAACTCATTTTACTGACACATTCCAGACGATACCCTCGTTTGTCATAATCGTAGATCAGATCATTCTTGATTCCTCTTTCTACGGTATTCTGCTCTAAATATTCGCGAATATCTTCGATATCTCTCTGGATACTCTTCTCGTTGACCTGAAATCGCTGCGCTTCCTCGGATTTATAGATCACTTTGCCCTCTTGCAGACGGTCATAAATGTCCAGTACTCTGTTGATCTTATCGTTCTCCATCGTTTTCCTCTCCTTTTTCCTGATATCCACATTTTAGCACTCGACATGGACAGATTCTGTCCCTAACCATTTTCTATACAGATTATCGATTCAAATCGCCCCGAGATTGACACGATACCTCCCGACAGATCTGCAAATTTTTGTTAACAATATTTTATCACGTAATCATGATTTTTACAGCTTCACATTTACACGAAATCAAGATTTTTTATCGACACACTTCGCACATCTCGCATCAGGACGCTCGTGGCAGGACGGGCAATTTCAACAGCAAAAAGGCTGCCCCAAGGCAGCCCTGACCCTTACACTGTTTCAATTATGTTTTTTTACCGTATCGATAATCAGTCGGCAGACCTCATCTTTATCCTTGTTCAGTGCGAATCCCAGCTCTGAATACAGGTAATTCTCTGCAAGCCGAAAATAGCGCTCGTCAGAAACCGTGCTCTTTTTCCCTGCTCGGAGCGCTTCTTTTTGCGCAAATACGTCATCTTGATGATCGCGACCAGATCTTCCGGCACGCCTCATATTGAAAATAAAAATCACAATTTTCAGTTATACCAGACCGACCGCCAGACCTGCGAGACGGACAAGCAATGCCATCAGCCATGCGATCAGACACTGCACAAACACGGTCAGCACAGCGGCTCCCCTGCCGCCCATCTCCCGCTTAACCGTGGCGATCGCAGCGACGCATGGTGTGTATAATAAGGTAAACACAAGGAACACGATCGCGCCAAAAGGCGTAAATAATGTCGGAAGCTTAGCCACATCACCACCCAGCAGAATCGTCAATGTCGACACCACACTCTCTTTTGCCGTAAATCCGGTGAGCAGCGCCGTTGCAATCCGCCAGTCGCCAAAGCCCAGCGGCGCAAAGACGGGTGCGATCAGACCACCCAGCATCGCCAGCAGACTCGCGTCCGGCGAGGTGACAACATTGAGGCGCACATCAAAATTCTGCAAAAACCATATGATGATGGTCGCAAGAAAAATAATGGTAAATGCTTTCTGTATAAAGTCCTTCGCCTTTTCCCAGATGAGCTGCCCCACACTCTTTGCTGCCGGAAGCCGGTAGTTTGGAAGCTCCATAACAAAGGGCACCGGCTCTCCGGTAAACTTTGTCTTACACAGAATCAGTGCATAGAGAATACCGCACACAATACCAAAGAAATAGAGTCCCACCATCACAACCGGACGCCAGATCCGCGGAAAAAATGCCGTTGTAAACAATGCGTAGATCGGCAGCTTGGCACTGCAGCTCATAAACGGTGTTAAAAGAATCGTCATCTTGCGGTCACGCTCACTGGACAGCGTTCTGGTCGCCATGATCGCAGGCACGGAACAGCCAAAACCGATCAGCATCGGCACAAAACTTCTGCCGGAAAGTCCGATCTTTCGCAGCAGCTTATCCATGACAAACGCTACACGCGCCATATAGCCGGTGTCCTCCAGAATAGAAAGAAAGAAAAACAGTGTCACGATTGTCGGAAGAAAGCTGATGACACTTCCGACGCCCTCGCAGATACCGTCGATCACCAGACTGTGTACAACCGGATTGACCTGCCAGAGTGACAGACCCTTGTCAATCAGTGCAATAAATGCATCCACACCGATGGACATCAAATCTGACAGCCACGCCCCGATCAGTCCGAATGTCATAACAAACACAAGTGCCATAATACCGATAAAACATGGAATCGCCGTATATTTTCCAGTCAGTATCCGGTCAATTTTTACACTGCGCATATGCTCCTTACTCTCATGCGGACGCACAACTGTCTGTGCACAGAGCTTTTCGATAAAATCAAAACGCATATTTGCCAGGGCAGCCTCTCGCTCGACACCGCCCTCTTTTTCCATATTAGAGATAATCGTCTCCAGCGCTGCCTGCTCCTCCTTTGGAAGCTTTAGCGCCTCAATGACCAGCCGGTCACCTTCCACCATCTTGGTTGCAGTAAATCGCACCGGAAGACCGGCTTCTTTCGCAAAGGGCTCCAAAAGATGTGCGGATGCATGAATACAACGATGCACTGCACCTGTGGCATCACTCTTATCGCCCCCTACCGGGCAGAAATCAATACGCCCGGGAGCTTCCCGGTAGCGCGCAACGTGAATTGCATGACTGATCAGTTCCTCAATTCCTTCATTTTTTGCGGCACTGATCGGAACAACCGGAATGCCTAAGATTCGCTCAAGCTCGTTAATATAGATCGTGCCACCGTTATCGCGCACCTCATCCATCATGTTCAGCGCCAGAACCATAGGGATGCCAAGCTCCATGAGCTGCATCGTCAAACACAGATTGCGCTCGATGTTGGTCGCGTCCACGATATTGATAATGCCATCCGGCTTATTATGCAACAAAAAATCACGCGTCACAATCTCCTCATTCGAATAGGGCGACAATGAATAAATACCCGGTAAATCCGTCACCGTTGCCTCCGGGTGATTGCGGATGGATCCGTCCTTGCGGTCCACGGTCACGCCGGGGAAATTGCCCACATGCTGATTTGCTCCGGTGAGCTGGTTAAACAATGTTGTCTTTCCGCAGTTCTGATTACCGGCCAGCGCAAAGTGGATCGGCTGTCCCTTAGGGATCGCCTCTCCCAGCTTGTGCTGCTTCCAATCATCCGCATTTCCAAGCTCACCCATGCCGGGGTGCTCTTTGTCTGTCCTGCGCTCTCGCGCCCCGCTTCGGGATACGGCCGCCTGCTCCTCAGTCAGCTCTACCTCAATATTTGCCGCCTCTGCCAGCCGAAGTGTCAGTTCATAGCCACGCAGCTCAATCTCGATGGGATCGCCCATCGGGGCAACCTTCCGCAACGTTACGACAGTCCGCGGAGTCAACCCCATATCCAGCAGATGATGGCGCAATGCTCCCTTTCCTTCAATATGTATAATTCGTGCACTCTGGTGTTCTTTTAATTCACTCAGCTTCATTTTCACATCTCCAATCTGTTCCGAACAATATTTGTTCAAAGCCAAATAAAACTATAAAATCTTCTCCATACAGATCTTGTACGGTACAAGCCCCATCGCCTCGTAAAATTTTCGTGCCGAAGGGTTGCACTCCCACACATTTAATGTCACATTATAGCAGCCGCTCTCCTTTGCAAAGCTTAGCACATGCTCATAAAGCCTGCTGCCCACATGCTGTCCTCGCAATGTCTCATCCACGCACAGATCATCGATATAAAGTGTTTTGATCGGTGTCAGAACATTGTCATTCACATGCTGTTCAAACACACAAAATGCATACCCCAAAACATGATCCTCATCATCCACGCCAACAAAAATCGGACGCTCATCGTCTGCGATAATATCCAATAGCTGTTCGTCATTATACTTTTTGACATTCGCCTTAAACAAATCCGGTCTGCCGTTGTGATGTACCATCAACACCTGATACAACAGATTGTTGATTCCCTCTAAATCTTTGTTTTTTGCTCTTCTGATCTGCATATCGAATCTCCTTTCCTATCGTTGTGATCAATTCTCCACCAGCGCTGTTGCTCCATCATCTCCAGATTCGGATCGGAATGTTCAATTTCCCGCGAATAGCGGTAGACAATCTCGATCACATCCTCCGCATCCAGCTGCTTTTCATTTTTTAGCCAACGCGCTGCGAAAAGGTCATAAAGCTGTGCCACATATCCGACTGCCGTATCGGCTTTTCCATAGATTCTGCCGTCATAGACTGCCCCTGCAAAATAAGTGCTGATAAAATAGACCGCCAGCTGCTCCAGCTGTACAGATAATTCCGGCAGATGTGCTGCAATCCAGCACGCAAACTCCTCCTGTAATGCCGCGTAAGAGTCTGCCCCCTGTACATACAGGATCATCTGCGTCTCAATCAGCAGCTGATCCCACTCATCACGCAACCGTTCCAGCCTGCACAGCCGGTAAAAATGCTTTTTTGCCCGCTCATAATTTTTCACCGGCTCACAACGGAGTTGCGCCAATTGGCGACGCACCTGCCTGAGTGCCAGCGGACTCTGCGCACGCGTCAGTACATCATCTGTCTCCCCCAGTCTGCCCAGACGGAAACGAACCTCCAGATCATGCGCAATGCCCAGTACCAGCAGCAGTCGCTCATCAATCGCAAGCTTCCGGTTCTGCAGAATCCCAATCATCACAGCACGAGCATCCGTCAGGCATGAAAACAGGAAATAATCGAAATCCTCATAGCATTCTTCTGCATCCGTCTCCCACTCCAAAAAACGTACCGGCTCACTCCGCTCCATCAGCATCCGCGCTACCTGCGGGCAGGAAATGGATAATGTAATCTCGCGCACATTCTCAAATTCCTCTGTATGTCTCGGATACGTGCGGCAGGTATGGCACAAACTGTCCGCACCGAGCCTTCGGTAAAGATCACACAGCCCATCTTCCCGCAGAAATGCACATCTGCCATCCTTGCACTGACGAAACGTCCCCTTGCGCCACTTAATGTCGCGCAGGAGACGTCTCTTTAAGGTCTTTGACTCATGATATTTTTTTAATGATTTCGGATCAATTACGATTTCCCAGCCTGCACAGCAGGTGTCCTCGCATTCTCCCGCAACACATAAAAAATCCTTGTAATAATCAGGATAAACGATCAACATTCATCCATCCTCCCATCAATAAACGATTCCGGCACTAATTTTTTCCGGTGGAACCAAAGCCTCCCCGGTCTTCACCCTCCAGAAACTCCACTTCATCAAAATGGATCTTCGGCTGGTTTTCCACGATGCGGAACTGACAAATCCGGTCATTTGCATGTACTGTCACATCTCTGGTGGCATATGCCGGCCAGCGCCAGATATCATTCTGTCCGCAATAAGTCTGATCAATGATTCCGCAGGAATTGGTCTGAATCAGCCCGTAATTTTTGAAGGTGGAGCTGCGGGGCACGACATGCGCCTCATAGCCCGCCGGAAGCTGCATGGAAATACCCAGATTAACCAGCTTAAACTCTCCGGCGTGAAACTCTATATCCTCTGCTGCACGCAGATCAATCCAGTCCGATTTGCCATCAATGTAGGTCAACTTATCAATTTTATCAGTATGATAAACGATTTTGATCGATTCTTCTCTCATGTCTATGACTCCTGTTTTTTCGCTTTAAATGAAAATTTGCTCTCCGTTCCATGTATCAGCCGTCCAATATTCGCATGATGTCTCGCAATGCCGAGCACCATGACTACGCCTGCCAATATGTATACTTCGATCAGATCCGCGCCTGTCAGACCGAGCATTCCATTCTGTCCGAATATCAAAATCTGGACAAAAAAGCTGATACACACCAGAATAGAGCTGAGAGACACATACTTTGTCGTCAGTACCGTGACAATAAAAATAGTCAGACAGACCGGCACACAGATCGGACATACGGCTATCATCAGTCCGCCTGTGCAGGCGATTCCCTTTCCTCCGTGAAACTTCATAAAAATTGGGAAATTGTGTCCTAGAATCGTGCCAAGCGCCGCATAATATTCCAGCACCTTGACATTGACTCCCGCGCTATTATGGTAAATCAGCCATACGATTAACACTGACAATACTACCTTAAAGACATCTCCCAGCAATGTCAGAATTCCCGCCTTCGGTCCGAGATTTCGATAAGTGTTTGTGGTTCCCACATTCCCGCTGCCAACTTCGCGCAAATCCACATGCTGTGTCTTTCCATAGAAAAAACCGGTAATAAAATGCCCACAGGCATAACCGATCAGAATTGATATCAAACGTGCTAACATTGAACTACTGTTCCTCCTTCCGCTCACGGACGATAAATTTTAAAGATGTACCCCGGAAGCCGAAAGCGTCCCGGATACGATTTTCCAGATAACGCACATACGAAAAATGTGCCAGTTCCTTGTCATTGACAAAGATTACAAAAGTCGGCGGCTTCACCGATACCTGCGTCACATAATAAATTTTCAGGCGCTTGCCCTTGTCGGTGGGCGGCTGCTGCATCGCCACCGCCTCCGCCACGATCTCATTGAGCACGCCCGTAGCGATACGCATGGAATTGTTTTCAATGACCATGTCGATCATGTCATACACATTCTGCACACGCTGTCCGGTCTTTGCCGAGATAAACATGATCTCCGCATAGGAAAGAAAGCTTAAAATCTGGCGAATCTTCTCGGTCTGGCGGTAGATCGTCTTATCGTCCTTCTCCACTGCGTCCCATTTATTCACCACGATAATGATGCCTTTTCCACGCTCGTGGGCGATACCGGCAATCTTCGCGTCCTGTTCGGTCACGCCCTCCGTGCCGTCGATGACAAGCAGCACCACGTCCGCGCGCTCCACAGCAGTCACTGCGCGAATGATACTGTATCGTTCGATTTCTTCTTTGATCTTATTTTTACGTCGCAGTCCCGCGGTGTCGATAAACACATACTCT
>JALELN010000212.1 GCA_022771765.1 Lachnospiraceae bacterium | reverse complement strand
GTGTGCAGGGCATCTTTTCCGGTAGTGGCGCAAAAACTGCCGTCCGCGATGCGGATGCTGTTGTTTGCGGAGATACCGTGTTTAGCTGTTGAAATGTTGTAGGTGCCGCCGGTGACTTTCAGGTCATCCTTGCCGACGATGCCGTGACCGCTCTCGGAGGAGACGGTCAAGCTTCCGGAACCGTTCAGTGTGAGATCATCTTTCGAAAAGATTGTGCCGTCGATATTGCTATCATCGATGGCAATATATTCGCCGGTGCTGGAAAGACTGTTTTCGGAGCCTTCTGCCAGCGTCACAAAAACCTTGCCTGCAGATCGCACATAAAGGGCGGCAGAGGTGTCTTTACACAGATCCAGCCCGTCTAAAATCAGCTGCACCTTTGCGTCTGTGTCCACGATCACCATGCCGTCTTTGCACGCGCCGGAGAGCAGATAGCTCCCCTCGTCAGTGATGGTGGCAGTGGTGCCTTCCACAGTTGCTGACGCTGCGTCACTTTGGACATCCGTGTCAGAAAACGTGATTTTTACACAGGAATTTTCATCGTAGTCCGTATCAAAATCCCGGTCGGTAAACAGCTCATCTGCCTTCGTGGATGAGGCTTTTGTGTTGGCAGCTTCCTGCGAGGCATCTGTTTTGCTGCTACTTGTCGTGTTGTTATCTGTGGTGTCTTTCTTGTCGGTTTTCGCTTCCGTATCCGGTTCATTTTCTCCTGTTTGAGGGGAGGTGGTATCTCCGCAGCCGGTGAGCGCAAAAGAAAGTACCAGAAATCCGGTGAGAAGTATCGTTATTTTTTTTCGCATCATAGTTCTCCTTTTTATAAAGTCAGAGGGTCATGTTCCTGCATGGAAACGCAGATCTCCAGATTCCCGTTGCGGCAGCGCATAGCGTCGATAAGCGGTTTTTCCGAAGCTGCATCCCGCAGCGTGATCTCATAGACCAGACGAAACATGCTGCCCAGATTGGTTGTTTTTACACTGACCAGTTTATGGCTTTTTGTATACTGTGCAAACAGGTCATCAAAAATGCCGGTATAATCCAGATCTTCCGGAATGGTGACCCGTAGGAGCTTGTTTTGTTCATCCCGTGTTGCCTGCTTTTCGCAGAGCGTATGATAGATCAGGAAAAAGAGAAAAATAATTACGGCAAAGAGCGCTGCGAATCCGAGATATCCCATGCCGCAGATCAGGCCGATTCCCATTGCGGCGAAGATGGCACCGATTTCTGAGGCGTTTCCGGGCAGGGAGCGAAAGCGTACCAGAGTGAAAGCGCCTGCCACGGCAACTCCGGTACCGATGTTTCCGTTTACCATCAATATGACGACGCATACGACCATGGGAAGTAGTGCGAGGGCACCTAAAAAAGAAAAACTCGTCTGATTTTTAAAACGGTAACAAAGTGCGAAGATGCATCCGAGTGCCAGTGCGAACAGTAGACAGAGTATAAAAGCGGCAATATCGGGAGCAGACTGTTCTACGGGCTGGAAGATTCCTTGAAAAAGTGTGTTAAGCATATTTTTGTTCTCCTTTTGTCTGATTTACCACCAGATGTTCATAGGCGGTTCCGTATTTGGAAAATGATGTGCGGTAGACCTGTTCTTCCGAAAGAAATGCGCTCATCCAGATGGGGATGCCACCCGAGGTTTTTAACTCCATCAGGACACGGTCCGATGGGAGAAGCTCCGTGCCGTGTATCGGTGAATTCAGGCTGAGTGTGTCGCGTCTGGCAGTGATGTGATTATCAAAGGTAACGCGAAAATCACTGTCATCCAATGCAGCAAAGGCATCTCTTTCATAGGACAGGAACATGACCGGATGTAGACCGGTTTTTCGATAGAGCGCCGCGCCAGTAAAAATGAATCGGTGTCATAGTAAATATTCCGGATCAGCGTATGGGCAAATGTGTCCTGACGCATGTGAAACTGCATGACAGACAGCAGACTTTTTTGCTGTGCGCGGGTGAGTATATATTTTAACTCATAGCGCTTAAAAATCATTTGGTTTGGCATGTGAGTACCTCGTTTCGAAAGTGTTTTTGTATTTATTATTCAGGTAAAGCATACGAGGGAACCGTGAATATTTTGTGAAAAGGAATTGTAAAATCCATGAAAAATTTTTGTAAAATCCATGATTTGAGGTGACATGTAAAGTGACATTCTACAAAAGAAAAAGCCTCCGGCTGCCTGCTAAAAAAGCAGCATACGGAGACTTTTTCTTAATAAAATTGATATGCGAAAAGTATCTTTATACGATCTTTCTCTTTGCGATATACATCGGATAAGAAGCTGTGCCTTTCACTTCCTGATTGGCGGTGATGGTGACATTCTTGTCTGTGATCAGATACTCAGCGGTCGTGTTCTCTGCGATTACGGTGTCTTGCATGAGGATACAGTTTTTCACAACGGCACCTTTGGCGATCTTGACACCACGGAACAGTACACAGTTCTCAACAGTTCCCTCTATGACGCAGCCATCGGCAGCCATAATATTTTTCACCTGAGCGGTGGAGGTGTAGCGGGTCGGATTATCATCACGAACCTTTGTGTAAATATTATTGCCGGCAAACAATGCATCTGCATTTTCCTGTTTGAGCAGAGCCATGTTTTCATCGAAATAGCTCTTAATACTGTTGATCAATGCCACATAACCGGTGAACTCGTATGCTTTGACGAGGAATTTGTTCAGGTTGGGAAGGAGCACGTCGCGTTCAAAATAGATCTTGCCGCGGACAGTTGCATCTTCGATCTGTGTTACCAAAAATTCACGGTTTACTACATAAATATTCATGGAGTGATTCTGTACACCGATATCCTGTGCGTTAATGTGAATCTCATTGACACGGTTGTCCTCATCGATCTGAAGTGTATAGTAAGAATCATCGCTGTCCTTTCGGGTATCGATGTCGCGGGAACTCAAGTCTGCCTTATAGTAAACAACAGTCACATCTGCGCCGGACTGCTCGTGTGCTGCAAGAACATCGGAAAATCGGATGTTGGCGGCAATGTTTGCGTCTGCCATCACGACATATTTTTCTTTGGAACTGCGCAGCAGCGGGAGAATATTCGCAAGTGCTTCCACACGTCCGCTATACACATTGATTCCCTGCTCAGAAAATGGAGGAATAATATTCAGCCCGCCTTTTTTTCGGGTGAGATCCCACTCGCGGCCGCTTCCAAGGTGATCCATGAGGGAGCGGTAATTCTGGCGCAGGACAATAGAGATATTGTCAATGCCGGAATTTACCATGCTGGAGAGTAAAAAGTCGATCATACGGTAACGGCTTGCAAAGGGAATGGAAGCCATCAGGCGCTTTGATACCAGCTCCGGCACTACAGAGTCATAACTATTGGGAAAAATAATTCCCAGTGCATTTGCGTTTGAACTTACCATTCTTCTTCACCGTCCTTTACATTATTTCGTACCATTGCGTTCGGTCCGATTTTCGCGGCTTTGCCAATGCATACATTGGAGGCAACGGTTGCTACACCTTTTTCTTCTGCGGTAGGCATTGCGCCGACAATGGCATGCTCGTCAATCGTGACATTTTCTGCAATGATACAGTGCTTGACGATCGCACCGGTACGGATCGTTGTGCCGCCCATGACAACAGCATCCTCAACAATGGCGCCTTCCTCTACCGTGACACCATCAAAGAGGATAGAGTGCTTGACAGAGCCGCTGACCTTACAGCCATCTGTAATCATAGAATTTGTAACTTCTGCGGTTTCGCTGATATGATGACCTGCCATACCGCTGTTGCGGCTGTAGATCTTCCAGTTCTCATCAAAAAGGTCAATGCCGGAATGTTCCGGATCGAGTACTTCCATATTTGCCTCCCAGAGAGAACTGATCGTTCCGACATCCTTCCAATAGCCGTCAAAATGATATGCGTACATTTTGCGCTCGTCCCGTAACAAGTTGGGAATGATGTTATTTCCAAAATCGTTTGAAGAATTCGGATCAGCATCGTCCTCCAGCAGATATTTTTTCAAAATATCCCAGTTGAAGATATAGATACCCATAGAGGCCAGATTGGACTTTGGCTCCTTGGGCTTCTCCTGAAATTCTGTGATACGGTCAGTCTCGTCTGCGACCATCAGACCGAAGCGGGATGCCTCTTCCCAGGGTACTTCCATGACCGCAACAGAAAACTCTGCGTTTTTCTCTTTGTGGAAACGCAGAAAATCGCTGTAATCCTGTTTGCAAATCTGGTCACCGGAAAGGATGATAACATATTTTGGGTTGTAGCGCTCGATAAACGAAATATTCTGACAAATCGCATTTGCTGTGCCCTTGTACCAGTCTGAACCTGATGCTTTCTGGTAGGGCGGAAGAACATGAACGCCGCCGTGAAGACGATCCAGATCCCACGGCTGCCCGTTGCCGATATACTCATTCAGCACGAGAGGCTGATACTGTGTCAGGATACCGACGGTATCAATGCCGGAATTTACACAGTTGGACAACGGGAAATCAATGATACGGTATTTGCCGCCAAAAGGAACGGCAGGTTTTGCAAGCTTCTCGGTCAAAGCGTATAACCGGGAGCCTTGTCCGCCAGCTAAAAGCATGGCAATCATTTCTTTTTCCATATGTACCCCCTAAAATAGATATTTATGTAATTGTAACATACATTTTTGGAAAATACAGTATAATTATGTAAAAAATAGCTAAAATTTTTCGCACGTATTTTCGAAAACATTTTAGCGGTAAATAAATGTGGAATACAACTGGGAATTTCTGGGGAGATCCAGAACAAAAGTTCGATAAAATGAAAAAATCACTTTACTGGGTACAATGGGTTGTGTTATAATCTTCCAAGTAGTACGAGATATAGAAAGGGAGTAAAGATTATGGCAAAGGGCAGTTACGATGCCGGCAGTATATCGGTACTGGAGGGACTCGAGGCAGTCCGCAAACGGCCGGGAATGTATATCGGCAGTGTATCAAGAAAAGGTCTGAACCATTTGATTTATGAGATCGTTGACAATTCAGTGGACGAGCATCTGGCAGGGTTTTGTGATACGATCCGTGTTACATTGGAGGCAGATGGTTCGTGTACGGTGGAGGATAATGGCCGGGGGATTCCGGTAGGAATGCATGAGAAAGGCATGTCTGCAGCGCGGCTGGTTTTTACGACGCTGCACGCAGGAGGTAAGTTTGACAACGAGGCCTATAAGACGAGCGGTGGTCTGCACGGTGTCGGTTCATCCGTTGTGAATGCGCTGTCCACCTATATGGATGTGGAGATCAGCAGAGAGGGGTTCGTACATCATGACCGCTATGAGCGTGGAAATCCGGTGATTCCGCTGGAAAAGGGACTGCTTCCCGTGATCGGAAAGACGAGAAAGACCGGGACAAAGATCAATTTTCTGCCTGATCCGGAGATTTTTGAGAAGACCCGGTTTAAGGAAGATGATGTCAAGAGCCGCATGCATGAGACTGCATATTTAAATCCAAACTTAACAATTATTTATGAAGATAAGCGTGGAGAGGAAACCGAGCATGTGGAATATCATGAGCCGGAGGGAATTATCGGCTTTGTGCGTGATCTGAATAAAAATCTGGAAACAATTCATGATGTGATCTACTTCAAGGGCGAGAGTGACGGCATTGAAGTGGAGGCTGCCTTTCAATATACGAATGAATTTCACGAAAATATATTAGGTTTTTGTAACAATATTTATAATGCGGAGGGTGGAGCGCATATCACCGGGTTTAAGACGGTATTTACGACGGTCATCAACCAGTATGCAAGAGAACTTGGTATTTTGAAAGAAAAGGATGCCAATTTTACCGGAACCGATGTGCGTAATGGTATGACTGCCGTGATTTCCATTAAGCACCCCGATCCGCGTTTTGAGGGACAGACAAAGACAAAGCTGGACAATCAGGATGCGGCCAAGGTGACTGCAAAAGTGACCGGTGAAGAGATCCAGTTGTATTTTGATAAAAATCTGGAGACACTGAAAGCAGTGATCGACTGTGCCTTGAAGGCGGCAAAGATTCGCAAGACCGAAGAGCGTGCGAAGACGAACCTTCTGACGAAACAAAAGTTTTCCTTTGACTCTAACGGAAAGCTGGCAAACTGTGAGTCGAGAGATGCTTCTAAGTGTGAGATTTTTATTGTAGAGGGAGATTCTGCGGGCGGTTCTGCCAAGATGGCACGAAACCGTATGTATCAGGCGATTATGCCTATTCGCGGAAAGATCTTAAATGTGGAAAAGGCATCCATTGACAAAGTGCTGGCAAACGCGGAGATCAAGACAATGATTAACGCCTTCGGCTGTGGTTTTTCCGAGGGGTACGGAAATGATTTTGATATTACCAAACTTCGCTATGACAAGATTATCATCATGGCAGATGCCGATGTGGACGGTGCCCATATATCAACTTTACTTTTAACGTTGTTCTATCGTTTTATGCCGGAACTGATCTTTGAAGGACATGTTTATCTTGCGATGCCTCCTCTCTACAAGGCGATGCCGAAAAAGGGTGAGGAGGAATACCTCTATGACGATGCGGCTCTGGAAAGGTACCGCAAAACGCACAAGGGCAGCTTCACCTTGCAGCGCTATAAAGGTCTGGGTGAGATGGATGCAGAGCAGCTCTGGGAGACAACATTAAATCCCGAGACGCGCATGTTAAAAAAGGTAGAGATCGAGGATGGACGCATGGCGAGTGATGTGACTGCAATGCTCATGGGCACGGATGTGCCGCCGCGCAAGGCGTTTATCTATGAACATGCCAGAGATGCGGAGTTGGATATTTAAAAATTCAAGGGAGATTAAATAAATGGAAGCAGAGGAGAGACTGATACGGACCGAGTATTCGGAGGTAATGCAAAAATCCTATATCGACTATGCGATGAGTGTCATCATTGCCCGGGCACTGCCGGATGTGCGTGACGGATTAAAGCCGGTACAGCGCAGAACTCTTTATGATATGTACGAGCTGGGCATCCGCTATGACAAGCCTTACCGAAAGAGCGCGCGTATTGTGGGTGATACGATGGGTAAATATCATCCCCACGGTGACAGCTCCATCTATGACGCGCTTGTGGTGATGTCGCAGGATTTCAAAAAAGGCCTGCCGCTGATCGACGGTCATGGAAACTTCGGCTCCATTGAGGGAGACGGCGCAGCTGCAATGCGTTACACCGAGGCCAGACTGCACAAGATCACCCAGGAGGCGTATCTGGCGGATCTGGACAAGGATGTGGTGGACTTTGTGCCAAATTTTGATGAGACGGAAAAAGAGCCAGAAGTGCTTCCGGTCAAGGTGCCGAATATTCTGATTAACGGTGCGGAGGGTATTGCCGTCGGAATGGCAACTTCGATTCCACCCCACAATTTCGGCGAAGTCATCGAGGGTGTCAAGGCATATATGAAAGACCCGGACATTAACACCGAGCAGATGATGCAGTATATCAAGGGACCGGATTTTCCGACGGGAGGCATCGTTACCAATCAGGACGAGTTGCTGAGTATCTATTCAACCGGAGTCGGAAAAATCAAGATTCGGGGCAAGGTAGAGATCGAGAAGATGAAGGGCGGCAAGGAATGTATTGTCGTTACGGAGATCCCCTACACGATGATCGGCGCAGGCATCGGTAAGTTTTTGAATGATGTTTATGCGTTGGTGGAGAAAAAACTCACAAATGATATTGTGGACATTTCCAATCAGTCTTCCAAGGAGGGCATCCGTATTGTCATTGAGCTTCGCAAGGGCGCCAATGCGGAAAATATCTGTAACCTTTTATATAAGAAGACAAAGCTGGAGGACACCTTTGGTGTGAATATGCTGGCGGTTGCGGACGGCAAGCCTGAGACAATGGGGCTTGTTCCGATGATTCGTCATCATGTGGATTTTCAGTATGAACTGGCCACCAGAAAGTATAAAACGCTGCTTAGCAAAGAACTGGAAAAGCAGGAGGTGCAGGAGGGACTGATCAAGGCGTGTGATGTCATTGATCTGATCATAGAGATCCTACGGGGCAGTAAAAACATCAAGGACGCGAAGGCGTGCCTGATGACCGGAGATACTACAAATATTAAATTTAAACATAAAGAATCGGAAAAAGACGCAAAACAGCTATGCTTTACGGAGCGTCAGGCTACCGCGATTCTGGAGATGCGCTTGTATAAGCTGATCGGTCTGGAGATCGAGGCGCTCTTAAAGGAGCATGATCAGACGATGAAAAATATTGCGGAGTACGAGAAAATTTTAAGCAGCCGCGCAGCGATGGCTAAGGTTATTATCAAAGAGCTCGATGGATTTAAAAAGGAGTATGATAGGGCACGCCGTACCGAGATCGACAATGTGGCAGAGGCGGTTGTGGAGGAGCCGAAGCTGGAAGAGATGGATGTGGTTGTACTGATCGACCGGTTCGGTTATGCGAAGGCAGTGGATGTATCCACCTACGAGCGCAACCGGGAGGCGGCGGACAGTGAGAGCCGTTATAGGATCACATGCAAAAATACAGACAGGATCTGTATTTTTACAAATACCGGAAATATGCATCTGTTAAAGGTGTTGGATCTGCCCTTCGGAAAATTTAGAGAAAAAGGGAAACCCATCGACAATCTCAGTAACTATGACAGCAGTGCGGAGAACTTTGTTTATATGGATGCAATGAGCAATTTGTTAAATCAGAAGTTGATATTTGGTACGAAGTCGGCGATGCTAAAGCTGGTAGATGGCGCAGAGTTTGAGGTCGGAAAGCGGACGACTGCTGCTACGAAGCTGGCGGAGGGCGATGAACTGCTTTTTGTGAGTCCCGTTCAGCCCGGATCGACTGTTGTTATGGAGTCTGCAAAAAGTGTGTTCCTTCGTATTTCTATTGATTCTGTGCCGGAGAAAAAGAAGATGGCGATCGGTGTGCGCGGCATGCGTTTAAGCGTCGGCGACGAACTGACAGCGATCTATTATCTTGGAGCGGACGATGCACAGGCGCAGTTTGGCGGCGGGGACAAGCAGGTGGCGTTAAACCGGCTGCATATCTGCAACAGGGATACAAAAGGAGTCAGGCGCTGATGAAAAAGGTATTGTTTGATCTGGACGGGACGCTCATCAATTCTCAGGAGGGCATCACAAAAGGGGTACAGTATGCGCTTAGGGAAAGTCTTGGTATAGATGAGCCGGATTTGGAAGCCTTACGTTGTTTTATCGGACCGCCGCTTTCACTGATGTTTGCCCGGAAATATCAGGTGCCACCGGAAAAAATCGAGCCCGCGGTGGCGAAATACCGCGAGTATTATGATGCAGTTGGAATGAATGAGTGTGAGCTGTATCCGGGTGTGATCGAGACCCTGCAGCGTATGCGAAAAAAAGGTTATACCATCGCTCTGGCGTCTTCCAAGCCGGAGAGCAGTTGCACGCAGATATTGAAAAATCTCGGTGTGGCAGACTATTTCGATGAGATTGTCGGAGCGTCGTTGGGGCCGGAGCGCAGAGAGAAGGTACTGGTTCTGGAGGAAGCCTTTCGCCGCATGGATGTGACGGACCGGTCACAGATTCTTTTGATCGGCGATACAAAATATGATGCGATCGGAGCTGTGAAGGCAGGAATTGATTGTATCGGTGTGACCTATGGCTTTGGTACGCGGGAGGAACTGGTCGCGGCGGGGGCTGTAGCGGTATTTGACACGCTGGAGGAAGTGGAGGCATATCTGGATGACGCGCAAGCAAAAACAGAATCATCGGTATAATGGATATCGGAATAGCGGATACCAGAAGAATAATGGGAGCAGGAAGATTTTGCCGGTTATTTATCCGGTATTTCTGTATTTTGTAGTCTGCCAGATCGTAAACATGCTGATGGAGCTGTTTCCTTTGGCGGCGCAGATTGATGCGGTAAAACGTCAAGGGCTTGGTTCGCTGGTGGCCTTCATGGTCCTGTACATCTGTTATGTGCGCCCGGAAGCTGCAGAGAGCGGCGAGAAGAAGCGGGTATTTGCTGTGCCGGTATCCGGACGGCTGGCGGCAGGTATGGCGGTGGGGGTGTTGATGCTCGGCTGCGCAGGCATTGCGATGAATAATCTGATTGCACTGACAAACCTCAGGCAGATATCAGACAGGTATCAGACAGTGGAACAGGCATTTTATTCCTCAGGGCTCGGATGGGAGATTCTGGCACTTGGGCTGATCACACCGGTGGCAGAGGAGTTGTTGTACCGGTACATCGTATTTTACCGCCTGCGAAGTCTGACGGGATCTGCAGGCGCGGTTGTGGGTTCCGCGATTATTTTTGGATTGATCCATCTGAATATCGTGCAGACGATCTATGCCTGTACGCTTGGTCTGTTGCTTGGCATTCTTATGGAATATTATCAGGATGTGCGCGTGCCGGTTTGCGGGCATATCGCGGCCAATATTTTGTCACTGCTGCGGGGGGAGACGGGCTTTTTAGCCGGTCTTCAGCCGGGAGATGCGCTCTTCGTACCGATGACGGTCATACTGCTGGTTGTGGTTGTAATTATTGCAGGATTGTATGTCCGAACTTTCAAAAAAAGCTGAAAAAACCCATTTTTTTATAATAAAATGCAATAAAGCGGGAGAAACAATTCAGACACAATTTGTAATTCTGAGGTTTTTCTCGCTTTATTTTATTAGGTTTTTGCTGGCAGATGCATACAGAATTGTTCTTGAAAGGCGACGTTTAAAACGATAATTTGTTAATATTATCAGAAAATAGATTTACATAATAACATAAATGAAAACAATCAGACAATTTGAGGAAAACACGGGATAGACGAAGAGAACGATTTGCGATATATTAGAGATCAGGAAAGAGATCGCGTGCTGATCTGATCATAAAACTGATGAAAGGAAAGAGGTAATTGTTTCGAAGCATACCTGCGGAACGGTTACAGGGAAACGCATATGAGAGAACATGTGGTAGATGAAAGCAAACAGCATGCGCAGGGTCTTTATGATCCGGCGTTTGAGCATGACAACTGCGGTATCGGTGCGGTGGTGGATGTCAAGGGACGAAAGAGCCATGCGACGGTAGAGCAGGCATTAAAAATTGTAGAAAACTTAAAGCACAGAGCCGGTAAGGATGCAGAGGGAAAGACCGGTGACGGTGTCGGTATTCTGTTGCAGGTTTCGCATAAATTTTTCTCGAAGGCAGTAAAACCGCTGGGTATTGAGCTTGGCGGAGACAGAGATTTCGGTGTGGGAATGTTCTTTTTCCCGCAGGATGAACTCAAGCGTAATCAGGCAAAGAAGATGTTTGAGGTCATTGTAGAAAAAGAGGGCTTAGAGCTGCTCGGCTGGCGTGAAGTGCCGACACATGCAGAAGTGCTGGGACAGAAGGCGAGAGATTGTATGCCCTGCATTATGCAGGTATTTATCAAGCGTCCGGAGCATGTGGAGAAGGGTCTGGATTTTGACCGGTTGCTCTACATTGTGCGCCGTGTCTTTGAACAGAGTAGTGAAGTGACCTATGTGGCATCACTCTCCAGCCGTACGATTGTATATAAAGGAATGTTTCTTGTAGACCAGCTGCGGTTGTTCTTTGATGATCTGCAGGATCCGGATTATGAGTCAGCGATCGCGATGGTACACTCCCGTTTCAGTACCAATACTAATCCGAGCTGGGAGCGCGCGCATCCGAATCGCTTTATCGTGCACAACGGCGAGATCAACACGATCCGGGGCAATGCGGACAAGATGCTTGCCCGCGAGGAGACGATGACTTCCGGAAAGCTGCACGATCAGCTCACAAAGGTTCTTCCTGTGATCAACACAGAAGGATCTGATTCTGCGATGACAGATAATACACTGGAATTTTTGGTCATGAATGGTATGCCGTTACCTTTGGCGGTTATGATCATGATCCCGGAGCCCTGGGCGAACAATCATCTGATGAGTCAGAAGAAGAAAGATTTTTATCAGTATTACGCGACCATGATGGAACCGTGGGACGGCCCTGCGTCCATCCTGTTTTCCGATGGAGATATTATGGGTGCCGTGCTTGACCGCAACGGTCTGCGGCCGTCCAGATATTATGTGCTGGATAATGACCAGCTGATCCTCTCTTCCGAGGTCGGCGTGTTGGATATTGACCCGACACATATTGTTGCCAAGGATCGTCTTCGCCCCGGAAAGATGCTGCTGGTGGACACCGTGAAGGGGCGCATCATTGATGACGAGGAACTGAAAAACTATTATGCAGGCAGACAGCCTTACGGCGAGTGGCTTGACCGTAATCTTGTTCAGTTAAAGGATCTGCGCATCCCGAACCAGCGTGTGCCGGAGTACAGCTACGAGGAGCGCCAGCGTATGATGAAAGCGTTTGGTTACTCTTATGAATCACTGAAAGAGGTCATTTTGCCCATGGCACAGAATGGCGGTGAGTCCACCAGCGCGATGGGTATTGACATTCCGCTGGCAGTGCTGGATGGAAAATACCAGCCGCTGTTTAACTACTTTAAGCAGTTGTTTGCACAGGTAACAAACCCGCCGATTGATTCCATCCGTGAGAAAATTGTCACCTCAACGACAACCTATATCGGTGAGGATGGAAATCTGCTCTTAGAGAAACCGGAAAACTGTCATGTGATCAAAGTCAACAATCCGATCCTGACGAACACGGATCTCATGAAGATCCGGTCCATGAACAAGGAAGGCTTCCATGTTGCGGATATTCCGATTACCTATTATAAGAACACAAGCCTTGAAAAAGCGATTGACCGTCTCTTTGTCGAGGCGGACCGGGCATACCGTGACGGCGCGAACATTTTGATTCTCTCTGACCGTGGCGTAGATGAAAATCACGTGGCCATTCCGTCGCTGTTGGCGGTTGCAGCCTTGCATGAGCATCTGGTTGTCACGAAAAAGAGAACGGCACTCGCTATTATCTTAGAGTCCGGCGAACCCCATGAGGTACATCATTTCGCGACGTTGCTTGGCTACGGAGCCTGCGCAGTCAATCCTTATCTGGCACAGGATACGGTAAAACAGCTTGTGGATGAGCATCTGCTGGACAAAGATTATTATGCGGCGATTGAGGACTACAACCATGCAGTTATTGACGGCATCGTAAAGATTGCCGCAAAGATGGGTATTTCTACCATTCAGTCTTATCAGGGTTCTAAGATTTTTGAGGCAATCGGTATTGATAAGTCTGTCATAGATAAATATTTTACAAATACAGTCAGCCGTGTCGGCGGCATCACATTAAAAGATATCGAGGAGCAGGTCAATTTCCTGCACTCCGAGGCATATGATCCGCTGGGACTGGAAAATGATATGACGCTGGATTCTGTCGGACGACACTCTATGAGAAGCGGTGCGGATGAGCATCTGTACAATCCGCTGACGATTCATCTGCTGCAGGAGTCCACAAAACGCGGCGATTATGAGATGTTTAAAGAGTATGAAAAGGCGGTCAACGAATTGGAAAACCGCAATTACATCCGTGGTATGCTGGATTTCAACTATCCGAAGAAGGGTGTGCCCATTGAGGAAGTGGAGAGTGTGGATTCCATCGTGACCCGTTTCAAGACCGGTGCCATGAGCTACGGCTCTATTTCACAGGAGGCCCATGAGACGCTGGCAATCGCCATGAACATGATTCATGGAAAATCCAATACCGGTGAGGGTGGTGAGAGCTTAGATCGCCTGAAAATCGGTCCGGATGGACTGAACCGTTGCTCCGCGATTAAGCAGGTGGCGAGTGGTCGTTTTGGTGTTACCAGCACTTATCTGGTAAGCGCGCAGGAGATCCAGATCAAGATGGCGCAGGGCGCGAAGCCCGGTGAGGGTGGTCATCTGCCTGGCGCGAAGGTATACCCATGGATTGCAAAGACGAGACACTCCACACCCGGCGTATCCCTGATTTCGCCGCCGCCTCATCACGATA
The DNA here is from genome assembly GCA_022771765.1 of Lachnospiraceae bacterium. Lineage (GTDB taxonomy): Bacteria > Bacillota > Clostridia > Lachnospirales > Lachnospiraceae > W0P33-017. The sequence continues at coordinate 3,390 of JALELN010000212.1, read as the reverse complement.
TCTATTCCATCGAGGATCTGGAGCAGCTTATTTATGATTTGAAAAACTCTAATCGCGATGCGCGTATTTCCGTCAAGCTTGTCTCAGAGGCAGGTGTCGGAACAGTTGCTGCCGGTGTGGCAAAAGCAGGCGCACAGGTGATTTTGATCTCCGGCTATGACGGAGGAACCGGCGCAGCTCCGAGAAGTTCCATCCACAACGCCGGGCTTCCGTGGGAACTGGGTCTGGCCGAGACACATCAGACGCTGATCATGAATGGTCTGCGCGAAAAGGTGCGTGTGGAGACAGACGGTAAGCTGATGAGCGGACGAGATGTGGCGATCGCAGCAATGCTGGGCGCTGAGGAGTTCGGCTTTGCGACCGCCCCCCTTGTGACCATGGGATGTATCATGATGCGTGTCTGCAATCTGGATACTTGTCCTGCCGGTGTAGCAACACAGAACCCCGAGCTTCGCAAGCGCTTTGCAGGAAAGCCGGAGTACGTGGTGAACTTCATGCGGTTTATCGCGCAGGATCTGCGGGAGCACATGGCACGTCTGGGCGTGCGCACCGTCGATGAGCTGGTGGGCAGAAGCGATCTGCTGCGGGTTCGCGATGATCTGAATGAAAAGCAGAAAAAAGTGGATCTCTCAAATGTTTTATACAACCCTTATGTCGCCACAAAGGAGAAATTCACCTTCAATCCGAAGAAGATTTATGACTTTGAGCTGGAAAAGACAAAAGATGAGACCGTGTTGTTAAAGCAGTTCCAGAGTGCGCTTGCCACCGGACAGAAGCGTGTCATCGAGGTGGAGGTTACAAATACCGACCGTTCGCTGGGTACGATTTTCGGTTCCGAGATTACGAAGAAATTCGGAACAAGTCTGGAGGATGACACCTTTGTTGTGAAATGTAAGGGCGCAGGTGGACAGAGCTTCGGTGCGTTCATCCCGAAGGGACTGACACTGGAACTTGTGGGTGATTCCAACGACTATTTCGGTAAGGGATTATCCGGTGGAAAACTGATCGTTTATCCGCCCGCAGGTGTAACCTACAAGAAGGACGAAAATATCATTATCGGTAACGTGGCACTCTACGGTGCGACCAGCGGAAAAGCATTTATTAACGGTGTTGCCGGTGAGCGTTTCTGTGTCCGCAATTCCGGTGCCATCGCGGTCGTAGAAGGTGTCGGTGACCACGGCTGTGAGTATATGACCGGTGGACGTGTCGTCGTACTCGGAAAGACCGGAAAGAACTTTGCGGCAGGTATGAGCGGCGGTATTGCCTACGTGCTGGATGAGGACAATGACCTCTACACCAGAACAAACAAGGAAATGGTATTTACCGAGGCATTGACGAATAAATATGACGTGCTGGAGCTCAAGGAGCTGATTAAGGAGCATGTGACACTGACCAATTCCGAGAAGGGCAAGGAGATTCTTGATCATTTTGCAGATTATCTGCCGAAATTCAAGAAGATCATTCCTTACGATTACAACCGGATGATGATGGCGATCGTACAGATGGAAGAGAAGGGTCTCAGCTCTGAACAGGCACAGATCGAAGCATTTTATGCAAATGCAAAACGTTAAGGAGGAGAACAGGAAATGGGAAAACCAACTGGATTTTTAGATTATGAGAGAAAGACCGCTACAGCGGTCGATCCGAAGGAACGTATTAAAAATTTCCGCGAGTTCCATACACCGCTCCCCCTGGAGGAGCAGCAGGAACAGGGTGCCAGATGTATGTCCTGCGGCGTGCCTTTCTGTCAGGCGGGCATGACGATCATGGGCATGACCAGTGGCTGTCCGCTGCACAATCTTGTGCCGGAGTGGAATGATCTGGTATACCGCGGCAACTGGGAGCAGGCGTATCACCGTCTGAAAAAGACAAACAATTTCCCGGAGTTTACATCCCGTGTCTGCCCGGCGCTCTGTGAGGCAGCCTGCACATGCGGAAATTACGGCGATAGCGTCACCACAAAGGAAAATGAGCACGGCATTATTGAGTATGCGTATGCCCATGGGTTTGCGGATGCAAAGCCGCCGAAGGTACGCACCGGAAAGAAGGTGGCAGTCATTGGTTCCGGTCCTGCCGGGCTGGCGGCGGCAGACCAGCTGAACAAGCGCGGTCATCAGGTAACGGTATATGAGCGCGCGGACCGTGTCGGCGGACTGCTCATGTACGGCATTCCCAACATGAAGCTGGAGAAGCATGTCATTGACCGCAAGATCAAAATCATGGAGCAGGAAGGCGTGACTTTCGTCACCGGAGCGGATGTGGGAAAGGATGTCAAGCCCGCGAAGCTGTTAAAGGATTTTGACCGCGTGATCTTAGCCTGCGGAGCGAAAAATCCGAGAGATATCAAGGCACCCGGAAGAGACGCAAAAGGTATTTATTTTGCCGTGGATTTCCTTGGTGGCGTGACAAAGAGTCTTTTAGATTCTGATCTGAAGGATAAAAAATATGTGGATGTCAAGGATAAACATGTGGTGATCATCGGCGGCGGAGATACCGGAAATGACTGTGTCGGTACCAGCATCCGTCTGGGCGCTGCGTCCGTGACACAGCTGGAGATGATGCCGAAAGCACCCGATACCCGGGCGGAGAACAACCCCTGGCCGGAGTGGCCCAAGGTATGCAAAACCGATTACGGCCAGGAGGAGGCCATTGCGGTATTCGGACACGACCCGCGTATTTATCAGACGACCGTGAAAGAGTTTGTGAAGGATAAAAACGGTAATCTGAAGGAGCTTGTGACCGTCCGTCTGGAAAGTGTAAAAGACGAGAAGAACGGACGCATGGTGATGCGTGAGGTGGAGGGCAGTGAGAAGAAGATGCCTGCGGATATTGTACTGATCGCAGCGGGCTTCCTCGGCAGCGAGGCTTATGTCACCAAAGCATTTGGCGTGAATGTCAATGAGCGCACAAACGTAGCCACCGAAGCCGGAAAATATAAGACGAATGTAGACCACGTCTACACCGCAGGTGATATGCACCGCGGACAGTCGCTCGTCGTATGGGCGATCCGCGAAGGCCGGGAAGTGGCCCGGGAGGTGGATGAGAGCCTGATGGGATATTCTTATTTATCAATTCAATAATGGTTCAAAGGACAACCGAAAAACGGTTGTCCTTTTTCGTTGTCTCTGGTAAAATATAGCTATTCGGAATTTTGATAAAGGAAGTAATGAATATGAGTACATCAAATAAATGGAATCAGATCGGGGAGGAGATCCGGGATTCGGTGATGCGTGCGGTGGAATCCGGTGATTTTACCGGACTCAGTCAGAGCGTTGGAGATGCGATCAACGAGACGGCGAACAGCATCAGCCGCAGCATGGATCAGGTTGGAAAGGAGATCGAGCGGCAGGCGAAGGCCCGCGGCGCGAATATTTCAAATGCCGCCGGTGT
>JALELN010000177.1 GCA_022771765.1 Lachnospiraceae bacterium | reverse complement strand
GTTTACAGCAATCACCTGATCAAAAGTAACTGTCTCTCCAGCCTCTACACCAAGCTTCTCAATGGTAATGATATCGCCCTCGGATACTTTGTACTGCTTACCACCTGTTGCTATAATTGCGTACATATGGCACCTCCTATTATCATTACTCGCCAGTTGTGGTGGTGCTCCGATCAAACCGGAATCCGGTAAAAAAGAACACACTTTTAGACCTCACTGTGCGGCATACTCATGTATCATAGCATTTCTTTTCCTGTCCGTCAACTGTTTTTTTGATTTTCCGGTACTTTTTTCCAGCCTATAAAAAAACGCGTTGTTGATCTGTCAGGCTTTTTTTCATTGTTCATCTGTATCAAACATACCCAGCTGCTCACGCAGCGGGCGGCGTGTCTTTTTTCGCGTCAGCTCCATCAGTCCTAGTCTGGTCAGATCAACCACCTCGGTTTTTACCGGATCTGTCTTAACAAATGATTGCATTGCTGAGAGTAAACACTCTTTATGTTCCGCAGATGCCATATCGATAAAATCAATGATGATGATACCGGAAAGATTGCGCAGGCGCAGCTGCGCGGCAATCTCCGCTGCGGCTTCCAGATTTACCTGAAGATGTTGCTCTTCCGGTAGCTTTTTTTTGATATTTTTGCTGCTGTTTACATCGATCACAGTCATCGCTTCCGTCGGCTCGATCAAGAGATTGGCACCTGACTTTAACCATATCTTTTTCTGAAGTGCGCGTTCCAGTTGAACCTCAATAGCATATAATTTGTGCAAATCCAGCTGTTTATCCTTATAAAAGCGCAGCTTTTCAGACAGCTTCATGGATGGATGGGTATCTGAAAAGGCGGTTAATTCCTTATAAATGTCAGCATCATCCGTCACGACCTCAGCAAGCGGCTCTAACGGTTGATTCTGAAGGATCCGGATATACTCAGGCGGTGCTTCATAGAGCACGGAATAGATGGTGCGAAACGGTGCCCGGGAAACAATCGTCTGCATCTGCTCCTGCAACGACTGGATTTCAAATGTCAGTATATCTGCATCATCCCCTTCAAGATCTGCGGCATTTGTCCTTACGATCACGCCAAACCGTTCATCATAAACGCTTTCGGCAAGTTTTCTAAGCGCTTCCCGTCTCACCGGATCCAGCTTTGCGGAAACACCCAGCTGATGCGTTCCGCTCGTAACGACACTGTAAATTCCTGCCAGTGACAGATTCGTCGATACCTGGGGATCTTTCGTCTTTACAGCTTCACGCACAATCTGAACGAGCAGCTCATCTCCCTGGGAAAGTGGTTGTTTCTCCGACATGCGTTTCACGTAAACCGGCTCTTTCAAATCCGACAGCGGCAGAAAACATTTTCTGCCCTTTTCGATCTCCACAAAAGCGGCACCAATGTTTTTTACAACCTGCGAAACTCTCCCCACATAGATATTATTCAGTATCTGAGGTGGTGCGTCTTCCGGAATACATTGAACCTCAAGCATTCGGTGATCTTCAAATATCGCGCAGACCAGTGGCATTTTTCCTTTGATCCCGATCCGGGTGATCACAAACCGTCGGCTCATTCGATAACCTCGCCCATATCATTCAGTGAGCGGAAACCTTCGGACGCACTTCCGGTATATACATCATGGCGGTGTGTCTGAAAGGTGAAGTCCATAAGTTCCAGACCAAGATATTTATAAAAATGTTCCAGTACAAGTTCCGGTTTGATATTATCTGAGCTTCCGGTAGACACCTTCAGGTAAAACGCCGTTTTCCCTTCAACCTGAACGACCTTGAAGTCATACACTAACTGCTTTAAGTCAATGATTTTTTCGGATTTTTTCGTCTGCTTGACAATCTCGATTTTCTCAGGAACTTCATAAAAAGCATGAACAGCTTCCTGGAGTTCCTCAAAAGAACGATCCGTTTCATAACCCTCACGGTATGTCAGCGTATAGTCTGCGCAGGTGACAATGGACATGGCTGTTTTCGCGTTATCGGGAAGCCTGCGGTAATCAAGCACGGAAAATCCATTGACCATCGCCGCATTCAGCGCTGACACGGATTCTTTTGTGGACTTCGTGCTGTTTACATCAATGTCCAGATACTCTCCTTCGCTGGTGATGCCAACGCCCAGCGGAGCCGCAAAGGACATGATCTGGTGCGGAGAAAATCCGGTAGAATACGCGATGTCAATCTCTGCCCGGCGCATGGCTTTCTGAAAGTAACGCATCGTATCCAGATGTCCGATGAACTTCATGTTACCGGACTTGGAAAATTTAATTCTGACCTTCAAAGCATACACCTCCCCCATATTTTCTGGCCCCGCAGCCGGAACAGTTCCTACGGCAGTTCGGTGTCACAACACCTTCACATGCCCGCTTCCACTCACGTTGCAAAAACTCCTTCGACACGCCTGCATCGATAAAATCCCACGGAAACAGCTCGTCCAGCTCTCGGGGACGAAGCGTATAAAAGCTGATATCCACACCAGTCTCCGCAAAGGCTTCCAACCATCTCTCATTGTCGAAATACTCTGACCACGCATCAAACAGCGCACCCTTTTCATAAGCTCGCTCAATCGCGGCACCTACGCGCCGGTCGCCTCTTGCAAACACGCCTTCCAGTACCGTAACATCCGCCTCATGCCAGTTGTAACGGATACTCTTGCGGTTCAACTGGCTTTTGACTGCCTCATTGACGACACGTGCCTTGCCAAGATATTCGTCAGCGGTGCACATGGTTGCCCACTGCAGCGGTGTGAAAGGTTTTGGTACAAAGAAGGAAGTCGAGATCGTGATCTGGCATTTTCCGTTTCTTTTTTCTTTCGGAATCTCATAGTAACGGACTGCAATATCATTCGCAAGCTCTGCGATCGCCTGCATATCTTCTGTCGTCTCCGTCGGCAGACCAAGCATGAAATACAGTTTAACTTTCTGCCAGCCGCCCTCAAACGCCTGTCCTGCACCCTCTAAAATGATATCCTTGGTCAGTCCCTTGTTGATCACATCGCGCATGCGCTGTGAACCCGCCTCCGGGGCAAAGGTCAGACTGCTCTTTTTGATATCCTGTACCTTCCCCATCACATCCAGTGAAAATGCATCGATACGCAGAGACGGAAGTGAAATATTAACGCCTTTGTCATGAAAACTGTCAATTAGGAAATTGACCAATTCCTCCAGTTGTGAATAGTCGCTGGTACTAAGAGAGCTTAAAGAAATCTCCTCGTGTCCGGTGCTTTTCAACATATCATAAGCATATTTTTTCAATTGTTCCACATTCTTTTCCCGTGTGGGACGGTAGATCATACCCGCCTGGCAGAAACGACAGCCGCGAATACAGCCACGCTGAACTTCCAGTACGACACGATCCTGCGTTGCCTTGATAAATGGCACCAGCGGTTTCGCCGGATATGGAGCGGTATCCATGTCCATCACGATCTGCTTTTCTACCTGTGCAGGAATATCTTCATATTTTGGTGTAAAGCTTGCCAGACATCCGTCACTGCCGTAGGTCACCTCATACATGGATGGAACATAAATACCGGGAATCTGAGCGGCTCTGCGAAGGAAATCCCGTCGCTTGATACCATCTCTCTTACACTGCTTATACAGCTCAAACAGCGCGTCATAACTGATCTCGCCCTCACCGATATAGAACAGGTCAAAGAAATCCGCAATTGGTTCCGGATTATAAGTACAAGGTCCACCGCCAATCACGATGGGCATATCTTCCCCACGTTCTTCAGCATGTAGCGGGATCTGTGACAAATCCAGAATCTGTAAAATATTCGTATAACACATCTCATACTGGATGGTAATGCCGAGAAAGTCAAAATTTTTGACTGGTTGCTGACTCTCAAGCGCAAACAAAGGAATCTGCTGCTCCTTCATAATTTTGTGGAGATCCGGCCATGGCGAATATACCCGCTCGCAGTATACATCCTCCCGCCTGTTAAACATATCATAAAGAATCTGGATGCCGAGATGTGACATGCCAATCTCGTATACATCCGGAAAACACATGGCAAAGCGGATATCCACCGCAGCAGGATCTTTTTCCACCATGTTCAATTCACCGCCGATATACCGGGCAGGCTGGTCAATCGTCAGTAATATCTCATCAGACAGTGCTGGTCTGCTCATAAGTACCTCCATAACAATTATTTATTATCTGCAAATAGCATCATAACATATTTTTCAAGATTTGTATAATCATCTTTTGCTGCAATTTCAGTGGCAATGTCAGAGGTAGAATAGCTGAGTATTTTCTGATCTGTCACATCCGCCAGTACAAACAGCAAAAACAGTAACAGACCAATCACAAACCGCAGACTGAATGATTTTCCAAGCGCCGGTTCGTCATGCTCGGGTGTTGGATGTGTCCAGTCTTCTTCCTGCTCCTGAAAGGAGGCTCTTGCTCGCTTTACATATTCTTTCCTTGCATCGATCTGATCATAGGTCATGGTTTTCTCCGATCATAGTTTTATGATTCTTAGCACAATTTATGCAATTACAGACAAACTATGCATACCGAAAAATCAACTAGTAAAAAAACAAAAAAGATGTGTGCACCATTTACTTCTGGCACACACATCCCGTTATATTTCTTGCAGGAATGGAAATCGTCTACTTGCGCTGGGCAAGCTCCTTGGTGATATCCTCCCAGGTCACCCCGGTCTCCACCATCATGGTCATGAGATAATAAAGCAGATCTGAAATCTCATACTTAATATGCTCCGGGTTCGGATTCTTGGCGGCAATTACCACTTCTGTTGTCTCCTCACCCAGCTTCTTTAACATCTCATCCAGTCCCTTGTCAAACAGCTCACTGATGTACGAACCCTTTTTCGGATTTGTTTTACTGTTCATGATGGAATGATAGCTGTTTTCAAATACTTTGAGCGGATTGTTCTCCACATATTCTTTTTTTACAATCTCATTGAAAAAACAAGTCGGGTTTCCGGTGTGACATGCGACACCTACCTGGGATACCTTCGCTAAGATTGTGTCATAATCACAGTCTGCGGTCAAAGATTTTACATATTGCAGATGACCTGAGGTCTCGCCTTTCATCCACAGCTGTTTGCGGCTGCGGCTAAAATAGGTCATTTTTCCGGATGAAAGCGTCTTATAATATGCCTCTTCGTTCATATAAGCAAGCATCAGTACTTCTCCGGTCTGATAATCCTGCACAATGCAGGGAACCATTCCGTCTGAATTTTTCTTCAATTCCGCCCATTGGATCTGCGGTTTGAAATTATCCATCCAAAGACCGGCCTCGCCGAGATTTGTCTTATATTGCATGATATCCGTCTGTGGATCGTTAAATAGCGGTCCACAGATGCCACGGGCATTTTCTCGTTCCAGAAGCGCATAAATCTCCGCGAAATCCGCACCGTCATAAAGTACCACATAAGGTGTGTTTGACAGATTGTCCACAGCATCAAGCACAGAATCTTCCATGACAAGTACTTCATGAAACAGTTCATTCATCTCTTCCTGATTTTTGAAAATGAAATCCACATTGTGCACGGACACCAGAATACGGTCTTTTCCATAGCGGTCAGCTGCTTTTCGTGCCAGATCAATGCAACCGCTCTTTGCAGCATTCAGCATAATCTGCTTGCAGCCTGCATAGAGCAGTTTTTTCACATCTTCCATTCTGCGAATATTTCCACCGCCACAGGTGGGAATATCAATCATCCGGTTCAATTCGCGGATGGCCTGAAGATTTCTTTCATGTTCTTCATCGTCATCTGACAGATCGAATACAAATATTTTATCAATTCCACTATCATTATATAACTTTGCGTAGGTGCTTAGCTCACCGATGGGAGTAAGATCACGATTATTTTGAACAGGCTTGCCGTCCTTGATATAGAGCGTCGCAACCAGAATTTTCTTGTCCATAGTTCTATTGATACCTTCCTGTAAAATACTTAATCTTCAAACCGAACGCGGATGGAGTTTGCGTGTGCAGTCAGTTGTTCGCACTCCGCAAACTGAACGATATCCTTATAGATCGGTTCAAGAGCTTCTCTTGAATAAGAGATAATGCTGGATTTTTTAATAAAATCGTCCACGGACAACGCAGAAAAGAACTTCGCAGTTCCGTTCGTTGGCAACACATGATTGGGACCGGCAAAATAGTCGCCAAGGGGTTCACTGCTGTAAGTGCCCAGAAAAATTGCGCCGGCGTTACGGATCTTTGTCATCACCGTAAAGGGATCCTTCATGACGATCTCGAGATGTTCGGAGGCGATATCGTTTGCAGTCTCGATGGCCTCTTCCTCACTGTCGGCAACCAGAATGTATCCATAATTGTCCAGAGATTTCTGAATGATCTCCTTTCGACTCAGCTGTGCGACGAACTTGTCCACCTCGACGGATACCTGCTCTGCCAGAGTCTGGCTCGTCGTTACAAGAATCGCGGATGCCATCTCGTCGTGTTCCGCCTGCGAGAGCAGATCTGCAGCAACAAAACGAGGGTTTGCGCTCTCGTCTGCCAGAACCAGAATCTCGCTCGGTCCGGCAATGGAATCGATGCTTACATGTCCGAAAACTGCTTTCTTTGCAAGCGCCACATAGATATTTCCGGGACCCACGATCTTGTCGACCTTCGGTACGCTCTCTGTGCCGAAGGCCAGTGCTGCGATCGCCTGCGCACCGCCAACTTTATAGATTCTGTCCACGCCTGCCTCGGTTGCGGCCACCAGCGTAGAAGCACAGATTTTACCATCTTTTCCTGGTGGTGTCGTCATGATGATTTCATCGACACCTGCCACCTTAGCTGGAAGCACATTCATCAGTACAGAGGAGGGATATACGGCCTTTCCACCCGGCACATAAACGCCGACACGCTTTAAGGGAGTCACCTTCTGACCAAGAATGATGCCATTATCCTTAGAATCAAACCAGCTGTACTGACGCTGCTTTTCGTGGTACTCACGGATATTGACAAGTGCCTTCCGGATCACGTCCAGTAACGTCGGATCAACGGTGGCATATGCCTCCTCAATCTCCTCTTTTGTCACAACGATATTATCCGTGGTGATATCTGCACCGTCAAACTGTCTGGTATATGAAAAAATTGCCTCATCACCTTTTTCGCGCACCGTGTCGATAATCGCTGCCACACGCTCCTCGTACGCACTGTAGCTGTTGGGACTGCGCTTTAAAAGATCTTCTAAAATATTACTTTTTGTTTCTTTGCTCAACTGTAAAATACGCATGTTAATTCTCCTTATGTATCACCTGTTTTAAATCGGTAATCAGTTTTGTGATTCGCTCGTTTTCCATTTTCATACTCACCTGATTGACAACCATCCGTGCAGATAGCGGGCATACTTCCTCAAGTACCTGCAGTCCGTTTTCACGCAATGTAGATCCAGTCTCCACTATATCCACGATCACTTCGGAAAGTCCCACAATCGGTGCCAGCTCGATAGATCCGTTCAGTTTAATAATCTCTACCGTCTGATGCTTTTTGTTGTAAAAATAATTTTTCGCGATGCGCGGGTATTTGGATGCCACGCGAATCTGCTCATGGTGCAACAGCAGTTCCTTTGCGCTCTCCGGTCCGCAGACACACATCCGGCACTTTCCGAAGCCAAGATCCAGCACCTCATAGATATTGCGCCCCTCCTCTAAGATCGTGTCCTCGCCGACAACACCGATATCCGCCGCTCCATATTCCACATAGGTAGGAACATCAGGTCCCTTTGCAAGAAAGAATCTTAGCTTCAGCTCCTCGTTGACGAAGATAAGTTTACGTGTCTCCTTATCCTTCATCTCCTCACAGGTGATTCCAATCTCCTCAAATAGTTTTAAGGTCTGGTTCGCCAGTCTTCCCTTGCCAAGGGCAAAGGTCAGATAGCGTTCGCTGTTTGTATTTGCCATTTTATATCCTGTCTCCAATCATTAATCTA
>JALELN010000162.1 GCA_022771765.1 Lachnospiraceae bacterium | reverse complement strand
CAGCACGAGGTGGACTTTAAATATAAGGAAGCGCTTGGTATTGCAGATGATTTTATGACATTTAAGCTGGCGGTAAAGACAGTGGCAAAGCGCCATGGTCTGTTTGCAAGCTTCATGCCCAAGCCCAAGGCAGACGTGGCCGGAAGCGGCGTGCATCTGAATATGTCGCTGACACGTGACGGGGAAAATATTTTTTATGATCCGTCCGGCAGATATGGACTGAGTAAGGAAGCATACTATTTCATCGGCGGTATCATGGAACATATACAGGGAATCACGCTCATTTTAAATCCGTTAGTGAATTCTTATAAACGTCTTGTTCCCGGCTATGAGGCACCGACAGATATTGCATGGTCATTTACAAACCGTACACCGCTCATCCGTATTCCGATGGTGAAGGATTCCAACAAACGAATCGAGCTTCGAAGCCCTGATCCGTCCATGAATCCGTATCTGGCGCTGGCACTCTGTCTGGCAGCAGGCCTGGACGGCATCAAAAACCAGATCAAGCCGCCGGCAGAGGTGCAGATGAATGTGTTTGCCATGAGCGAGGCGGAGAAGGAAACATTAAATATCGGACATATGCCGGAGTCTTTGAAAGAGGCAATTGATGCGTTCGAGGCAGATGATTTCGTTCAGTCGGTACTGGGAAGCCACATCTGCAAGAAGCTGCTTAAAATGAAAAAGCAGGAGTGGGAGACTTATCGTTCACAGGTGACAAACTGGGAGCTTGAGGAATACTTGTATAAATTTTAAAAGGCCGGAAAAGAGAGATTCACACGAATGAACATTATTTTAGTATTTCCAAAGCAGGAGACCGCAAAAAGTTTGAAAAATGTTTTGCGCAGGGCCGGATATACCGTGGACGCGACCGTATCGACTGTCGCACAGGCGCTGCAGGCGGCCAGCGAATGTGACAGTGGTATTATTGTCAGCAATTACAAGCTGGTGGACGGCATGGCGATCGATATTTACGATGGCGCGGGGTCCCGGTTTCAGTTTTTGATGATCGGTCCCAAGGACTACGTGGAGGCACGCGCGATTCCTGATATTTTCAGCCTGGCAACGCCGTTACACGCCAGCGAGCTGCTTTCCACAATGGAGGTCATGAGTTACGCGTATTCCAGATGGCGTAAAAAGATGCGGGCAAAGCCCAAGGTGCGCTCCGAAGAGGAGCAAAAGACTATTGACCGGGCGAAGGCGCTTCTGATGGAGCGAAACGGACTGACCGAGGCGGAGGCACACCGCTATATCCAGAAGTCCAGTATGGACAATGGGACAGGGGTCGTGGAGACGGCGTATATGATTTTGACACTCATGAATGAGCAGGGAGGTATCTAGCAATGAAATTTGTGAAAATGCATGGCTGTGGCAATGATTATGTGTATGTCAACTGTTTTTCAGAGACAGTGGAGCATCCGGAGGAAGTGGCAAAAATAGTTAGTGACCGTCATTTTGGCATCGGCTCTGACGGATTAATATTGATAAGGCCTTCCAAGATTGCGGATTTTGAGATGGCAATGTATAATGCGGATGGTTCGCGCGGAGAAATGTGCGGCAATGGCATCCGTTGCGTGGCAAAATATGTGTATGATTTCGGGCTGACAGACAAGACGAGCATCAGCGTGGAGACGCTGGCAGGTATCAAATACTTAGATCTTACCGTGGAGGATGGAAAAGTCGAAAAGGTCCGGGTGAACATGGGAGCACCGATTCTGGTTCCGGATCAGATTCCGGCAGATTCTTCCCTGTTTCCGGAGGCGTCTGATTCGATTGTCGCGCAGCCGCTTGTCGTGGCGGGAAAAACCTACAAGGCAACCTGCGTGTCCATGGGCAATCCGCACTGTGTGGTTTTTGCGGATGAGGATGTGCGCACACTGGATCTTGAAAAAATCGGTCCTGATTTTGAGAATCATGCAGCATTTCCAAAGCGCATCAACACAGAATTTGTGAATGTCATTGATGAGACGCATCTGCGCATGCGGGTGTGGGAGCGCGGCAGCGGTGAAACGCTCGCATGTGGCACAGGGACATGTGCGACTGTTGTGGCAGCGATCTTAAACGGCTTGACAAAAGATGAGGTTTCGGTAGAATTACTGGGAGGAACTCTGCACATCAAGTGGGATCGGGAGAAAAACCTGGTGTACATGACCGGACCCGCGACCGTGGTGTATAGCGGAGAAATCGATATTTAATAGGTAATTGCGAAACTTCTTTATAACGTATATCGGGAATGCGAGATACAATGTATTAGGCAGTGCACTTTGGAGCGGCTGGTACTTAGTGACCGTATTTTGGTCACTTATGTACCACTGCCAGCGACAAGTAGCGGGAGCGTGCCTGCCATACATGTGCTCGCATGACCCCAAAATGTAACGTAAATAGTTTCGCAATTGCCTATCGATATTTAAACAGTAAAGGAGATAAAAGAAATGTTTCAGATCAACGACAATTATCAGAAATTACCGGGCAGCTATTTGTTTAGCACAATCGGTAAAAAGGTAGCAGCATTTTCCGAGGCTCATCCGGACAAGAGCATCATCCGTCTGGGCATCGGTGACGTGACACAGCCCCTGGCTCCGGCTATCATCGAGGCAATGCATAAAGCGGTAGATGAGATGGCAGACGCAAAGACCTTCCGCGGCTATGCACCGGATCTTGGATATGAGTTCCTTCGCAAAGCAATCTCTGACAATGACTATAAGGCAAGAGGCTGTGACATTGAGGCGGATGAGATCTTTGTATCCGACGGCGCAAAGAGTGATTCCGGAAATATTCAGGAGATTTTTGCACAGGACAACCGCATCGCGGTCTGCGATCCGGTATACCCTGTCTATGTAGATTCTAACGTGATGGCAGGCAGAACTGGTACTTATGATGCAGCAACAGGAATGTGGAGCAATGTGATCTACATGCCCTGCACAAGAGAGAACAACTTTGTGCCTGAGTTCCCGAAGGAGACACCGGATATGATCTATCTGTGTCTGCCGAACAACCCCACCGGAACGACCATCACCAAGGCGCAGCTGCAGGAGTGGGTGGACTACGCAAACAAGGTGGGTGCAGTCATCATCTACGACGGCGCATATGAAGCGTATATTACCGAGGATAATGTGGCACATTCAATTTATGAGTGTGAGGGCGCAAAGACCTGCGCCATTGAGTTGAAGAGCTTTTCTAAAAATGCAGGCTTTACCGGCGTACGTCTGGGCTACACCGTTGTTCCCAAGGAGTTAAAGTGTGGCGATGTTTCCCTGCACGGCATGTGGGCAAGACGTCACGGAACGAAGTTCAACGGTGCTCCCTACATCATCCAGAGAGCGGGCGAAGCAGTGTACTCAGATGCCGGAAAGGCACAGTTAAAGGAGCAGGTGGCTTATTACATGAAAAACGCTGCAACGATCAAATCCGGTCTGCAGGAGGCAGGCTTCGAGGTATATGGCGGTGTCAACGCACCTTATATCTGGCTGAAAACGCCGGAGAAGATGACTTCCTGGGAGTTTTTCGACTACCTGTTAGAGAAAGCAAATGTGGTCGGAACACCCGGATCCGGCTTCGGACCCAGCGGTGAGGGCTATTTCCGTTTGACCGCTTTCGGCAGCTACGAGAACACTGTGGCAGCGCTGGAGCGAATCAAGGCATTATAGGATGTAACATACGAGTGAAAAAGTGTGCTTTGGCACACTTTTTTGCATTTTGTATAAAAAATGGTACAATATTTTGTAGATTCCGTTTATCTGTGGGATTGAAATTTTTTTCATTATTTAGTAAAATTGTAACATTCAAGATAATTGTAAGAATTCTTTGGCTTTGAATGCGTTTTGAATGCAGGAGGAACAGGGTGGTCATATGGCAGATATTACAAATGAGCAGATCGAACAATTAGAACAAAAAGTGATGTCGACTTCCGAGCACATCCGAAAAATGGACGATTTTGTCAGCCCCGAGATTCTTTATGACGAGCTGATTAACTGCGTGCGCAAATATCACCCTTCTGACGATATATCTATGATTGAGAAAGCCTTCCGGATTGCGAACGATGCCCACAAGGGACAGGTTCGCAAATCCGGCGAGGCTTATATTATACATCCGCTTTGTGTTGCCATTATTCTGGCGGAGCTGGAATTGGATAAGGAAACGATCGTTGCCGGACTGCTTCACGATGTTGTCGAGGACACGGTCATGACTGACGAGGAGATTGCCCGGGAATTTAACGAGGAGGTCGCGCTACTGGTGGACGGTGTCACAAAGCTGGGACAGCTGTCCTATGATGCGGACAAAGTGGAGATTCAGGCGGAGAACCTGCGAAAGATGTTTCTGGCGATGGCAAAGGATATCCGCGTCATTCTGATTAAGCTGGCGGACCGCCTGCACAATATGCGGACACTCAAATACATGAAGCCGGAAAAGCAGCGGGAAAAGGCCAGGGAGACCATGGACATTTACGCGCCCATCGCGCAGAGGCTCGGTATTTCCAAGATCAAGACAGAGCTGGATGACCTCTCCTTAAAATATCTGGAGCCGGAGGCATATTACGATCTGGTGGAAAAGATCGCCATGCGAAAAGGTGCCAGAGATGAGTATGTGCAAAAACTTGTGGAGGAAGTGAAAAACCACATCGAGGATGCCGGTATTGAAGCGACGATCGACGGACGCAGCAAGCACTTTTTCAGCATTTATAAAAAGATGGTCAATCAGGGCAAGACGATCGATCAGATCTATGATCTGTTTGCCATCCGTATACTGGTCAATGACGTGAAGGACTGCTATGCGGCACTGGGTGTGATCCATGAGATGTATAAGCCGATTCCCGGCCGTTTCAAGGATTATATCGCGATGCCGAAACCGAATATGTACCAGTCGCTGCACACGACGCTGATCGGACCGGACGGACGTCCTTTCGAGATACAGATTCGTACCTATGAAATGCACCGCACGGCGGAGTATGGTATCGCCGCACACTGGAAATATAAGGAGGCCGCCAACGGCAATGCGGTAGGCGGCGAGGAAGAAAAGCTAAGCTGGCTTCGTCAGATTCTGGAGTGGCAGCGGGACATGTCCGACAACCGGGAATTTATGAGTCTCTTGAAGAGTGATCTGGATCTCTTCTCCGACACGGTATTCTGTTTTACACCGTCCGGTGATGTGAAAAATCTTCCGAATGGTTCCACACCGATCGATTTTGCATACAGTGTGCACTCTGCAGTGGGCAATAAGATGATTGGCGCAAAAGTCAACGGCAAGCTGGTGCCGATCGATTATAAGATTCAAAACGGTGACCGTATCGAGATCATCACCTCGCAGAATTCCAGAGGTCCCAGTCGTGACTGGCTCAATATCGTCAAGAGCACACAGGCGAAAAATAAGATTAATCAGTGGTTCCGCAGTGAGTTTAAAGAGGAAAATATCTTAAAGGGCAAGGAACTGCTGGAGAAATACTGTAAGACGAAGGGCATCAACTGGCCGGATATCAACAAGCCGGAATATCAGGCGAAGATTCTGCGTAAATACGGTTTTCAGCATTGGGAAAACTGTCTGGCAACGATCGGTCACGGGGCACTGAAGGAGAGTCAGGTCGCGAACCGGATGCAGGAGGAATACCGAAAGGATCATCCGCTGGTTGTGACGGATGAGGATGTATTAAAGAAGGTCGAGCATGCAAACGTCGAGCGGCAGCCTGTCGAGCACCGCTCGAAGAGCGGCATTGTAGTCAAGGGCTTGTACGATATCGCTGTGCATTTGTCCAAGTGTTGCAGTCCTGTGCCGGGTGATGAGATTGTCGGATTCGTGACGAGAGGCCGCGGGGTATCCATTCACCGGACAGACTGTATCAATATGATCAACCTTTCCGATATGGAAAAGGCACGTCTGATCGAGGCAGAGTGGAGCAGTGACAGCGCAGATAGCGAGGCCGGCACTTATCTTGCCGAGATCAATATTTACGGAAACAACCGGACCGGTCTTTTGGTAGATCTGACCCGCACTTTCACGGAGCGTGGCATAGATATTAACTCCATTCATTCTAAGACGAGCAAGCAGGGCGTGGCGACGATCTCCATCTCTTTTGAGACGAAGGGCAAGGAGCAGGTTAACGGGCTGATCGAAAAGCTCCGTCAGGTGGACAGCGTGATTGATATAGAGAGGACGACAGGCTGATGAAAATAGAGCATTTTATAGTGGGCGTTGTGGGAACCAACTGTTATTTTGCAGTCAATGAAGAGACAAAGGAATGTCTGGTGATCGACCCCGGAGATTATGCAAAAATGCTTGCGGGAAAGATTACAGAGGCTGGCTATAAGCCGGTGGCGATCCTTTTGACCCACGGACATTTTGACCATATCATGGGCGTGGAGGGATTGAGAGCGCAGTTTGATATCCCGGTTTACGTGCATGAGGAGGATGCGCAGATGATGGAGGTCCCCCGACTCAATGCGTGCGCGATGATCGGGGCAAACGTTTCTGTTAAGGCGGATCATACAGTAAAGGATGGCGATATCTTAAACCTTGCCGGTATGGAGATCCATGTCCTGCATACACCCGGACATACGCCGGGCGGCGTGTGCTATTACTTCCCCAAAGAAGAGGTGCTTTTCTCCGGCGACACACTGTTTTGTGAATCCGTAGGACGCACGGATCTGCCGGGTGGCAGTATGTCGGCGCTTGTTCGCTCCATCAAAGAAAAGGTATTAAAATTACCGGATTTAACGATCGTATATACCGGGCACGGTGAGCCTACTAAAATTGGCGAAGAGAAGCGTTATAATCCTTTTATTTAATGAAAGAGAATAAATATGATCATAGTACAGTTAAATAAAGCAGACTTTGAATACGACATCCATTCTCTGGTGAAAGCGTTCTTTCCACCGGAGAATGTTTCTGTGTCTGCAGAAAAAAAGGAACCGGATGAGCCGGTCAGCGCGCATATGGACATCGACTTTCACGATCAAGTAATTGATGTGTGCTGGCGGGATGAGACCCACGGCGAAGTGCGGGAACAGATCCCGTGCAGCAGCGACGAGCGTTTATCCGTGAAAAATGACTTAAAGATCGGATTGTATGATATGCTGGTGAAACTCACCGGGCAGGAGCTGCCCTGGGGATCACTGACCGGTATCCGTCCAACGAAAATCCCGATGCAGATGCTGGATCAGGGGCAGTCAGAGAAAGAGATCACTGCGTACATGAAGGAACAGTATCATGCCAGTGATGAAAAGATCGCGCTGGCGATCGATATCGCGAAGCGTGAGCGGGCACTGCTTTCAAAGCTTGACTACAAGGATGGGTTCAGTCTCTACATCGGCATTCCCTTCTGCCCCAGCACCTGTCTGTACTGTTCGTTCACTTCCTATCCGCTGAGTGCGTGGAAAAAGCAGGTAGACACCTATCTGGATGCGCTGGAGCAGGAGCTGGACTATGCGAAAAGTGCGTTTGGGAACAAAAAACTCAATTCCATCTATATTGGCGGTGGTACGCCGACCACACTGGAACCGGAGCAGATGAACCGTCTGCTGACAATGCTCGAGGAGCGTTTTGATTTTTCACATCTATTAGAGTTTACGGTGGAAGCGGGAAGACCGGACAGCATCACGCGGGAAAAACTGGAGGCGATCAAAGCGCATCCGGCAGTAGATCGCATTTCCGTCAATCCGCAGACGATGAAGGACGAGACATTAAAGGTCATCGGCAGACATCATACCGTAGCACAGACGATCGAGAGCTTCAAATTGGCCCGGGAGGTGGGATTTACCAATATCAATATGGATCTGATCCTCGGACTGCCGGGTGAGACGTTAGACGATGTGAAGCGGACGATGGAGCGTATACAGGAACTGCATCCGGACAATCTGACAGTGCATTCCCTTGCACTGAAACGTGCAGCCAGACTCAACATCTGTCGGGATGAATACAAGGATTTCAAGATCGAGATTACACCCGAGCACGGACATGTGACCGAAGCCGGTGCCCATGCCATGGGCATGGTGCCCTATTACCTCTATCGCCAGAAAAACATGGCGGGCAATTTTGAGAATGTGGGCTACGGACTGCCCGGCAAGGAGGGCATTTATAACATCCTCATCATGGAGGAGAAACAGACCATCCTCGCTCTCGGAGCAGGCAGTATCTCAAAGCGTGTCTACCCCGACGGGCGCATCGAACGATGCGAAAATGTGAAGGATGTGGCGCAGTATATGGAGCGCATCGATGAGATGATCGAGCGAAAACGGAGACTGTTTAGTTGAAAATACCAGACAAAAAATGGAACACAGTGTGTTCCATTTTTTGTTGCCCTGTACACGCAGCATACTCTGGCTGGTAGCAAAGTCTGCAAAGTTCCATGCCTGTTCGCCGATTACAAAGTCATAGTCATCAAAGACTGCGTTGTTCATCTTGTAGTAGTCTACCTGATATTCTTCCGTATACATCACCGGTGTGGTGTCGTGGAGACCCATAACGGTGTCGGCTCCGTACTCTGTGAAAATGACCGGCTTTCCGATTTTTTTCCACTCGTCCAGCTCGTCGCGAAGTGCTTTTTCCGGTCCGACAAGATCCGGACCACCGAAATACCAGCCGTAATAACGGTTCAGGCAGATGACATCGCTAAGTTTTGCAGAACAGTCTGTTTCCGGACGGGTGCCTTTTTGTACGCTGACAAGTGTGCAGGGTCGCTTCTGTGGATCCAGGCTGCGGGCAAGTTCATAAAGAGGAGCGAAGTAGTCATAAGCGCCTTCTGAATAAGAATCTGGCTCATTGGCGATGCTCCACATCACAACGCAGGCATGGTTCTTATCTCTGGAGATCAGATCACGGATGACATCTTTGTGGTGTTCCTGCGTCTGTACGCCATGTTTTTTGTCAAACGTATGAACCTTCTGACCATTAAAATTTGCACCGCCGCCGAAATCGAGATTGACACCAACCGCAGTTGCCTCGTCGATGACAACGATACCTTCTTCGTCGCACAGCCGCATCATTTCTTCACTGTATGGATAATGGCTGGTACGGAAGCTGTTGGCACCCTGCCATTTCATAATGGAAATGTCTTTTGTATTCATCGGGAGATTGATGCCCCTTCCGGCCGGGAAGGTATCCTCATGCTTGCCGTAGCCTTTGAAGTAGAAAGGTTTTTCGTTGATCAGGAATTTTGTCCCTTCCACACGAACGGTACGGACTCCGTATGGAAGTGTATATACATCTTCTCCGAAGGTTACTTTGATGTCGTAAAGATATGCATGCAGAGGCTGCCACAAAGTAACATTTTTGATTTCCAGAGTGCCCTCTGTGCCCTGTGATTCTGCCACTTTCTTTCCAGTGCGGTCAAAAACTTCCACCAGACAGTTTCCCTCGCCAACCGTACTGATGCAGTAGGTAAGTGATGCATCTGTTCCATTCACGTGAGGTACAACCGTGATATCTGCGATATAGTTCTTCGGTGTGGTGTAGATTTTTACCGGCCGGGTAATTCCAAAGTAGTTGAAGAAATCGAAGTTTGGATTATTCTGCGGTTTTTCAGGCGCTTCATTTTCATTGTCGCCAAATCCCACCATACCGTTCATCATATTGGATGTTCCACCGACAGGAAGTGTGGTGTAATCGATCACGTTATTGACAGCGATCGTCAGAAGGTTGTCACCACTTTGCAGCTTGTCTGTGATCTCTGTCTCGAATGGAAGAAATCCGCCCTCGTGTTCACAGATCAGAGCGCCGTTTAAGTAAATTTTCGCTTTGTGTGTAACAGCCGCCATGCGAAGCATGATCCGCTGACTTTTGGCAAATGCCGGCATGGAGATCATACGCTGGTAGAAGACCCATCCATAATGATCGCGGAAATCAGGACCTTCCTTGAGATCGTTGTAGGAAGCAGGAACCAGGCAGGTAATATTGTAAATTCCAGTTGTAATAGCCGGATCGAAGGCTGTGGCTGCTGAATAGCCGACAAGACTTAAAAGTCCGCCGATTAATCCGGAAGAAGCTGCCTGTATAGTTTTCTGCAATGTGTTGGTTCCAGTATTCACGGAAAGAACGCTTTTTCCATACAAACATTTACGACACCGATCCCATCTGTTCTCACCTATGAGCGAGAAGATAGATTGGCAAAAAATCAGCATACGGTAAAAGAACTGGAAAAAAGATATCAGGCAGAGGAGCAGCTGATGTCCTGTATTTCCCGTGTGGATTATGAACAGGCAATGAAAATGGTTGACGGGAAAGAAATTCCGGATCCGGAACAGCGCACAATCGATACACTGCGTGACAAGAAAAATTATCTGATCATCATTAACACTCTTTTTCGTAAGGCGGCTCAACGCGCAGAAGTACATCCTGTTTATCTGGATGAAATATCCGGTAAAATGGCTGTGCGAATAGAAGCTTTGAATTCGGTGTCTCAGGTTCCGGCCATGCGGCGCGAAATGATCCGTAGATACTGCATGTTGGTGCGATCCAACTCGACCAAAGGGTATTCCCCTGCGGTTCAGAAAGTCATGAACTATATTTTTGTGAATTTGGAGAATGATCTGAGTCTGCAAAGGATTGCGGCAGAATTTTCTATGAACAAAAGTTATCTGTCCACGTTGTTTAAAAAAGAGATGGGAATGACTCTCACTGAGTATGTCAATCAGACCCGGATCAAACGGGCGATCTATCTTCTGAATACGGAGGACATGCCGATTCAGGAAATTGCTCAGTGGTGCGGGATCCCCAATTTGAGTTATTTCACCCGTATTTTTAAGAAAGAAAAGAATATGACACCGAGTCAATATCGGGAGATGATCACGAAAAAAACAGAATGATGGGAGGGTGGGACAAGGGATACACAACCGTCTCTTGCCCCGCTTCTTCAATCATATTTCACCATCTGCATATCACGGTAGTCTTTTGGTGAGATTCCATATTCTTTTTTGAAGGCACGGTAAAAACTGGAGTAATCGCCGAATCCAAAGGTCTGATATATTTCTGTGATACTGTCCTTTCCTAAAATGGCTTCCCTGCAAAGGGCAAGCCTTTTTTTTGTAATGTACTGATGAATAGACATACCGAGTTTTTCTTTGAATACGTGAGCAATGTGATACTTGCTGACATAAAATTCTTTTGCCAGTGTTTCCAGTGACAGATCTTCATCCAGATGATCTTCAATATAAAGTGTGATCTGCTGGTAGAGATCCAGTTCTTCTTTCTGTGCATCTGTGTTGTTTCTCTCATAGACAAGCCGGTTCAGACAGAGAATCAAGTCATTGACACACAGAGAAATCTGGGTATTGCGGGCAAAACGCTTTCCATGCATTTCTTCCAGAAGGCGAAGGATTTTTGACTGCACCGTATGGAAGGTAATTTTATCATTATGAAAAATATAGTTTTTGCTTGTCTGGACGTATTGCATCAGATAGAGATAGTCTGGCGAGAGCTGCAGAAGAAAATTGCAGTATTCCTGACTGATCCAGAAGATGAACCGGCGGTAGGGCGTATCCTGGCTATGGATGATCGGGCGATGTGAAACCTTCGGAGGCACCAGAAGAATATCTCCATATTTAATGGGGAAAACATCCTTTCCAATCTGAATACTGATATCACCTTCCAGAAAAAAATAAAATTCATAATAGTCATGCGTATGCAGATCTACTTTTGAGAGATTCTGATCATTATAATAGTAGATTTCAAAATCCTGGGAAACCATATACTGGCGGGTACTGAATGGGGACTGTAATTTTGATTTCATTTGGAGAACCTCCTTCGCTACCTTGTTTTTATCATGATAACAAGAAACCGCAATTATTGCAATGTATACAACAATCGTGTCAATGGTGTTTTTTGGAAGAAAAGATATACTAAAAGTAACAAAAAACAACAGATTCAGGAGAAAGGGCAAAAACTATGGAAATGACATTGAGATGGTATGGAAGCAAATTTGACACAGTGACTCTGCAGCAGATTCGCCAGATTCCGGGCGTGACAGGCGTCATCACCACTTTGTATGACACACAGCCGGGAGAAGTATGGAGTCGTGAGAGAATTCGTGCCATGAAAGAAGAAGTAGAAGCAGCAGGACTTCATGTAGCAGGAATCGAGAGCGTAAACATTCACGATGCAATTAAAACCGGAGCACCGGAGAGAGACCGGTACATTGCAAATTATATTGAGACGCTGGAAAATCTTGGAAAAGAAGATCTTCACCTGGTATGTTATAATTTCATGCCTGTCTTTGACTGGACAAGAACGGAGCTTGCAAGAGTACGTCCGGATGGTTCTACCGTGCTGGCTTACACACAGCATGCCGTCGATGCACTTGATCCTGAAAAAATGTTTGAATCCATCGCCGGGGATATGAACGGAACGGTGATGCCGGGCTGGGAGCCGGAGAGAATGGAGCATGTAAAAGAACTGTTTGAGCTTTACAAAGACATTGATGAGGAGAAACTGTTCGAGAATCTGAAATACTTCCTGGAGAAGATCATGCCGGTTTGTGACAAGTACGACATCAACATGGCAATTCATCCGGATGATCCGGCATGGAGTGTATTCGGACTGCCGAGAATCATCACCTGCAAGAAAAACATTCTTCGCATGATGGAAATGGTAGACAATCCACACAATGGTGTGACCTTTTGTTCCGGTTCTTATGGAACCAATCTGGAGAACGACCTGCCGGATATGATTCGTTCTTTGAAAGGAAGAATCCACTTTGCTCATGTGCGCAACCTGAAATTCATCACACCAACAAACTTTGAGGAAGCCGCACATTTGTCCACAGATGGAACCTTCGATATGTATGAGATTATGAAAGCACTGTATGACATCGGCTTTGACGGACCGATTCGTCCTGACCATGGAAGAATGATCTGGGGAGAAGTTGGAATGCCGGGATATGGACTCTATGACCGTGCACTGGGAGCTACCTATCTGAACGGTCTTTGGGAAGCAATTGAAAAATCTCAGACAAGAAAGGACTGATCCGTATGCGATTAAGTGAACAGGGATTACAGGAAGAAAGATCAAAATGGGAGATGGCGGGCTATCATCTGCCGAAGTATGATCACAAAGCAATGGTAGAAAGAACAAAGGAAAATCCGTTCTGGCTTCATTTTGGAGCCGGAAACATTTTCCGTGCCTTTCAGGCAAATGTGGTGGAAACGCTTCTGAATGAAAATAAGCTGGACAGAGGATTGATCGCAGTCGGAAATCATGATTCCATGGAGCAGCTTAGCCGTCCGCATGATGAGTATTCGATTCTGGTAACTTTAAAGGAAGACGGAACAATCGAGAAGACGGTTGTGGGCAGTGTGGCAGAATTCCTTACTCTGGATCAGGGATATGAAAAAGAATTCAAAAGGCTGAAAGAAATTATGACAAAGGATTCCCTGCAGATGGTGTCTTTTACGATCACAGAGAAAGGTTACAGTCTGAAAACCGGTGATGGAAGCTACATAGAAGAAGTGAAAGAGGATCTGAAAAACGGACCAGAGCATCCGGACAGCTACATGGGTAAGATTACAGCTCTTTTGTATGCGCGTTATCTTGCGGGTCAAAAACCGCTGGCAATGGTTAGTATGGATAACTGTTCTCACAATGGCGATCAGCTGAAGGAGGCAGTAGCGGTATTTGCAGAAAAATGGTGTGCGCTTGGTTTGGCGAAGGCAGGATTTGATGCGTATGTGAATGACTCTGCAAAAGTTTCTTTTCCATGGTCAATGATTGACAAGATCACGCCAAGACCGGACAGCACGGTAGAGGAAATTCTTGCCAAAGACGGTATTCAAAATCTGAAACCGATTATCACCAGCAGACAGACGTACATTGCACCATTTGTCAATGCGGAGGAGTGCCAGTATCTTGTGATCGAAGACAGTTTTCCAAACGGAAGACCGGCGCTGGAACAGGGCGGACTGATTTTTACAGACAGAGAGACGGTTGAAAAGACCGAGAAAATGAAAGTATGCACCTGCCTGAATCCGTTACATACAGCACTGGCTGTTTTCGGATGCCTGCTGGATTTCAAATTTATCTGGGAAGAGATGAAGGATGAGACACTTCGCGGACTGGTGGAGAAGATAGGATACGGCGAGGGACTTCCTGTTGTTGTAGATCCGGGTGTTCTGAATCCAAAAGAATTTATCGACACCGTGTTGCATATGCGTATTCCGAATCCATTTATGCCGGATACTCCGCAGAGAATCGCGACCGATACGTCTCAGAAGCTGGCTATCCGTTTTGGTGAGACGATCAAGGCATATCAGGCATCGAAAGATTTGGATGTAAAATCACTGAAGTTGATTCCGCTGGTATTTGCCGGATGGCTTCGCTATCTGATGGCAGTGGATGACAAGGGAAAAACGTTCGAGTTGAGCGCGGATCCCCTTCTTGACATCGTGTGTCCTTATGTATCTGCACTCGAATTGAAAGAAGGTCAGGATGTTGAGTCTGCTGTGGCACCGGTGCTTCGCATGAAACAGATTTTTGGTGTAGATCTCTATGAAGCAGGGCTGGCAGAGCAGGTGATTCAGTGTTTGAAAGAGATGACCTCCGGCGTCGGAGCAGTCAGAGCAACTTTGAATAAATATGTATAAGGGACGGATAGAAACATGAAAGCATTTATGGATAAAGATTTCCTTCTGGAAACAGAAACTGCCCGCACACTGTATCATGAATATGCAGCAAAAATGCCAATCATCGATTATCACTGCCACATCAATCCACAGGAGATTGCGGAGGATATAAAATTTGAGAACATCACCCGGGTATGGCTGGGTGGTGATCATTATAAATGGCGCCAGATGCGTTCCAATGGAGTAGAAGAAAAATACATTACAGGAGATGCATCTGACCGGGAAAAATTCCAGAAATGGGCAGAGACACTGGAGAAAGCCATCGGCAACCCGCTGTATCATTGGAGTCACATGGAATTGCAGAGATACTTTGGTTATCACGGGGCTTTAAACGGCGACACAGCGGAGGAAGTGTGGAATCTTTGTAATGCGAGGCTCCAGGAAGACAGTATGAGTGCGAGAAATCTCATTCGTCAGTCGAATGTTACGCTTGTGTGTACCACAGACGACCCGGTAGATTCCCTGCACTGGCATGAAGTCATTGCGGCAGATGAGAGCTTTGAAGTACAGGTACTTCCTGCGTGGAGGCCGGATAAGGCGATGAATCTGGAGAAAACGGATTATCCGGATTATCTGAAAAAGCTGGAGAATGTCAGTGAAATGAAAATCGACAGCTTTGCCGCCCTGATAAAAGCACTTCGCAAAAGAATGGAATATTTTGCAGAAAGAGGCTGCTGCGTATCGGATCACGGTCTGGAATATGTGATGTATGCGCCTGCATCGGAAGAAGAGGTAGAAACAATTTTCTCAAAAAGACTGGCCGGGCAGCATGTCAGCAGAGAAGACGAGCTGAAATTTAAGACTGCCTTTATGGTAGCACTCGGAAAAGAATACCATAAGAAAAACTGGGTAATGCAGCTGCACTACGGCGTAAAGCGTGATAACAACGGCCTGATTTTCCGAAAACTCGGACTGGATGCAGGAATTGACTGTATCAGCAATTATGCACCGTCCGCACAGATGGCCGATTATCTGAATGCACTGGTCGTAACGAATGAGCTTCCGAAGACAATCCTGTATTCTCTGAATCCGGCAGACAATGCGGCAATTGGAACCATCATCGGATGTTTTCAGGATTCCAGTGCGGCGGGAAAAATTCAGCAGGGAAGTGCATGGTGGTTTAACGATCACAAACAGGGTATGATCGATCAGATGACTTCTCTGGCAAGTCTTGGACTGCTTGGCAATTTCATTGGAATGCTCACCGATTCGAGAAGCTTTCTGTCCTATACAAGACATGAGTATTTCCGAAGAATCATGTGTAATCTCATTGGCGGCTGGGTAGAAAATGGAGAGTATCCGGCAGATGAAAAGAGACTGGGACGTATGGTACAGGATATCTCTTATAATAATACAAAGAATTATTTCGGCTTTCATTTAAAATAAAAAAACAAAAATCAATCAAAGAATCATTAGGAGAAAAGACATGAACGAAGTGTTAAAGAAAATTCAGGAAATTGGTATTGTACCTGTAGTTGTATTGAATGATGCGAAAGATGCGGCTCCTCTGGCAAAAGCACTGTGTGACGGCGGACTTTCATGTGCAGAGGTAACATTCCGTACAGATGCGGCAGAAGAGTCTATCCGTATTATGACAGAGCAGTTCCCTCAGATGCTTGTAGGTGCCGGTACTGTACTGACAACAGAGCAGGTTGACCGTGCAGTTGCAGCAGGCGCGAAATTCATTGTAAGCCCGGGATTAAATCCGGGAATCGTAAAATATTGTGTAGAAAAAGGAATCCTGATCACTCCCGGATGTTCCAATCCAAGCGACATTGAGATTGCTCTGGAGAATGGTCTTGAGGTTGTAAAATTCTTCCCGGCAGAACCGGCAGGCGGTCTGAACATGATCAAAGCAATGGCTGCGCCGTATGTAGGCGTAAAATTCATGCCGACAGGCGGAATCAACCCGACAAATGTAAGAGATTACCTTGCATATGACAGAATTCTTGCATGTGGCGGAAGCTGGATGGTAAAAGGAAGCCTGATAGATGCAGGAGAGTTTGATAAAATTGAGGCACTGACAAGAGAAGCAGTAGAAATCGTAAAAGAAAGCAGAGGTAAAAGATGAGGAAAAAAGAATTTGATCTGTTATCATTAGGAGAAATTCTGCTAAGATTGTCACCCCCGGATAATGAAAGGATCGTGCGCGGGGACGTGTTTGAGAAACAGGTGGGAGGCGCTGAATTAAATGTCGCTTCCGGTGTTTCGTTTCTGGGACTTCGTTCCGGAATTATTTCCAGAATTCCAGACAGTAGCATTGGTATTTTTGTAAAAAACAAGATTCGATTTTGTGGAGTCAGCGATGATTATCTGGTCTATGATAAGTCTTCCGATGCAAGAATGGGGCTGTACTATTACGAAAACGGCGCATATCCGAGAAAACCGGGAGTTGTCTATGACAGACAGAACTCGTCTATGACAAAACTGGATATCAATGAGTTTGATGATTCTCTGTATCGTTCTGCAAGATGCTTCCATACATCCGGTATCACACTTGCGATCAGCGAAGCATGCAGAAAGACTGGTGTAGAGATGATCAAACGCTTTAAAGAAGCCGGTGCATTCATTTCTTTTGATGTGAACTTCCGACAGAATCTCTGGTCCGGAGAGGAAGCAAGAGAATGTATCGAGGGAATTCTTCCTTATGTCGATATTTTTTTCTGCTCCGAGGATACTGCAAGACTTACTTTTGGCAAAGAGGGAAACATCAAAGAGATCATGGAAAGCTTTGCGGCAGAATATCCGATTTCTGTGATGGCTTCTACGCAGAGGACTGTTCATAGTCCGAAAGTACATAGTTTTACATCCATGATTTATGATGCCAGAGCTCGAAAATTCTATGAGGAAAAACCCTACGAAAATATCGAAGTGGTAGACCGGATCGGTAGTGGTGATGCATATTGTGCAGGAGCGCTGTACGGACTTCTGATGGAAGGCGGAAGCTGCGAACATGCACTGCGTTATGGAAATGCATACAGCGCAGCCCAAAATACGATTCCTGGTGACATGCCCTCCCTGAACCGTGACGAGATTGAAAATATTATGAAGGATCACAATACCGTAGGATATCACAGTGAGATGAATCGATAAAAGGGAGAGGCAAAAGACACGCAGGACACCAAATCGGCATTTCAGGCAAAGGATCTGATCAATCAGATGAGGTAACTGGTCCCTTTACACGAGGTGCATATTTAATTCTCAACAATAATTGAACAAGAGTTGATAATGAATTGATGAAATAAATATAGATAGTTTATTGCATTG
>JALELN010000078.1 GCA_022771765.1 Lachnospiraceae bacterium | reverse complement strand
GTGGCGGTCATCGGAGGCGGTGACGTGGCGCTGGAGGATGCGCTGTTTTTGGCGCGGGGATGTGAGAAGGTGTATCTGATTCACAGGCGTGATGCATTGCGCGGTGCGCGCTCTCTGCAGCAAAAAGTATTCGATACACCCAATATCGAGGTGATCTGGGATAGTGTCGTAGATTCCATTGACGGTGAAGGTATGGTGCAAATGTTACAGATTCGTAACAAAAAAACGAATGAAAAGACAGCACTTTCCCTTCAGGGGGTATTTATCGCAGTCGGAATTACACCGGATACCGGACTGGTGCAGGGGCTTGTGGACTGTGATGAGGCCGGATATGTCCGTGCAGATGAAACGTGTGTGACAAATGTGCCCGGAGTTTTCGCAGCAGGAGATCTTCGAACCAAGAAATTGCGCCAGATTGTGACCGCGGTGGCAGATGGTGCCAATGCGATTACCTCTGCGGAAAACTATATTTATGAATTTTAGTAAAATCTACCAACATCTTGTGGTTGACATAGTTCGATAACCTTGCTATAATGACACTGTAATAAATGTAATAAATTTGTAACAAATGAAAACATAAATGAAAACACCACAATTTGGAGGTTATTATGAATTACAAAGCATTACGCATGACGACTTGTTGCTTGGCAAGTGCTCTTACATTGGCAGCGACTCCGGTCATTGCAGGAGCAACTCCCGTCGCAGGTGCTTCAGAACTTACAAATGTAAACGTGACATCAGAGTTGACCTCATCATCTCCGACATCCGGTATTTCGCTAGCATTGTCACAGTATCTGGCTGAGAATACTATTTCTGCGAAGAACGTGGCAAAGCAGTTGACCGAGACACAGACTGTCACTGCCGCTGAGACAACCGAAGAGACAGCAGAGCCTGAGGAGACCGAGGAGAAGACTGAGAAAAAGACTGAGAAAAAGACTGAGAAAAAGAAGAAGGTTATGATTGTTGCACAGGTTGACGGTTATGTCAATGTTCGTGCACATGCCAATGAGGGCAGTAAGGTTTTAGGAAAGCTGTATGATGATTCGGTAGGAACCGTGATCAAGGAAGTTGATGGCTGGTACAAGATCAAATCCGGCAGCGTGACCGGATTTGTAAAGGCTGATTATGTAAAGGTTGCTACGAAGAAACTGTTGAAGAAGGTCGGCACGAGAATCGCTACTGTAGATGCCGAGACCCTTCGTGTTCGTAAAAAGGCAGATGCTGATGCCAAGGTAGTCGATCTCGTTCCTGAGGGCGAGGAGCTGACCGTTGTCAGCGAGGCTAAAAAAGATGACGGCTGGGTAAAGGTAGAAGTGGGAGATGCAAAGGGTTATGTATCTGTTGATTACATTACTTTATCCACAGAATATACTTATGCAGAATCCAAAGAGGAGGAAGCAGCGAGATTAGCAGAGGAAGAGGCAGACCGCAAGGCGGCTGAGGCAGCGGCAGCAGCTGCGCAGCAGTCTACGACGGGAACGGGCAGTTCTTCATCAAGCAGCTCCTCAAAGAGTTCCGGCAGCAGCTCATCCAAGAGCTCAAGCAGCAGTTCTTCATCAAGCAGTTCCTCATCAAGCGATCGTAGCTATAGTGCACCGTCAGGTTCGAATGGGCAGGCAGTTGTAAATTATGCATGCCAGTTTGTCGGCAATCCGTATGTATACGGCGGAAGCAGCCTGACAAACGGTACAGATTGTTCCGGATTTGTTATGTCAGTATATGCTGCATTTGGTGTATCACTACCGCATTCTTCCAGCGCACAGCGCAGCTGCGGACGCGGAGTAAGCATTGATGAGATCCAGCCGGGTGATATCGTATGCTACAGCGGTCATGTAGGAATCTACGTTGGAAACAACACGATCGTACATGCCAGTTCACCGTCTACCGGTATCAAGTACACCTCACCGATTACTTATCGTACGGTGTTAGCTGTTCGAAGAATTTTTTAGTTAAATAAAATTTATCAATAGAAAAATGAGTTTGCCGTAAAAAGCAAACTCATTTTTTGTGTTCCTAAAAAATTAATACTTCGCCATCCAATACGGCATATTCTACTTCATCCCCAAGCTCCATTTTTGCCTGCCCGCTTGTCCCCTGGGTGATGTCATTTTGCAACATGGCGAGCCGGTCGGAGGGAACCATTGTGTGAATGCATACCCCTTCGGTATATTCCGTGTCCAATGTCGTGATATTGGCACTGGCGAGAATATACTGAATCTTGCCCAGACCGGTATAGTCTGTCGTGATTGTGAGATGGCAACCTTTGTGACGTTCAATGATGACCGAGTTTTTCAATCCTTCCTGTACAGATTTCTGGTAGGCACGCACGAGACCGCCGGTGCCAAGCAAAGTGCCGCCAAAATAGCGTGTCACGACAACGGCAACATTGTGGATATCCTCCCGCAGCAACACATCCAGCATCGGACGCCCTGCGGTGCCGGAAGGCTCGCCATCATCATTGCAACGGGTGTTTTCATGTTTTTCACCAATTGTAAATGCTGTACAGTTATGCCTTGCGTCCCAGTATTCCTTTTTCTTTTTATTGAAAAAGGCTACTGCCTCCTCCTCGGAAGCCACCGGCTCGACCGATGCGATAAAACGCGATTTTTTCTCTTCGATTTCTCCTGTGCCGCCCTTGTAGACGGTCTTATATCCTGTTTCACTCATGCCCAAAGTATACCATTTCAGCGGAAAGTTTACAATATGAGAATAAAATGATATAATAAATATGATCTATAGGCAAAAACAGGAGGCAGACTATGAACTATGGGAAAGAGGGGGCAAAAAAGCAGGCGAGAAAAATGTCTGCGAAGTCTCCGAAGGTTTTACGAAAGTTCAAAGTGGTATGTTATAAACTGTTGCTGGTCGCTGTCTTTGCACTGGTTGTGGGGGTCACATTTACCGGATTTGGTGTGTATAAGGGGATCATTGATTCTTCGCCCACGATCGAAGCAATGGATGTTACGCCTACCGGGTATTTATCTACGGTGCTTGATACGGAGGGCAATACGACGGCAACACTGGTGGCCTCAGGCGCAAATCGTGTGTATGTGACAATTGATGAGATCCCGGAGGATCTGCAGCATGCATTTGTGGCGATTGAGGACGAGCGTTTTTATGAGCATAACGGGATCGATGTGAAAGGTATTATCCGTGCGGGTGTGAAGGGAATTCTTTCCGGCGGACATTTTTCACAGGGAGCATCCACGATCACGCAGCAGCTGCTTAAAAATAATGTGTTTACCACATGGACGACAGACAAGGGATTTGCCAAGGTTGTGCGAAAGCTGCAGGAGCAGTATCTCGCGGTCGAGCTGGAAAAAAAGGTGAACAATAAGGACTGGATCCTTGAAAATTATCTGAATACCGTCAATCTGGGACAGAATTCACTGGGTGTGCAGGCGGCGGCCATGCGCTATTTTAACAAGGATGTTTCGGAACTGACGTTATCCGAGTGCGCGGTGATTGCCGGGATCACAAAAAGCCCGGAGGGTCTGAACCCGATCAGCCATCCCGAAGCCAATGCGGAGCGCCGCGAGGAAGTGCTTGAGAAGATGGAAAAACAGGGATACATCACTGCAGAGCAGAAAGAGAAAGCGCTCGCGGATAAGGTGTACAAGCGCATCAAAAAGGTCAATATCAAAAAGACCGAGGAGAGCAGTCAGATCAACTCCTATTTTGTGGACGAGCTTACCAATCAGGTGCTTGAGGATCTGCAGACGGTTCTGGGCTACACGAAGGCTGAGGCATACAAGGCGCTTTATAACAGCGGTCTGACGATCCAGTCTACACAGGACCCGAACATTCAGGCCATCTGCGATGAGGAGGTCAATAACCTTGCAAATTATCCGACACAGCCGCAGATTTCTTTCAATTACCGTTTGAGTGTTCAAAAGCCCGACGGTACACTGGAAAATTATGATGAGCACACGATGCTGGCATATTATCAGGCGGCTAATAAGGATTACGATATCAACTTCTCTTCCGAAGAGGAAGCGCAGGCGGCAATTGACGCATATAAGGCCGAGGTTATGGAGGAAGGCGATACGATTCCTGAGGGTGGTGAATATGTGAATTTCACCCTGCAGCCGCAGGCGGCGCTTACGGTCATGGATCAGAGTACCGGAGAGGTAAAGGCGATCGTCGGAGGTCGTGGTGATAAGGTAGCAAACCGTACGTTAAATCGTGCGACGGATTCTACCCGTCAGCCGGGATCTACCTTTAAGGTGCTGGCGGCTTATGCGCCGGCGTTGGATGGCGCAGGCATGACACTGGCGACGGTGGAGGATGACGCCCCCTATGAATACGCAAACGGCACTTCGCTTCGGAATTACGATAACCGCTATCGAGGCTTTACGGATTTCCGTACAGCGATCACGTGGTCTATCAATGTGGTGACGGTAAAATGTCTGACGGATATCGGAGTGGACAATGGCTATTCTTATCTGGAGGATTTCGGGTTTACGACCTTAAAGGACAGCGATCGTGTGCAGTCATTGGCTCTGGGCGGTCTGACAAACGGTGTGACCAATCTGGAACTGACGGCAGCTTATGCGACGATTGCGAATCAGGGAACTTATACAAAGCCGCGTTTTTACACAAAGATCCTTGACCATGATGGGAAAGTACTCATTGATAATACGCCGCAGACGAAGAGTGTACTGAAAGAGACGACTGCATGGCTTCTGACAGATGCGATGAAGGATGTTATTACGACCGGAACCGGAAAAATCTGTAATTTTGAGGGGATGACACTTGCCGGAAAGAGCGGAACGACAACCAAGAACCGTGATGCGTTATTCGCCGGTTATTCACCGTACTATACGTGTGTAGTCTGGGGCGGTTATGACGATAATACACCTCAGACCAGTGGGACAACCTATCCGAAGCTGATCTGGAAGGCTGTCATGCAGAGACTGCATGAGGGACTGGAAAATAAGGACTTTGAGAAGCCGGATGGCATTGTGGAGTGTAAGGTGTGTAAAAAATCCGGGAAACTCGCAAAGGCAGGATTGTGTGACTGTGATCCGCGGGGCTCACAGGTGACGACCGAATATTTTGCGTCAGGTACAGAGCCGACAGAGTATTGCGATACGCATGTGGCGGTGACGATCTGTGAGGCATCAGGAAAGCCGGCCGGACCGTATTGCCCGGAGGAAGGGCTGAAAACGAGGGCATACATCAGAGGAGGATCTTCGGGAACAGAGGATGGGGCATACCTGCTGCCGGCAAATCTGAGTACCAATACCTGCCCGGTGCATGCTTCAAATAATGTTGAGCCGGTTGATATCACCGGTGATACCGGAGTAGATCGACCAGAGCCGGAACCGGAGCCTGAGCCTTCGGGAGATGATGGAGGTGGAGAAGAGGACGAGCCTTCGGATTCTCATACGGGACTGGAGGACGAGGAACAGACACTGATCGATCCGGAGGATATATCCGAGTAAAGAGTAATATATGAGAGAAAAAGCCACCCGGCACAGCAATTGTGAGTACGATCACAGGGCTGTGTCAGGTGGCTTTTTGCGTCGGGTCATAGGCAACCCATCACCGGTTCATTGGCGATTTCGGTGCTCTTTTTCGGGAGCTGTCATTGGTGATTACTGGTTCGGGTTGCTTTTTTTTGTCGGGATGTGAAAATCCGGGTGTTCGCCGAGCCATGTTGTCTGAGGCATGCAGCTGAGCATCCACAGATCATCTTCTGACAGCTCAAAGTCAAAAATCTCGGCATTTGCCTTCATATGCTCATAGGAAGAAGCCTTCGGGATTGGCAGTATCCCTTTTTGCAGGAGAAAGCGGAGGCAGATTTGGGCGATGGAGCGATTATATTTTTTCGCGAGGCGGGAAAGGATGGCGTTGCCTGCAAGGGCGTTTTCGTTTCCTCTGCCAAGCGGGCTCCATGCCATGGGCACAATGTCGTTTGCCTGACAAAAAGCCACTGCTGCTTCCTGCGAATAGCCCGGGTGCAGCTCTAACTGATCAACAACCGGCTTGATGCGGCAGTGATCAAGAATATTTTTCAGATGATGTGGGAGAAAGTTGCTGCAGCCGATGGCACGGACTTTGCCGGTATCTACGAGATCCTCCAAAGCATGCCATGTCTCCAGATCCAGTTCTTTCCAGTTTTCATCGTCGGCGCCGGTCTGGCGGGGCCAGTGGATCATGTAAAGATCGACGTAATCCATCTGTAGGCGTTCAAGCGATGCGTCAAGCGCTTTCTTTGCGCTGTCATAGCCCATTTCATCAATCCACAGCTTGGTTTCGATAATAAATTCACTTCGAGGCAGACCACTCTCCTTGATCGCTGAACCCAACACACGCTCTGTCTCATAAAGTGAAGCCGCGTCAAAAAAGCGGTAACCGGCGCGAATGGCATCGAGAATAATGGCTTTGCCATCTCCGTTGATCGTCTGATAAGTGCCAAAACCGATGCACGGCAGCTTCATGCCGTTGTTTAAGGTGTAACAATCCTGTATTGAGTTCATGTGTAGTACCTCCTGTGTAAAAGATAACAGCTGCCCGGTAGATTGACAGCGTCGTGTTTTCAGTTTTTTTCTACCTACAGTTTAATTTTTACGAGACATAAATGCAAGGGGAAAGTGCCGGGTTGTTATTTTGGGTTTTGTGTACTTTTTTTGCGGGTTGGTTTCGGGGATTCTTTCGGAGTCCGCAGCTTGGCGTACATATTAAGGTATTCAGTCAGAAGCGCAATTTCCTGTTTATCACCGGATCGAAAGATTTCGGTCATGGTCGGAGGAAAATTCAGCTCGTCAGCGTCCGTGGGAAGGCCGCGCACCAGATAGTCAAGAGACACATCAAAAATCTCACAGATATCCAACAGACGTTCCAGAGAAAACATGGAAATACCCCGCTCGCACTCGCTCAGATGCTTCACAGAGACATCCAACTCTCCGCACAGCTCTAACTGCCCCATGCCGTGATCTTTGCGTAACTTGGCAATACGTCTGCCGATTGCTGTCTGCAGATCGATAGATGCAGACGAAAATGTAACGAATACAATCGCAACCGTAACACGGACAGTAAACACATCGCCGGAGACAGTAAAAAAATTGTCTTTGGCAGTGTTGTAAAATTAACTGAAAATCAAAGCTTTCATATATTAAAAAAATATGGTCGAAATTTTTAAAATTATGGTTGACAAACGGTAAATAAGTGTTTATAATGATTTTTGTTGTGAAGCGCTATCGCCAAATGGTAAGGCAACGGACTCTGACTCCGTCATTTCCAGGTTCGAGCCCTGGTAGCGCTGCTAAGGCATCCGAGTGATCGGATGCCTTTTTTGCGCGTTCAAGAATGTACAAATTTAGGCAAAGAGGTTATAATATCAGTAATCAAGGACGATAATGAGTAGATGTTCAGGGAGGAGGCTTATATGTGTACACAGAGCCAGTTGAACATTTTGTTGAAGAAAATCAGTGAAATATACAAGTCTGTTTATGGAGAAAAGTTAGTACGTGTCATATTGTATGGTTCGTATGCACGAGGTGATTTTTCGGATGATTCGGATCTTGATATTGTGGCATTGGTTCATGGAGACAGGATGAAACTGCAGGAGCAATTGAAAAAAGTGTGGGATCAGACCTGTGACTTGGAACTGGAATACGAGATGGTGCTGTCTTCGGCGGTTATCCCCTATGAGGAATTTGAGAAGTACAGAGAGGATTTACCATACTATAGGAATATTGCAAACGAGGGGGTAAATGTAGTTGCGTCATAAATGAAAAGGACAATGAACGAGGGAGGTTTGAGAAATATGGGCACGACGAAATTGTCAAGATCTGATATAGAAAATTATATTAAAACACTCCTTTTAAAGTATCATGCTGAATACGCGATACTTTTTGGATCCTATGCGCGTGGAGAAGAATCAAATGAATCAGATATTGATGTGGTTGTAGTTGGGGGCGAGAACTTTAGGGCAAAGGATATCTTTGCTTTTGGTGAGGAGTTGCGTCAACTTACACAAAAAAATGTTGATGCATTTGAAATCCGTGAGATTAATAAAAATACCCTATTTTATGATAACATAATGAGAGAAGGTGTGCGTATCGCATGAAGAAGTCAGATCAGGAAAGACTTAAGAAAATTATATCTACTTGGGAAAAACTTAGCGCGCAGATGAAAGAACGAAAGATTACTTCGGAACAGTTGCTGAATGATGAGTTTTCACAGTGGGCGGTTACGACACCATTGTATAATATTGGAGAGCAGGTGTATCAGCTGACTGATGAATTGAAAAAGAGTTATCCGGATCAGCCGTGGAGTATGGTTGCGGGATTACGGCATCGGCTTGTACATGATTACGATGGAACCAACTGGTCAATTATTGTGGAAGTAGTGTTTGAAGATATGGAGCCGTTTGTTGAGGGTGTGAAACAAATATTGGAAGAGATGTGAGCGTTATGTGCAACTTGAGTCAGGGAATCAAAGAAGATGGTATTGAGATTGGCAAGGAGATTGGCAAGGCAATCGGTGAGGCAAGAATAATTATCAATATGCATAATAACGGCTTCACAGCACAGGAGATCTCGGCGGCAACCAACAAGGATCTGAAAGAGGCAGAGAAAATTAAAATAATATCTTTTATATGTGTGTTGGCAATGGTATTCATGATGCTTCCTGTAACAGCGGAAGCGGCCACGGACAGCATAACGATGGGGCTTTACGACAGCTATGACTGTGACCGGTATTTTTACGGACAGAGTGCCGGCAGGTTTGAGTCATCAGATCCGGATGTGGTTAAGATCATGAATGATCAGATGATAGGGGTGTCTGTGGGAAGCGCGACAGTCACGGCTACCGACGGAAAGAAAAAGGTAAAGCGGAAAGTGATCGTGAAAAACTACGAGTCGTATTTTTCGCTGAATTCAGCCTCTGTCAGCCTGTATACGGGGGAGACTTATACCCTTTGCACGGACGGAACGGTGTCAAAAGCTGCCTATTCATCGAGGGATACATCTGTCGCGACGGTTGATAAAAACGGGAAAATCAAAGCAAAATCTCCGGGAACCACATTTGTTGATGTGAAATCCGGTACAATGAAAAGACTCTGTGCAGTGACAGTTATAGATAAGGCCAATAAGGCGGATGTTATCACATTTAAGGCTGATTCTAATACAGCGTATGCTTCAAAATGGAAATTTAAGAATAAAAGCAAATACATTCTGGCGATACATCCCGGTACATATCTTCCGAAAAATTTTGAGACCAGACTTGATCAGATGATCGCGCGGATCGAGAAAACATCCGGACTTCGGATGCATCCGTCAAAAA
The DNA here is from genome assembly GCA_022771765.1 of Lachnospiraceae bacterium. Taxonomy (GTDB): domain Bacteria; phylum Bacillota; class Clostridia; order Lachnospirales; family Lachnospiraceae; genus W0P33-017. The sequence continues at coordinate 21,643 of JALELN010000078.1, read as the reverse complement.
AACCGTTGGAGGTATTCTGTGACAAGCCGGTCATATGGGTTGGCGGTCGGTCGGATACGTGCGCAGATCATTACGGAGTGAATATTCGATCAGCGGATTTGAACTTGAAGAATGAGTCTGCCGTGAACGTGGGACGCTGGATCGCTAATTGCATCATCTATAGAAACAGTACCTATACCGGCGAACTATTGGGAAGCTATTACGGAAGAACGGTTGCGCAGCATGCACTCAAGGGAACATCTTTTGTGGATGCGAATTATAAGGTAGTACCTGATGATATCGAGACAATGGAATCAGACTGGAAGAGTGTGACTGCCTCGAAAATGGAATCCTACCTGACAACACAAAATCTTCAGTCGGATACCGAGTCGTATTTTTCAGAATATTTGTATAAAACCTATGGGGCATCCACGGTCAATAAGATCATTGGGAAAATCAATGCGGAGAATAAAAAGAAGGGCGTTACCTATGCGGGAGGTATGGGCATATCACCGAAGAGATGCCTTGCGATCTGTAAATCTTATACATCAACCAATGTGGTGAAAGACTATGTAACATATTTTAAGGCGAGAGCAAACTATTTGATGAATCCATCAACGCCTCTTATCGATTATTCTGCAAAAAACGGTGATACCATTGATATCACTCCTTACGGTTACGGCTGGGCAGAGTACTGTAATTACGGCAGTGCCGCTTATTCGGGAACGGTTACCTATGATTTTACGGAGGCTATGAAATATTTTACCGTGAATTGCGGGCAGAAGGTTACCGGACTTTACGGAGTGGGATTTGTATGCGGTGAAGGAGAAATGACGCTTAAGATCTATGATAAAAATAACCGCCTTCTGGACACCATGACAGGAAGTAAGCGTTTGGATGTGTATCAGGATGGCGCGGTGAAAGTGAAAGTATCCGGAGAAACGGGATATAATGGATTTATTTGCTACTACTACATGACGAATTTTAGTAAGTACGCGACGCAGGTGCAGGAAGACTGAGCATGTGGAATAATCCGCGGGCACTGGAGTTGTCCGCGATGTTTGAAACTTATGTGGTTTCGGAAATCATCAAAGGATATGCCAATCAGGGGATTGATGTTCGAAGCAGAATGTTTTCTTATCGTGATAATAACGAAAAAAATAAGTTGATTCCCATCGGATGCCTTTAGATCAAATGGTAGCTGAAAAATACGGAACAGTTAAAATAAATGGATAAAGGAGATTTTATTATGGCAGGCTATGTACTAAAGATTACGATGGAGAATACGCATCCGCCGGTATGGAGGCGTGTGGTGATCCCGGAAAAGATAACATTTGCAGATTTACATGAGATTATTCAGGTTCTGTTTGGATGGCAGGATGTGCATTTACACGATTTTTCATATCTGAAAGACTATTTTCAGGTGGTGAGCAGCGAACAGGATTCCTATTATGGAGCATTGCATCTGGAGACGGAGACTCTGGTGGATCCGTACTTGAAACAATACCCGTGGATACGTTATACCTACGACTTTGGAGATACATGGGAGCACAAGATCGTTCTGGAAAAGGAACTGGCAGACTTTACGGAACGTCATGCGGTGCTGTTAAAGCTCAAGGGTGATCATTTTATGGAGGACAGTGGCGGTATCTTCGGAGCGGGTGATTCCTGTCGGATTCCCGCAGATGAAATAGAGATTAACGCAAAACTGGAACAATTAGATGTTCCGGTATTTGAGGGGGAATCTGAGACAGATTTCCGGGAAGCGCTCATGGGAGATACATTTAAAGCAGATACCCCACAGGAAAAAATGATGTATGATGCCTTTATGAAAATATTTGCAAAGTATCTGAAGGATTGCAGTGATTCAGAGAAACTGGAACTTTTCCGCGAATTCATGAATGCTGAAAGCAGTGAATATGCGCAGGCAGAGCAACATGAGAGCAAGGCATCAAAACGTCTGGATGACTGGAGAATGGAGACCGAAGCGCTTCTGTCACAGGGACAGTCAGTTCAAATCATCCTTCAGAAAACGCCGGAAACGATGGCGGATCTGTTGATGGACTGGCATCGGGTAAATCTGGAGGATTACTGCAGGTATCTGGGCATTTCATGCCGGAAAAACGCCGGAAAGAAAACGATGGCATCATCGGTGGCAGATTATTTTACAGTACATCCGGAGTGTGTTCTGATGCTTTTTTCAAAAGCGGAATTGGAGCGATTGAAAAAATATGTGGATGCGCTGGAAAAAAATATGCCTTGCAGATATGAGGATGAGCCGGATGATGATATGATCGGAAAGGCTGTCTGCATGGGTTTTTTTCGCCCGGAAACAGTGGGCAGGGAGTCACTGATTCATGTTGCGGCTGATGCCGTCTCTCTTGTGAAAAAGGCATATGCCATGAACCGGAAGTCTTATTATCAATGGCTGAACCGTTTTGACGCGGCATGTGCGCAAGCACTGATTATGTATGGGATGATGGATATGGTGCATTTGCAGCTATGTTGTGAGCGTATCATGAAAGAGTCTGTCGACCCGGATGATTTTTGCAGGCTGATTTATTGGCACGGCAGAATGAATGAAGTGTTTCAGACCGGGGTTCGTGAGGATGTCGGAGAAAAATATGTGATGCTTCCCGGGATGGAGCTGGCACCGGTTCTTTTGATCGAATCTGCATGTGCGGATGAGGGTTTCGGATATAAGGAGTTCGCGGATAAGGAATTAGCGGCGTGGAAGCGTGGATTTTTCAATGCAATTCCGGAGTGGATGGAATATAGGGATCTCCTGATAATGCTTGGCGGAGACATGATCATGGACAAAGAAACGGAGTTTGAATGGCTGGCAGAGGATTATGTGGATCTGGTCAGTGGAACCTCCGTGACCGATTTCCTGGAACAATTATATGACACCTTTTCAGAGGAACTCACGGTGGATCTCAGTGTCGGCCTTTGGGAAAAGATCATGTATCTGGCAGTTCATGTGCCACTGGCGGGACTGAAAGGTTATTCGAGAGCCGAATATGCGGCATTGACCGGAAAATCGCTGGGTGAAATGATGATTTTTAATGAGGAAAAGCTGGACAGGCGTGTGACGAAGCAGACGATGCTGTATCAGTTTCCGGCAGAATTGCAGCTGGAATTGTTTGAGGCCTATGAGAACATGGAGAGCGGGGCTTATATGATCTGTCTGGATCGCCTCCTGAAAAAATATAAGAGTAATGAATCGCTTCAGACTGCGCTGGGACTGCTAAAGTGTGAACAGATGCTTATAGATAATCCGGGAATGGCAGAGGACATGATGATGTATGAACAGCTTGCCGGACGGATGGATGGTCCGGTTTATCCGTGGGATGAGGATGTACTTGCGAGGATGAAGCCGGAAATTCCCACCTTTGTCAGAGAACAGCCCAAGATCGGACGAAATGATCCCTGCCCTTGCGGAAGCGGAAAAAAGTATAAAAAGTGCTGTGGACGATCTTGATGGAGGAACTGCATGAAATTTTTTCACTTATCCGATCTGCATATCGGGCTGAAACTGTTGAATCGCGATTTGCAGGAGGATCAGACATTTATTTTAAAAAAGATTGCTGCGCTGGCAGAATACGAGCAGCCGGATGCGGTGGTCATTGCGGGCGATATCTATGACAAACCGGTGCCCTCCGCGGAGGCGGTGGGCGTGTTTGACGCTTTTTTACAGGAGCTGACAAGGGTTCTGCCGCAGGCAGAGATTCTGATTATCAGCGGAAATCATGACAGCGCCGGACGTATTGACTGCTACCGCAGTATTTTGGAGCGACAGCATGTGCATATGATCGGGCAGCCGCCGCGCACACCGCAGGATCAGATAGAAAAAGTGACGCTTCATGATAGTTATGGAGCGGTGAATTTTTACCTTCTTCCCTTTGTGAAACCGACGATGATTAAGGAGATCACGGGAACCCATGAGGATGGTACAAATCTGTCGTACAATGAGGCGATTCGCTCGCTTATCGAGCGGGAACAGATTGATCTGACGCAGCGGAATGTGATCGTGAGCCACCAGTTTTATCTGCCGAAAGGAACATCGGCAGAGGAGGTGGAGCGGGCGGATTCGGAGATCTGTTCGGTGGGAAATATTGACGAGGTGTGTGCCGATGTGCTGGAGCGGTTTGATTATGCGGCGCTGGGGCATATTCATAAGCCGATGAAGGTGGGCAGCGAGACGATCCGCTATTGTGGCACACCGCTGGCCTGCTCCGTGAGCGAGGCGGGGCAGCAGAAGGGGATTCTTGTGGTAGAGCTGGGCGAAAAGGGAGCTGCGCCAAAGATCCGGGAACTGCCGCTTGTACCGATGCGCTGTGTGCGCGTGGAAAAAGGGGAGCTGGCCGAGCTGCTGCGGCATCCGAGCGAGGATTATATATCGGTTGTTCTGACGGACAAAGAGGATCTGGATGTCATCGACATGCAGGAGCGCCTGCGTCAGGCGTTTCCGAATCTGTTGGAAATCCGCCGTGAAAACCTGCGGAAGGCAGATTACAGCAGAACCTTTACAGCGGCGCAGATACCGGAGCCCTTCGAGCTTTGTAGAGCGTTTCTCGGAGAGCTGGATGAGACATCTCTGGAGATCTTGCGTGATGTTGTGAACACGGCGAAGGAGGTGACGCTCACATGAGACCAATCAAATTGACGATGCAGGCGTTCGGCTCCTATGCGGAAAAGACGACGGTTGATTTCTCAGAGACTACGGAAAATTTGTTCCTTGTGACCGGAGATACAGGTGCGGGTAAAACGACGATCTTTGACGCCATCGTGTTTGCGCTCTATGGAGAGGCGAGCTCCGTTGTAAATAAAAAAGAGGGTGTGCTGCTTCAGAGTCAGTATGCGGATGTGGATGTGTGCCCGGAGGTGTCATTGACGTTTTCGGACGGGAGCGCAGATGAACTCTATCAGGTGCGCCGTGTGCCCCGTCATGTCAGACGGCTGAAAAAAGCATCAGCAAAGGGCAACACAGTGAAGGAGGAACCGGGCAGCGTCGAACTGACACTGCCGGATGGGACGATTTGTCCGTCGAAGGAGACTGATGCGCGGATTGAGGCGATTATCGGGCTGTCAAAGAGTCAGTTTATGCAGATTGCCATGATTGCCCAGGGCGAGTTTATGGAGCTGTTGCGGGCAAAATCCGACACGAAAAAGGAGATTTTCCGCAAGCTGTTCCACACGGATCTCTATGAAAACATCGTGCGGGAGTTTGACAATCGCAAAAAAGAGAAGGAAAAAGAGATTGCGGTGATCCGGACGCAGACACAAACACTGATCGGGCGAGTACGGTTACCGGAGGATTATGAACATACCGATGAGTTGCTTGTGTTGCAAAAGCAAATTGAGGAGGGGGTGCTGGCAAATCTGGACAGCTATGTGGAGCAGCTGGGAAAGCTGAATGACGAGCTGAAAGAGCGTCTGGAATTTTTGACAGCGCGCGGCGAACAGGTGAAAAAAAGACGGGATGAGGCGCGGGATGCGTACACCCGGGCACAGGTGTTGCAAAAAAGCTATGAGCAGCAGGCGCGCGCAGAGGAAGAACTGGCCGAATGCGGAATGAATCTCGCAGAAGCCGGGGAGGCGGAGGAAACGGCAAAGGAGCGTCTGACTGAGAAAGAAAAACAGCTTAGCCAGCTGCTGGAGCGCGCGGCGCAGGCGGAACAGGGATTGACGGCACTACGGCAGCAGGAGCAGGCGCTCTCACAGCTTGTATTGCAGCAGGAGCAGGTAAAGCACCGCTATGAGCAGGCGCGGGAAGCCTACATGGCTCGGAAGGAGCGCTATGATCTGGAATATCAACGCTTTTTGGATACACAGGCGGGTGTGCTGGCGCAGACATTAGTGCCGGGAGAGCCGTGTCCGGTCTGTGGAGCGGTCGAGCACCCGCATCCTGCAACACTTGGCGATGAACAGCGTGTGGCAGACCGTTCACAGCTTGAGAAAATGCAAAAGGATCTGGAACACGCCAGAGAGTCTATGGAACAGGTATCGCAGCAGGCAAAGACCCTTGATACGGAATTGCAGGTCAAGACCGAGCAATATGAGCATCAGAAGGCGCAGAATGAGACGCAGTTTGAGCAGGCGATTGCACAGAAGCGTGAGGCGTTGGATCAGAAACAAAAACTGGAGCAGGAGTGGAAAGCACACCATGCGCGCGCGGAGCGTATTCGGGCAGCCTTGCAGCTGAAGCAGACTGCGGAGGAGACGATTGACGGACAGCCTCAGCCGGATCTGGGGACGCTTGGAGAAAAAATGAGGCAGACGATGGATGAGGCCCGTGCGGCTGACGAGGCGTGTGAGCGCTATCGAACCTGGGTGCGGGATAATACGGAGAGCTTTACGCAGTTAAACGAACGCCTGACAGTCAGACAGGAGATCATTGCGGAACATGCGCGGCTGGACATGCTCTACCGCATGGTTTCGGGGAACATAAAGGGTGCGCGTATGGATCTGGAGACCTATGTGCAACGCTATTATATGGAGCAGGTGTTATATGCGGCGAACAGCCGGTTCGCGGAGATGTCAGCGGGACAGTTTGAGCTGCGCATGTATGATATCGAGAAGGCCGGTGAGGGAAAAAACAGAGGGCTTGACCTGATGGTCTACTCGACAGTGACCGGGCGCGAGCGCGAGATTCGTACGCTGTCCGGCGGTGAGTCGTTCATGGCAGCGCTGGCACTGGCCCTTGGCATGGCGGACCAGATCCAGATGCAGGCGGCGGCGATCAATCTGGATATTTTATTTATCGATGAGGGCTTCGGCTCGCTGGATGAACATTCCAGAGGACAGGCAGTGCGTGTGCTGAAAAACATGGCGGAGGGCAACCGCCTGATCGGAATCATTTCCCATGTGTCGGAACTAAAACAGGAGATTGACAATCAGCTCATTGTGACGCGGGACGAAAAAGGTTCTCATGTTGCATGGCAGCATTAAAAAAGGGAGCAGCCCGCGTGGACTGCTCCCTTTACATATGTGCAGTTGATTTTAAACTAATATCCGAGCGCCTCGCCGACTAATATCACATGGATGCGGTCTGGCGTGTAGCATCTGCGCGTGATGACGGTATGGCTGCACATGCACTCCGGGGAGAGGCAGTCGTGACAGAAACCGGTTGTTGCGCAGGGCGTCTGTTTGTTCAGACGGACACCGTTTGCAGGTGCTGCGATGTCACTGACTCTGTTTACTGCGTCCTCCACGGTAGAGACCAGCTTGTTCATACCGACGATCATTACGATCTTGTCGGGGCCGTAGATCAGCGCCGCGACACGGTTACCATTGCCGTCGATATTAACGAGCTCACCGTCCAGAGTGATGGCATTTGTGCTCATAAAATAGACATCACTGCTGAAGGAATCCCGGTATATCTGTTTGGTTTCTTCGGGAGTGGTTGCTTTGCTGCGGTCGATCAGGTGGATGTCATCGCGGTTTTTTAACATACCCATTACACCACTCTCAGTCACTGATACGGAACCTCCGAAAGCTACGGTAGCACCCTGCGGGGTCAGTTCATCCGCCAGCTTTACTACAGATGCGCAGTCCGGACAGTAATATCCTTTAAAATTCCTTTTTTCCAGTGCTTTGATCACGGTTTTTGCCTGAATCTCATAGGTTTTCTTTAATACTTCTGACATGTTTATGATCCTCCTTTGTTGCTTGGTTTTATCTGCCGGGTGGCAAATAAATATAGATGCTGATGTTACACGCCAACCTTCTTACATACTCCGGCACAGCAGCAACGGTCGCAGTGTGGCGTGGTTCGTGCGGTGCATACGTCCCGGCCGTGGTAGACGAGACGGTGGCAGAAATCGCTTCCTTCCTCCGGCGGAATAAGCTTCCACAGTGCCATTTCGACTTTTTTCGGCTCTTTGATGCCGTCCACCAGACCCATACGGTTGACGAGACGGATACAGTGTGTGTCTGTCACGATGGCGGGTTTGCCAAACACATCGCCCATGATGAGATTGGCGCTTTTTCTGCCGACACCGGGTAAGGTGAGCAGCGCGTCAAAATCATCCGGAACTTTTCCGCCAAAATCATCCCGCAGCATTTTCATGCAGGCGCTGATGTCCCGTGCCTTGCTGTGTCCGAGCCCACAGGGCTTGACGATTGCCTCGATATCAGCGACATCCGCGTCGGCGAGTGCTTCTACTGACGGGTATTTTTCATAAAGCCCCTGCACGACGATGTTTACGCGTGCGTCCGTACACTGCGCCGCCAGACGGACACTGACCAGCAGTTTCCATGCTTCGTTATAGTCAAGCGTACAGCCGGCATCGGGATATTCCTTTTTCAAACATTCAATGAGGGCAAGCGCCCGTTCCTTCTTTCGCATAGTTCATTACCTCGTTGTTGCAATCGTGAAAGCATCGGACAGTTAGTGTCCGGCTTTCAAAATATCTGAAACTATGTTACACTAAACCGTGGAAATTTGCAATTGGGATAGTAGAAAGGAATGATCGTAAATGAGTGGTACACAGACAGCAGAAAGTAAGCAGGCAGAACTTGGATATAAACCGATCACCGGGCTGATGGTGCGCATGGCAGTGCCTGGCATTATCGCGCAGCTGATCAACATTTTATACAGTATTATTGACCGTATTTATATCGGACATATTCCGGGCGTAGGCGCGAATGCCCTGACAGGTGTAGGGCTGACTTTCCCGATTATTACGCTGGTATCGGCTTTTGCAATGATTGTCGGGGCCGGCGGAGCACCGTTGGCCGCAATCGCGCTTGGAAAAAAAGACCGTGACGAGGCAGAGAAAATTCTCGGAACAGGTGTCTTTTTACTTATTGGCTTTGCGTTGGGCATTATGGCTGTTTTTTATGCATGGAAACGTCCACTGCTTGTCATGTTCGGAGCAAGCGACGCGACGATTGGCTATGCGGACACCTATATCAGCATTTATCTGGTAGGAACGATTTCCGTGCTCTTATATATGGGTTTGAATCAATATATTATTGCGCAGGGCAAGTCGATTACAGCGATGCTTTCCGTTGGCATCGGGGCGGTGATGAACCTGATTCTGGATCCGGTTTTTATCTTTGTATTCAGGCTGGATGTGCGTGGCGCCGCGATTGCAACAGTGATCTCACAGACGGCGAGCGCTCTGTGGGTAGTGCGCACCTTGACAAATAAACATGCGTCACTCACACTGCGCTTTTCGCTGATCCGCCCATACAAAAAAGAAATGAAGGATATTCTGGCGCTGGGTGTGTCTCCGTTTATCATGGCATCCACGGAGAGCCTGATCAGCATCGTCATCAACCGGGGACTTTCCGCCTATGGCGGTGATCTGTATGTGGGATCTTTTACAATTATTCAGAGTATCATGCAGATGATTTCGGCTCCGGTGCAAGGCTTCACGCAGGGTGTCCAGCCGATCATCAGTTATAACTACGGCGCCGGAGATTATGATCGTGTGCGAGGCACTTATCGCCGTATGATCGGCGTGACGTTTGCATTTGTGTCGCTGGCCACGCTCTGTACGATTCTGTTTCCAACGGTATTTGCCGGTATGTTCACGAATGAGCAGCCGCTCATAGAACTGGTGGGCGAGGTTATGCCGGTGTTTATGCTGGGAATGCTTGTGTTTGGACTGCAGAATGGTATCCAGCCGACGTTTGTGGCACTTGGCCAGGCAAAGATTTCCCTTTTCATTGCAGTGCTGCGGAAAATGATTCTGCTTATTCCGCTGGCAATCATTCTTCCGCATGCATTCGGAGTCATGGGCGTGTATTACGCAGAACCTGTTTCAGATGTGCTCTCGGCGACCACTGCAACTGTGTTGTTTTTGCTGAATATCAACCGTATTTTAAAAGACCGGCCAAAAAGCTAGTTTGGGGTCAGTTTTCTGATTTTATTTTACATTTTTACAACGATGTCTATTGTATTAAAAATGTAAATTATGGTAAAATTAGATATTCAAGTAAATACATACGATAATGGAGGATTAGCTATGCAGGACGTCTGTTCACTGGTGTATACCAACGACAATTGTATCGGCTGTAACAAGTGTATCAGCGCTTGTTCCTGCGTCGGTGCATGTGTGGCAGTAGAGGATGAGAACGGAAAGAATCGTATCGAGGTCAGCGGAGATAAATGTGTGGCCTGCGGTGCCTGTTTTGATGCGTGTGAGCACAAGGCGAGGGAGTATCGTGATGACACGGAACAGTTTTTTGCGGATCTGGCAAAGGGGGAGAAGATCTCTGTATTGATTGCTCCGGCGTTTAAGGCAAATTATCCGGATGAGTATGAAGCTGTGCTCGGAGGATTAAAAAAGCTTGGTGTCAATCGATTTATCAGCATTTCTTTTGGCGCGGATATTACGACATGGGGCTATCTGAACTATGTGCAGAAGTACAATTTTACGGGTGGTATTTCACAGCCTTGTCCTGCTGTGGTCGGTTATATTGAGCGCTATGTGCCGGAACTTCTTCCGAAGCTTTTCCCGGTGCAAAGTCCTTTGATGTGCGGCGCGATCTATTGCCGCAAGGAACTGGGTATTACGGACAAGCTGGCTTTTATCAGCCCTTGTATCGCGAAAAAGCTGGAGATGGAGGAACCGGAAAATAAAGGTCTGGTACAGTATAATGTGACGTTCGATCATCTGATGAAGTACGTGCGTGAGCATAATGTGAAAGGAGCGTTCTGTACAGATGAAATAGAATACGGTCTGGGTTCCATTTATCCGATGCCCGGCGGTCTCAAGGAAAATGTCTACTGGTTCCTCGGTGAGGATGCGTTTATTCGCCAGATTGAGGGTGAGAAGCACATGTACCACTATCTGGAGCGGGAGAAAGCGCGTATTGCAAAGGGCGAGACACCGTATTTGTTCATTGACGCATTAAATTGCGGTAACGGCTGTATCTGCGGTACTGCGACGGAGGATGAACTGTCTAATACCGATGCGGCGCTGGAAGCGCTTTTGCAGATAAAAAAAGACAGCAAGAATGATAAGCACAAGCATACATGGTCGCGCAAGCTGACACCTGCCCAGCGTCTGGCACAGTTAAACCATCAGTTTAAGAACCTGAAGCTTGAGGATTATGTGAGAACCTATACGGATTTGTCTGCAAAGATTGATTTTAAGATACCGACAGAAGAACAGCTGCAGGATGTTTTCCGGCAGATGGATAAGACCTCTCCGGAAGAGCAGAAGATCAATTGTTCCTGCTGTGGATATGACACATGCAGGGAGATGGCTACGGCGATCTTTAACGGTTTTAACACGAAAAATAACTGTATTCATTATATTAAGAAAACGGTGGAGCTGGAGCGTGAGAATGCACTGGCACTTGCGGAAGAGAATGATCGGGAGCGTGAGCAGAAGGCACAGCAGCATGAGCTTGTGATGAGTACAGTTGCACGCGTGAACGATGAATTTGAGGATATAAAGAATATTCTTGAACAGCTGGCACAGGGAAATGCCGGAAGCGCGGAGGAAAGCTCGAATCTGGCAGCGGATATGAGCGATATCACAAGGTTCTGCGACCGGTTGAATGCATCGATGGCGGACATCATGGAACTGATTGCGGATCTGAATAAAAATAATGAGGCAGTTATGGAGGTAGCAGACCAGACGAATATGCTGGCGCTTAATGCAAGTATTGAAGCGGCCCGTGCCGGTGAGGCAGGAAGAGGATTTGCGGTCGTGGCTGGTGAGATCAACAGCCTTGCGATGCAGTCCAGAGAGACCGCGGAGCATTCTGATGAGAGCCAGCGCAAGATTGAGGAGTCACTCAATACCATTTCTGTTGAGGCAAAAGAATTGTTGGAGACGGTCTCCAAGATTTCCGGTCGTATTCAGCAGTTGGCTGCGGTTACTGAGGAGATTTCAGCATCTACAGATCAGATTCTGAGTTCTACGGAAAATGTGAAGAACGATTTGAAACAGTTAACACAGTAACAAAATTGAAAAGCGGATATGCGATTGCCTCGCATGTCCGCTTCTTTTTTTGCGTTTTTATTTTTCCGGCGAAACGCTTCGCTTCATAGCTTCAAAGCTCTCTTTGCTGATGACATGCTCAATCTTGCATGCATCCTCTGCAGCGATATCAGCCGGCACACCCAGACTCTCCAGATAGGAGGATAAAAACTCATGACGCTCATAAATCATTTCAGCAATTTGCCGGCCTTCGTCGGTCAGGTAAATAAAACCGGCATCTGTCACGGTAATCTGGTTTTTCTCCCGCAGGTTTTTCATCGCAATGCTGACGCTTGATTTTTTATAATTTAATTCATTTGCAATATCTACAGAGCGTACGACGGGAAGCCGTTTGCTCAGGATCAGAATCGTCTCCAGATAATTTTCAGCTGATTCGTTTACTACAAGACCCATGTATCGTTTCCTCCTATATGTTGACTCATTTATGCTCATTGTACCATAGTCTAAATGAAAAGACAAATAAGGGAAAACTAAAATATATTTGCTATATCTATTAAAAGTTATTGACAACTAATAAAAAATAGAATATACTAACATTCGAAAAAGAAAATGTGAAGAAAAAGGAGGAGGTTCGTGTGATGCCACTGACAATGGCGAAGTGTGGTGAGTCGAATACGATCAAGCGTATTGGCGGAAAAGAGGAAACAAAGAAATTTCTGGAGAAGCTCGGATTTGTAGCCGGCAGTGTAGTGACGGTTGTGTCTGATGTGAGCGGAAATCTGATTGTGAACGTGAAGGATTCGCGGGTAGCGCTGGGCAGGGATATGGCCGGAAAGATTATGGTCTGAGCTAATTGATGAAATCGGCGGAATAGCTGTTTGGTGTGTAAATTTCAATGAATGGAGGAGCATATGAGTACATTAAAGGATGCGAAGGTCGGCGTGCATGTGAAGGTCGCGCGATTGAACGGTGAAGGCGCCGTCAAGAGAAGAATTATGGATATGGGTCTTACAAAGGGAGTTGACGTGTATGTGCGTAAGGTCGCACCGCTCGGAGATCCGATTGAAGTTACTGTGCGGGGATATGAACTATCACTTCGCAAGGCAGATGCCGAGATGATCGAGGTGCAGTAGGCATTTTTTTTGCATAGCGGTTAGATGAAACTAATACGAGATAGGAGGAACAAATAGATGAAAGTCAAAATTGCGCTTGCCGGAAATCCAAATTCCGGTAAGACGACACTATTCAACGCACTGACCGGTTCTAACCAGTTTGTCGGGAACTGGCCGGGCGTTACGGTTGAGAAAAAGGAGGGGAGGCTGAAAGGTCATAAGGATGTTGTGATCATGGATCTTCCGGGAATCTATTCTTTATCGCCCTACACGCTGGAGGAGGTAGTGGCAAGAAATTATTTGATTACGGAGCGGCCGGACGTGGTCTTAAATATCGTGGATGGAACTAATCTGGAGCGAAACCTGTATCTGACGACACAGCTCCTAGAGCTTGGAATTCCGATTGTAGTTGCTGTTAATATGGCAGATCTCGTGGCAAAAAACGGAGATCAGATTCATCCGGATGAGCTTGCAAAACGGCTCGGATGTGAGGTGGTCGAGATCTCGGCCTTAAAAGGAAGCGGTGTGACAAAAGCTGCGGAGAAGGCAGTTGCGCTGGCAACGACAAAGGCAGCTGCAACGAAAACTGTCAGCTATGGAAAAGAGCTGGAAGAAGCGATCAGTTCTGTATCCGCGAAGCTTTCCGGGGTGGATGAGACGCAGAAACGCTTTTTTGCGATCAAGCTGTTGGAGCGCGATGACAAGATCGCGGCTAATATGACAAACGTTCCGGAAGTTGCGGCTGATATCGAGAAACTGGAAAAAGCAATGGATGATGATGCGGAGAGTATCATTACCAATGAGCGCTATACTTATATTTCTTCTATCATAGGTGACTGCATGACAAAAGCGCATGGAAAAGAAAAAATGACGACTTCAGACAGGATTGACCGGATCGTGACAAACCGTGTGCTGGCTTTGCCGATTTTTGCGCTGGTCATGTTTATCGTTTACTATGTGTCCGTGTCTACCGTCGGAGCGTTTGTGACGGATTGGACAAATGATGTTTTATTTGGAGAGATCATCCCGCCTGCGATTGAGGCAGGGTTACAGGCGATTGGCTGCGCAGACTGGCTACAGGGACTGATTCTTGACGGAATCGTTGCAGGTGTCGGCGCAGTACTCGGATTTGTGCCCCAGATGCTGGTACTGTTTCTGTTTCTGGCATTTTTGGAGGGATGCGGATATATGGCGCGTATTGCATTCATAATGGATCGGATTTTCCGCAAATTTGGTCTTTCCGGGAAATCATTCATTCCTATGCTGATCGGCTCCGGCTGTGGCGTGCCCGGTATCATGGCTTCCCGGACCATCGAAAATGACCGTGACCGGAAAATGACAATCATGACAACGACTTTTATTCCCTGCGGCGCCAAGCTGCCAATCATTGCCATGATCGCCGGAGCATTTTTTGGCAATTCCGGATGGGTAGCGTGGAGTGCGTGGATGATCGGGATCGCGGCAATTGTATGTTCCGGTATCATTTTAAAAAAGACAAAAATGTTTGCGGGGGATCCTGCGCCTTTCGTTATGGAACTGCCCGCTTATCATTTTCCGACTGTTGGAAGTGTGCTTCGTTCCATGTGGGAACGCGGCTGGTCCTTTATCAAAAAGGCAGGCACAATCATTCTCTTATCGACGATTGTTCTGTGGTTTTTGATGAGCTTTGGCTGGATCGATGGTCAATTCATGATGCTGGAAGCGGAGCAGTTGGATGCAAGTATTCTGGCTAAGATCGGCGGACTGATCGCGTGGATCTTCGCACCGCTTGGATGGACACAGGCGGGTGAGGGATGGAAGATGGCAGTTGCAGCCGTGACGGGATTGATAGCGAAGGAGAATGTCGTTGCAACTTTCGGTATGCTCTTTGGTTTTGCAGAGGTTGCAGAGGACGGCGCAGAGATCTGGGGCAATCTGGTGCAGGTCATGACTCCGGTTGCAGCGTTTGGATTTATGGTATTTAATCTGCTGTGTGCGCCCTGCTTTGCAGCTATGGGTGCCATCAAGCGTGAAATGAACAATGCAAAGTGGTTCTGGTTTGCCATTGGTTATCAGTGTGTGCTGGCATATATTGTTGCTATGTGCATTTATCAGATCGGAACCGTATTTACGACCGGTGCCTTCGGTATCGGAACGATCATCGCAGTTATGTTTGTTGTGGCATTCATTTATCTGCTGGTGCGTCACGGAAAGGAGAGCGGGATCTTAAAGGCAGATATCAAGGTTGCAAAAGTAAAACAGAAATAGGATAATAAAATCAGATGATTGGTAAAGGGGGGTAAATGTGATGGGAACAGTACTGGTATTGATCATTCTGGGCGCAATCGTTGCCCTCATCGTCCGCAGTATGATAAAAGATAGAAAAAACGGTAAATCGGCTTCCTGCGGCGGAGACTGCAGCCACTGTAAGGGGTGTCATTAAATATATATTGCTTAATTTTCTTCGGTCTTTTTGAAAGTCTCTTTACGGAAAAAGGAAAGGTGCTATAATAGTTGTCGATGTAGGGACAATGGCGTACCGGCTGGTATGTCATTGTCTTTTTTATATGATTTTACATAGGTACTTCTAAAGGAGGAAAAGAAAAAATGTTGAGAACAGATTTACCGAAGATCATAACGGAGACTGTGCCCGGACCCAAGTCCCAGGCATTGATTGACCGTAGAAAGGCAGCGACACCCAGTGCTATCGGCTGCGTGTATCCTGTTGCGATTGCACGTGGCGAGGGCGCGATGGTCGAAGATCTGGACGGAAATAAATTTCTGGACTGGATCGGCGGTGTCGGTGTGCTGAATATCGGATATTCACAGCCGGAAGTGGTAGAGGCAGTCAAGGAGCAGGCCGATAAATATTTCCACGGCATGTTCAATATTGTGACGCATGAGGGTTATGTGGCACTGGCAGAAAAGCTTGCACAGATCGCTCCGGTCAAAGGAGATAAGAAAAAAGCATTTTTTACGAATAGCGGTGCTGAGGCCGATGAGAATGCAGTCAAGGTGGCAAAGGCCTTTACAAAACGAAATAATATCATCGTATTTTCCGGTGCTTTCCATGGACGTACACTGCTCACAATGTCCATGACATCAAAAAAGGCGTACGCCATCGGAATGGGACCTTTCCCGGATGGTATTTTCCGCGCACAGTTCCCTTATTACTACCGCAATCCCGAAGGAATGCCGGCAGATAAGGCGTGTGATTATTACTTGTCATCCATTTATTCTGTATTTGAGCAGTGCGCGCCGGCAGATACGATCGCGGCGATTGTTGTAGAGCCGTTGCAGGGCGAGGGCGGATTTATTCCTGCGCCGATTGAGTGGATCAAGGCAGTGCGTAAGATCTGTGATGATAACGGAATTATGCTCGTTGCAGATGAGGTCCAGTCCGGTTTCTGCCGTACCGGACGCATGTTTGCAACGGATTACTGGAAAGAGGCAGGTGTACAGCCTGATATTATCGCAACTGCAAAATCTATCGCGGCAGGTGTACCCTTATCTGCGATTATCGCCAGAGAGGAGATCATGGAGGCACCCGCAAAGGGCACGATCGGTGGTACGTTCGGCGGTAATGCGCTGGCATGCGCAGCTTCTTTAAAGACGATTGAGATCATGGAGCGCGATCATCTGGCTGACCGGGCATTGGAGATTGGTGAGAAAGTGACGACCCGCTACAATGAGTGGAAAGAGAAATATTCTTGTGTTGGCGATGTCCGTGGACTTGGCGCGATGATCGGTCTGGAGCTGGTGAAGGATCAGGCGACAAAGGAGCCGGATGCACCGCTGACAGCCGCACTTATTCAGGAGTGCGCAAAAAATGGTCTGCTAATCGAGAATGCGGGCACCTACGGAAATGTGATTCGTTTCCTTGCACCCCTTGTGATCACTGATGAGCAGTTGGAGGCAGGACTTGATATTATGGAGAAAGCACTCGTAAAGTGCATGGGTGAGGAGTAAATCATGCAGCAGTTAATGATAAGACCAACAATACATAAATTTGATACCGCAAAGGAATTTGCCAAAGAGTTTGCCATTGGCGAGGGAGACCTGGTTCTCACAAACGCCTACATTTACGAGCCGTATTTTGGCAGCCTGAATCTGGACTGCGATGTGATCTATCAGGAAAAGTATGGCACGGGAGAGCCTTCTGACGAGATGGCAGAGGCGATCTATAGAGATATTTACACCGAAGGAAAGGCTGTGCCGAAGCGCGTGATTGCCATTGGCGGAGGTACGATCATCGATCTGGCAAAACTCTATGCGCTGAAACAGACGACACCGATCCTTGATCTCTATGATGGGAAAATTCCGGTGGAGAAAGACAAAGAGCTGATTCTCGTTCCGACGACCTGCGGAACAGGATCTGAGGTGACTAATATATCGATTCTTGCGCTGAACAGCAGAGGCACAAAAAAAGGTCTGGCAAACGATGCCATGTATGCGGACGCGGCGGTTCTCATCCCGCAGCTTCTTGAGGGACTTCCGGACTATGTGTTTGCTACAAGCTCCATTGACGCGCTCATTCATGCGATTGAATCAAGTCTTTCACCGAAGGGAAATGTGTATACGCGTATGTTCGGCTATCAGGCGATTGAGATGATTTTAAAGGGCTACAAGGTGATCCGTGATGAGGGTATGGAGGCAAGAAAACCGTTGCTTTCTGACTTTATGATCGCTTCTAACTATGCAGGTATTGCGTTTGGCAACGCGGGCTGCGCGGCAGTGCACGCACTGAGCTATCCACTGGGTGCAACATTCCATGTGGCACACGGTGAGTCAAATTATGCGATGTTTACCGGTGTGATGAAAAATTATATGGAGATAAAGACAGACGGTGAGATTGCAAAACTAAACCGTTTCCTTGCGAATATTCTGGAATGCCCGGTTCGTTACGTCTATGAGGAACTGGAAAAGCTTTTAAATGTGCTGATTTCGAAAAAAGCGCTTCATGAGTATGGCGTGACCGAAGCACAGCTTGCGGAATTTACCGATTCCGTTATGGAAAATCAGGGCAGACTCATGGCAAATAACTTTGTGGAACTGGACCGTGAGCGGGTGTATAAGATATACAAAGAATTATGGTAACTATAGCCGTAAAATCTCCCATTTTGAAGTGACATTCAATTTGCGGAACAGGTTTTGGAGATGCTTTTGCAGTGTATTTTCGCGGATGCCGAGTGCATCCGCGATTTCTGCGTTTGTCTCAAACTGATAGAGATGGCTGAGAATCTCAACTTCACGTCTGGTTAGACAATAGCGATCCTTCATGTCGGACAACTGTTTTTCATTAGAGAGATGCCCGGCATGGCGGGGGCTCAGTATACGGTGCATAATGGTGTTCAGGTGCATGCCGAGGGCACGGATAAAAAACATATCATCCGTTGTGAAGGCTCCGTCAATGCTTGTACGGTATAAAGTTAAAAGTCCCAGTAGCCGACCATTATGGGCAATTGTAAACTGCATGTCATCATAGATGTCAAATTTTCGGTAGCAGTTTACATAAAGCGGAGAGTTTAACCGCGTCTGCTCATCTAAGATCGCGCTGGAACGAAGTAGCTTGGATTCTTTTGCATAGAGGTTCCACATCATATAGTCGGCATCCGGTTCATAAGCTAAATAGGCTTCTTCTGCCTCGGTAAAATAATCCGGGTAGCAGATGGGATTGCACAGGGTGACATCCTCGGGATCTTCGTTTTTCTTCAATAAGATACTGGCATAGCTGAAGGGAACGACCAGCTTCAGGCACTGGAAAAAGTTTTCTTTAATGTCTTCCAGTGAGTGCCAGTTGTACATGTCATAAATAAGATCGTTGATGACCAGAAATTGATTTTTTTCCATAAAGTATCCCCCGTTTTTTATCTTCCGTTTTGCCCCATGCGCAACTTGAACCTGATATATTATAAATGAAAAACTACTTAAAAACAAGTATAAGTAATAATTTATAATTAGGAAATGGATAAAAATAATAATGGAAAACAAGAATCTCCGGTGCTATACTGATTTTAGCTTGAAAGAGCGGATACAAAGGCGTATCTGAGACAAGGAAACTGTCGCAGATACGTTTTTTAGTTCCACCCACATGTGCAGAGGCCTAGCACACGAAGGTACGGAACGAACATGCAACAGGGATTAGATAATAAAAAGAAAGGTAACATGTAGTTTTGAAAACATCTACAGGAAAAAGGTGAACATTATGGCAGATAAAAAACAGGTAATTGCAGATTTGGATAAAGTGATTGGTTTGATCAAACGTGATACAAAGGATATCACACCCGAAGAAAAAAAAGAGATGGTGGCAGATACCATCAATTATTTTGACAATTATGTAAGTCCCGGATGGTTAAAGTATCGCAAGTCCGTGTCTTCCGATTCTGAGGGCGGCGCAGTGTTAGAGTGGTACGATGAGGGCGCTTACTGCTGTGGATTAAATGATGAGAAATTTATTGACTGTCTGGGTGGTTTCGGTATCTTTACCTGCGGACACAGAAATCCGGAGATTCTGGATGTGGTAAAGGCACAGTTAGACCATCAGGCATTACATTCACAGGAGCTTTTGGATCCGCTTCGCGGATATCTGGCAAAGGCAATGGCAGACATCACACCCGGTGATCTGCAGCAGTGCTTCTTTACAAACGGTGGAGCAGAGGCAGTTGAGATGGCTCTGAAGCTTGCTCGTATCGCTACCGGCGGAAGCTGGTATATCTCTACCGTGGGCGCATTCCACGGAAAGTCCATGGGTGCGATCTCCATGGGTGGTAAGGGAACTTATCGTGTTCCGTATCTTCCCATGGTACAGCAGGTACAGCATGTCGAGTACGGAAATGCAGAGGATATGAGAAAGGCAATTCACAATCTGCAGGCAGTCGGCGAGAAGGTTGCAGCCGTTATCTTAGAGCCGATTCAGGGCGAGGCCGGTGTTATTATTCCTCCGAAGGGCTATCTGGCAGAGGTGCGTGAGATCTGTGATGAGACGGGCGTGGCACTGATTTTTGATGAGATCCAGACCGGTATGGGACGTACAGGTACGATGTGGCGCTGCGAGGCAGAGGGCGTGACACCGGATATTATGACATTTGGTAAAGCATTCGGCGGTGGTATTTTACCGATTACCGGTATTATCTGCAGACCGAAGATGTGGACACAGGATCTGATCGACAACCCGTGGCTGCTTGGATCACCGACTTTCGGTGGCAACCCGCTCTGCTGTGCGGCAGCTCTTGCAACGATTAAATATATGCTGGAGAATGATATCCCCGGTGTATGTGCAAAGAAGGGTGAGGTGTTAAAGGCAGGCTTACAGTCTATGGCTGACAAGTATCCGGAGATCATTCAGGAGGTTCGAGGAACCGGTCTGATGCTTGCAGTAGAGTTCCGTTCCTGCGAGCTTGGCTATGAGACATCCAAGGGTCTGTTTGCAAGAAAGGTTATGACCGCCGGAACATTGGTCAACGCAAAGACGATTCGTTTCGAGCCTACCGCTGTATTGTCCGATCAGGATATCAAGGATGTCATCAGTCGTATGGACGAGGCACTGGCAGATACCAAAAAGGCATTTGATTTATAAAAAAGAAAGAATAAAGGAATGCAACGGCGCATATCCCTGCATGGGGTATGCGCTTTTTTTCTTATGTTAAGTAATATATAAGAAAAGGGGGACTGGTACATGAATCTGAATCTGGGGTTAGTTGCAATTTTTATTACATTATTTATTATTATCGGGGCAGTTGTCACGAGACGGTGTGTAGAATGTATGATCGTCGGTTCCATGGTGGCTGCAATTTTTGTGAGTGGCTCCGGTTTTCTTACGACGTGGAGTGATTCATTACAGAACCAGCTGGCAGAGAATGTATGGGTCATGCTGGTGTGTCTGCTGTTTGGAGGTCTGATCAGTCTGTTGACAGACTCAAAAGGAAGCTTTGGTTTTTCAAAGTATATATCGAAATTTTGTAATAGTGAAAGAAAGACCCTGATGACGACTTTTGTCATGGGTATTTTAATATTTGTGGATGATTATCTGAATGTTTTGTCCATTGGCGCCTGTATGAAAAAGATCAGCGATAAACAGAAGCTGCCGCGTGAGTCTCTGGCATATATTCTGGATTCCACCGGTGCTCCCGTGTGTGTCTTACTCCCTTTCTCCACGTGGGCAGTCTTTTATGCGAGCCTGTTCTATGAGCAGGAGAGCGTACAGGCGATTAGTGGTGTCACATCTGCGATGGGCGCTTATATCAAAGCGATTCCGTTTTGCTTTTATCCGATTGTGGCACTGATTGTTGTATTTCTGTTCGCAATGGGCTGGATGCCAAAGCTCGGTCCCATGAAAAAAGCATACAAGCGTGTGGAAGAAACCGGTAAGGTATATTCGGATGCAAGCCGGAAATATAATCATGATGAACTGGAGGGTGAGGAGGATGGAAACATCTGGAACTTCCTCATTCCGATGGGTGTGCTTGTAGGTGTGGCAGTGGCAACAGGAGATATTCTGGTCGCAGTCATCATTGCGCTGATCGTATGTTTTGTGATGTATGTGCCTCGTAAGATCATATCTATTGATGATTTTCTGAGCAGTATGATCCGCGGTTTTGGTGATATGTTGCCGACGCTTACCATGCTGCTGGTGACTTTTGTATTGAAGGATATTTCAGGACAGATGGG
>JALELN010000206.1 GCA_022771765.1 Lachnospiraceae bacterium | reverse complement strand
TTTCTGGAGTTTGCCGGTGAGCTGCCGCTCTTAGGACACAACTTAAGCTTTGACTACAGTTTTTTAAAGCAGGCATTTGTAAACGCAGGACTTCCTTTTGAGCGGGCGGGCATCGATACCTTAAAGCTTGCGCGCAAATTTTTACCCGGTACGCAGAAAAAGAAGCTGACCGAACTTCGCACGCTCTATGGTATTGATACCGGAGCTGTCCACCGTGCCGTTTCGGATGCCTATGCAGCTGCGCTCGTCTATGAGCGGCTGCTAAAAGATCACGGTGACACAGCCCCCGACGCATTCAATCCCAAGCCTCTGCACGTAAACATCAAAAAACAGCAGCCCATCACCATTCCCCAGAGGGAACAACTGACAAGACTGCTGTCTGAATATCCTGAAAAACTTTCTGATCCACCCGACATTGACCACCTCACACGAAGCGAGGCATCACGACTCATTGAACGGCTATTGCATTCATAAGTACCGGTTTTATTTCGGAAATTCTGCATTAGACGATCACAAACCGGAAAACCGTGTCCACGGCTCCGATCAGAAAGAGCACACCGCCGATGGCATACGCCTTTGTCTTCTGTTCATAGCCCATGTGGTAGCCTACATATAGCCCGGCGATCACCACGATCACCGTTGCGGCCAGAATGACTGTGAGAAGTGTCACGGTTCCGGTTCCGAGGAATCCAAGGGCAACGCCCAGCACCAGCGTACATATACTGATTAGCGCCAGCCTTGCAATCAGACTCTTCCATGCGTATCTGTCATCCCGGTGTTCAATGATCGGCTCGTTTTTCCACGCCTTGCGAATCATCAGAATTCCCAGCACACCAAAAATCACTGCCGCAATGATCTGTGTATTTCCCCCTCGCGGGCTCACATCACGCATGCGTAAAAACGCGCCTGCCGCACTGCCGATATAGAGTGCCGCTGTCTGCCATACGGCAAACAGCACGCACAAAATCACCAGTGGTTTTTTTTCTATTTTTGATAGCTGGGCACCCTTACATGCCATGGCGGCAAAAATATCTAAAGAGACACCCAGTGTCACCAGAATCGTTTCTAACCAGTTCATGTTCGTTCCTCACGGATTGTACTTTATTCAGATGCTTTCACTGCATCTGTCTTAATAATAAATTTTACACTACCGACCTGTTCCTTTGCAAGTCCCGTAAATGTCGTGTAGTTCTCCCCTGCCTGTACGACGGCATCGATGCGGTCCAGCAGATCCTTGGCATCCCCGTTGAATGCGTCCACCAGCTTGGAGATTCCTTCTTCATTGAACTTCACAACTCCATTATACAACTCATCTGCACCGTCGTCCAGCTTATCTACACCATCCGCGATTTTATTTGCGCCATCAGACAATGCAGAGGCACCATTTTTCAGTTTTTCGTTGTTTGAGACAAGCGTTTGGGCACCGCCGGAAAGCTGACTGACTCCGGATACCAGATCGGGCACGCCTGCCGCCAGCGTGGAAATCCCCTTGCTCAGCGCAGCAGTACCACTCACCAGACTATAACCACTTTTCTTGTCGACTGCCTCAATCTGCGCGGCTACCGTTTTCTTTGCATTCTCTGCGCCCTGAATCGCTGCTGTCTGTGCAGCACTCTCACATGCGGACACAACTGATTTTCCGACAGCGTCCGAACCCTTCGCCGCAATACCACCTGCGATTCCCTGTGCAAGACCGCCCTTCAATACCGTACTTGCAAAATATGCCGCATAGGTTGTATCCGTGCCGGGAACCATCGCCTGACACTGCTTTGCACTGTACTTTTGTCCGGTGGTTACATCTATAAATCCGTTTTGTGCATAATACTGGGCTAACGCTGCGATTACGCCATCACTCGTCAATCCCATGCCGGAGATCCCGGACTGGATCTGACCGACGGTCGCATCACCGGTCATTGTGTTCACAAAGTTATCCGCCGCTGTCTCATAGATATATTTATAAGTATCGCTACCCTCCGCAAACTGTGCAGATACCTGTTTTTTTGCTGCTGCCTTCTCCTTGTCACTCATCTCAATGTTGAGTGCCTGATCCAGTGTCTTCACACCTGCCGCAATGGTCTTTGCGCTGCTGTTCAGTGTCGTTGCGCCCTCAGAGAGTGTGCCGACACTTGCATTCAACGTGTTCAAACCATCCTTCAGCTTTTTCGCGCCATCCGTATAATCCTTGATACCACTGCTCAGGTCAGACGCGCCGCTCGTAAAGGTGCTCATGCTATCCTTTAACGTTCCCAGACCGTCTTTGAGCTGTTTGCTGCCATCCTCAAGCTGATTGGTTCCATCAGAAAGATCGTTGATGGAATTCTCCAGATCAGTGAGATCCACATCACTTAAATTCATGTCAGACAGCAGTCCGCTCATGGCAACGGAAGCAGTCATTTCCAGTGAAAAATTCTCCACATCCGCGCTCACCTCAACGTAATCCGGGAATTCAATATCACTGTCAAAATCATCCGCCTCTTTTTGCAGACTCTCATGCAATCCCGGCATCGCCATACCGACAACAATATTATTTTTACCGTCAGAAATGACCTTACCGTTGGTCACCTCGATATTTGTAAAATCATCGTTTACAATCATGCCGGTCATCACAGTAAACGGCACATAAACTTCTATATTTTTACCATCCTTTTCAATGGTCGTCTTTTCGTGATTTTCATAATCAAAACGAATGGTGACCTTTCCGCTTTTGCCTGCCAGCTCTGTGGGCTCGATCTCTTTTCCATCCAGATAGTAGGTGACTGTCTCACTGATCGGCACTTGCTTCTTTGATGTACCTTCATAATAAATATCGTTGCCGTTCGCCTGCCAGATCAGCTGATCGCCATCCTGCGTAAAAGTCTCATCGCCTTTGACATTCGTGATGCCTTCCAGATCAGAAACATCCTCGATCGTTGCTGCCCCATCACGGTTTTTCAGCCACTCCTCCACGATAACCTTGCCTGACTGTCCCTTTGCGTCAGAGATGACATAGACGGTCTCATCCTTTGTCGTCTCATCCACGCCTGATTTTTTATTTACCAGCTCTCCGATTTTTTCCTCGAGTTCTGATTTTTCTGCCGCTTCTGCAGTGATAGCCTGTCGGCCTGCGCCCTGTACATAACCTGCGGCGAAACTGCCTCCCACCATTGCCACCACAAGCACACCTGCCATCATACGGATGACAAATTTATTCTGGAATTTTTTCTGTAACTCTTTGATCTTCATGATAAGAACCTCCTGTTTATATGTTCTAAAATATGTGTTGCATCATTTTTTCGATCTACGCGTTTTTGCTCCGATCTGTCCGGAACAGATACTGCGTGTTTACTTCTCCCGTCTGCGAAATCCCATGCTCGTTTTTATGATCGCCCTATCGAAGATCATAAACATAGAAGGCAGGATAAAGATAACTACAAACATACTGATGATGGCGCCCCGTGACATCAGAATACATAAGGAGCTGATCATATCAATGTTCGAGTAAACGCCGACACCGAACGTTGCTGAGAAGAAGCTCAGGGCACTTACGATAATAGACTGGATAGAGCCCTGCAGCGCCTGCGTGATTGCCTCTTTTTTCTCATATCCGTTATAGCGTGCCAGCTTATATTTATTTGTCATGAGAATCGCGTAGTCTACGGTCGCACCAAGCTGAATCGTTCCGATGACAATCGACGCGATAAATGGAAGTACCGTGCCTGTATACGCCGGAATTCCCATATTGATAAAAATCGCAAACTCGATGACTGCCACCAGAATGATCGGAAGGCTGACAGACTTGAACACCACCAGTATGATGGCGAAAATTGCCAAAATCGACACGGCGCTGACGCGCTTAAAATCTTCATCCGTAATATTGATCAGATCCCTGGTGCAGGGTGCTTCACCGATCAGCATTCCCTTTGTATCATACTTATCTAAAATCTCATCCAGTTTTTCACACTGCGCATTGACCTCATCGGATGCCACCGCGTATTCAGAGCTTACCATCAGAAGCTCATATTGATCATTCTGTACAACAGAGATCAGGTCTGAAGGAAGCATTTCCTTCGGGAAACCGGCACCTAAAATTGCCTCCAGGCCAATCGTTGCTTTGACACCGTCCACCTCATTGACCTCGTCTATCATGTGTACGACATCCTTCGCCGGCAGAGAACTGTCCACCAGATAAATATGTGTAGCATTCATGTCAAAATTGTCTTCCAGCTTCTGATTTGCCACAATACTCGGCAAATCCTTCGGCAGCGTTCCTGCCAGATCATAATACACATCCGTATGGGTATAACCGTAGATTGCCGGGAATAAAACGATGATAAATGCTGCCACAAACCATTTGTAATGTCTGGTGATCCATCCGGCAATACGCCCCAAATCCGGCAGAACCGGACGGTGCTTGGTCTTCTGCACAGCTTTATCAAATACAAGGATCATGGACGGTAGTATGGTGACACATCCGATCACGCCAAATACAACACCCTTTGCCATGACGATTCCAAGATCCATACCAAGTGTAAAACTCATAAAACACAATGCCACGAATCCTGCGACCGTCGTAACAGAGCTTCCCACAACAGAAGTGATCGTATTTGCGATCGCAGTCACCATCGCCTCTTTATGGTCGGAGATCCTTGTGCATTCATCCTCATAGCTGTGCCACAGGAAAATGGAATAATCCATCGTGACTCCAAGCTGAAGCACTGCTGCCAGCGCCTGCGTTACATAGGAAATCTCCCCCTTGATCATATTTGTACCCAGATTGTAGATGATCGCCATTCCGATGCTCAGCAGGAAAAATACCGGAACAATCGCGGAATCCATGGTCAGTGACAAGACAATGATTGCGAGAATGACCGCTATGATTACATAGATCGGTACCTCACGGTCTGATAATTCCTTGATATCGGTGATAACTGCTGACATTCCGCTGACAAAACACTGCCCATCCGCAAGCTTACGGATCTCTTTCACCGCATCCATCGTCTCGTCTTCCGACATTCCGGTGTCATACAGCACTGCAAGCAGCGTGGAATCCGCATCATCATTGTTAAATACCTGGTAGATGTCATCAGGAAGCATTTCCATCGGAAGTGACAAATCGGCAATGGTGTCATACCAGACAACCTTCTTTACATGGGGGATATCCTCCATCTTCGACTCCAGTTCGCAGACATCCTTATCCTCCATACCTTCTACGACACACAGCGAAAATGCTCCGATTCCAAAGTCATCCTTTAAGATTTCCTGACCCTTCATCGTCTCGATGTCATCCGGAAGATAGGAGAGGATGTCGTAGTTGACTCTCGTGTTAAAATAACCGATTGCTGCCGGAACCAAAAGTGCGACGGATAAAATCAGAATCAGTACCCTGCACTTTACGACTCCCTTTCCAAACTTTTTCATTATTACAATTCACCCTTTCTTTTTTACCGGACAAATATCCGGTCTTTCATCTGAAAATGAGTATAAAAAAAAGAACTGAATACTTCCATATTCAATCCTTTTTTGCTGTCACCAGCTATTATACACTTTTTTTCGTTTGTATGGGATGCTATACATTTCCGATCGTTTGTATATTCAAAGACATCCTACACTTCCTGAATCACCTGCTCCATGGAATGGGTCATGAGATACTCATATACATCCGCCATCTCCTGCGGGGGAACCGTCATTCCCTGTCTGATCCATACCTTGACCGCAAAACACATGGATCGCGCGTAATACTCCGCCAGCATATCGGCAGTCATCCACGGAAAACGTCCGTTTTTGTTGCGTGAACGCTCCGTAAAGATCTCCGTCAATACTTCCTTGATACATTTGACTACCAGATCCTCAAACGTGATCAACCCATCCATACGGCTCAAACGGCTGTAAAAATCCTTTTCCCGCAAAAGACTCGTAAAAACAAGTAACACCGCCTGATTGGTCAATCCATTCTGAATGAGCGGATGTGCGGGTGCGAGAATCTCTTCGCGGATGATCCACTCCAACAGCTCATATTTATCCTGAAAATGATTGTAGAACGTCGGTCGGATCACACCTGCTTTATCTGTAATCTCCTTGATCGTAATCTTTTCCACCGGTTTTTGCAAAACAAGCGCCTTTAAACTGTCTGCAAGAATCTGATCCGTCGTATTATTATTTCTGCTCTGATTTGCCATACATGAAACCTTGTGTGCAGCCCTTTCATATCATCCAGACTATTCAGGCCCCATCTCGATTCCGCTCCGGCCTGTTCTGAATAGTTACAGTTACATATCTTCCATAAACTTCACGCGAACCTTGCGCTTCCTGCTTCCATCAAACTCCATTAGATAGATACTCTGCCACGCCCCCAGCGCGAGCCTGCCATCCTCAATCGGAATCGTCTGGGAAACTCCAGTCAGCACAGAGCTTAAATGAGCCGCAAAATTTCCTTCCAGATTGCGGTAGTCCCGCTCTTCGCCGGTCAGCGCGTGAATGGCCTTTGTATAATCCACCGCCAGATAGGGATCACGCTTTTCCGTGATGAGCAGCCCCGCTGTCGTGTGCGGCAAAAACAGCACGCAAAGGCCAGAGACAATCCCGCACTCGCTCACCAGACGCTGCACCTCCGCAGTGATATCCAACATCTGTATATGTCCCTCTGTCTGTATGTATAACGTATAGAGTGCTCCCATTTTTCATAAACTCCCTTTGGCTATTCGTCAAACTGTACTGTGACAAAAAAACCTTTCGGTGTCTCCTTGATTTCCTTCACAGTACCTTCCGTACTGCTCAGCCGCTCTCGAAATGTGTAGTTCGCCGACATCGCATAGGCATTGCCGAGCGTATAATAATAAGAGTTTGGCAGCTTACCTTCGGTGACCGGCAGAACATCGCCCTCCTTCACCAGTCCCGTACGCTCCATCTTAAACTCCATCTCACGCATCTTCTCACCCCGTTTATTTACAATAGAATACACCAAAATCCATAAAAAGTCCAATTTATTTTCAGTGCGCAGTTATTTTCTTTTGTGCAGTTTGTACAGCAATGTCATTTTCACTTCGTCACTTTTCACAATTTACTTTTTCACAGTAAGGTGCTATTCTTAGAGCACGGTTCGACAGATTCCTCATACCTTTGTCTTTAAGGAGGAATTTTTATGACCTTTCATTCCAAACACCGCATTCATCAGCTTCTGCTGACCATTCTTCTGGCATGCATTCTAATTCTGCCACAGCCAGACCTCACAAATGCCGCCACAGGCGACTCACTCCCCTTTATCGTACTTTCCAGCTACCGCCAGTCTATTCCCATTGATGGTCAGTTCCTGCTGATCGCAATCACCTCCGACGGCAGCATGCCCACCTTCAAGAGCAGCAGCTCTGCCATCGCGAGTGTGAACACGTACGGCATTGTCACCGGAAAAAAGTCCGGCGACTGCACAATCACAGCAAAAATCAAACGCGCGGAAGCATCCTGCAGGGTGACCGTGGAAAAATCAGTCGTGACCATCAGCGAGAGCCGGATCACACTGGAAAACGGCGAGAGCGCAACACTTTCCGCGACGGTTTCCACCGGTCACGAAGTCCGTTGGCGCTCATCCTCCTCAGCCATCGTAGGCGTGGATGAGGAGGGAATCGTAACCGCCAAAAAATGTGGCAGCGCAATCATTCGCGCCACCGCAGATGGTGTCAGTGCAAAATGCCGGATCACAGTGAAAAAGCCCTCACTTTCACTGAATCGTTCCAGCATCACTCTCTATCCGGAGGAAAGCTTCATTCTCACAGCACGCTGTTCCTCCAACCGGCCGCTCACCTTCCGCTCCTCCGCGTCAGCCGTCGCAAGTGTGGACGAGAGTGGGCGGATCATCGCCCGAAAAAAGGGAACTGCCACCATCACAGTCAAAGTGGATGGCGTCAGCCGCATCTGCAAGGTGACGGTAAAACAGCCAAAATCAAACTCTGTTTAGCTACTTGAGATCTGTCGGACCTACATGCACGCGGGTATTTTCCGGCACAGACGAGGTGATGAAAGCGCCGCCGCCAATGGTGGAGTTGTCACCCACCACCGTCTCTCCGCCGAGAATACTCGCGTTAGAATAAACAATCACGTTATTTCCGATCGTCGGATGACGTTTCACATCGGACAGCAACTGTCCCTTTCTCGTAGAAAGCGCGCCCAGCGTCACGCCTTGATACAGCTTCACATTATTGCCGATCTCTGTCGTCTCTCCGATGACAACACCCGTTCCATGGTCGATGAAGAAATATTCACCAATCGTAGCACCGGGGTTAATGTCGATTCCTGTACCGGAATGCGCGTACTCAGTCATCATACGTGGAATATACGGTACCTTACTTACATACAACTCATGGGCAATACGGTAGACAAAAATCGCAAAAAATCCAGGATAGCAAAAGATGATCTCCTCCTTACTCTTTGCCGCCGGATCTCCGTCAAAGCCCGCCTGCACATCCTTCAGCAGCAGTTCCTGCAATACCGGTATACGCGCCGCAAAACGGCAGCTGATATCCTCTGCCTGCTGAATCAGTTCCTCATGTGTCTTCTGATTACGATCTGCACACTCCAGAGCGGTCACAATCAGCTCACGCAGCTTGTGAATCGCGCTGCTGCACTTGTATGCGACATAATCGTCCAGATTGCTCTGCAGACAGTCCTCCTGTTCCATATAACCGGCGAACATCACACAGCGCAGTTCCTTAATGAGTTCTTTTACCTGATTTCGGTTTGGAAGCCTCCGGTCTTCGACTGCCCGCAGCAGCTCGTGCTTTTCGTAGTTCTTCCTGATGTCTGCGATTGCCTGATTTAGAAGTACCTGATTTTCTTTCTGATTCATTCCTCTTTCCAGTCCTCTCTATTTCCAGTCCGTTTTTCGTTCTTTTTCGCTCTGTTTTCGTTTTTTCCAACAAAACCACGTTTTCGATATCGTCTGTATAGGGAAACATGTCTACCGGCTGACATTCCATGATCCGATACCCGTGTTTTCTCATATAGTCCAGATCCCTGCCCAATGTATGGGGATCACAAGAAATATATACCACCCGCCGCGGCGCGAGAAGTGTCACCGCCTCTAAAAAAGTCTCACTGCTGCCGCGTCTGGGCGGATCCATAAACACCACATCCACCGGCACTCGTTCCCGCGCAGGTACAGATGCCAGCTTTCTCATATAATTTCCTGCATCTTCATTATAAAAGGAAATGTTTTTACAGCCGTTTCTTTTTGCATTCGCGATCGCATCCTTCACCGCTGACGGGTTCAACTCCACACCGATCACCTGCTTTGCGTGAGCAGCCGCCGTCATTCCGATCGTTCCGATACCACAATATGCGTCTATGACCGTTTCCTTGCCTGTCAGATGAGCATATTCCATTGCTTTTTTATAGAGCACGGCCGTCTGCACCGCATTTACCTGATAAAATGAATTCGGAGAGATCCGGTAACGGTTTCCGCACAGCTCGTCTTCAATATATCCTTTCCCATATAATAGGATATTTCTCTCACCGAGTACCATACTTGTCCGGCGATCATTGACGTTAAGCACAATGGATGTAATCTCAGGATGCGCAGCCCGAAGTGCTTTCACAAAATTATTCTTTGCAGGCAGAATCGGCGAGGCAAGCACCAGAACAACCAATATCTCCCCGGTCGCATGTGCCGTGCGCACCATCACATGACGCAGCAATCCGTATCCGCTGTCCTCATCGTATGTCTTGATCTTAAAACTCTTTAATAGTCCGCGAATCGTTGCTATAATCGCATCCGCCCGCGCATCCTCGATCATACAGCTTTCCACCGGCACAATGCGATGCGTTCCGCTCTCGTACACACCGCAGATGACATTTCCCTTTCGGTCCCTGCCAAATGCCGCGTGCACCTTATTCCGATAATGCAGTGGATCAGTCATGCCGATGGGTGGAAGTACACGCACATCACCCACACACTGCTTCACCAACGCATGCTTCTGATCAAGCTGCTTGCGATAAGGTATCCCCTGTAACTGACACCCGCCGCATTTTTTCGCCACCGGGCAGGCGCCCTGCCCCCGCTCCGCGCCTTTGTGCTGCGCGCACACGTTT
The DNA here is from genome assembly GCA_022771765.1 of Lachnospiraceae bacterium. Taxonomy (GTDB): domain Bacteria; phylum Bacillota; class Clostridia; order Lachnospirales; family Lachnospiraceae; genus W0P33-017. The sequence goes on along the minus strand of JALELN010000206.1, from coordinate 94 downwards.
TTTTGCTCCTTACCCATAATCATTCCTCAAATCTGATATATAAAAACCTTAATATAGCCTACCACATAGCCCCGAAATCGACAACCACTAATTT
>JALELN010000147.1 GCA_022771765.1 Lachnospiraceae bacterium | reverse complement strand
CGGCCTGCCGCCGCGATTCCGTTTCCCGCCAGCAGCTCCTGCTTTGCCACAAAAAAGCTGCCAAAAAAGATATGAAAAGCCATGAGATCCTCATAGGCTTTCACCCCCCGCTCCCTGCAAAACTGCAGGTAATCCTCCGCGATGGAAGTCCAGACGGGAATCAGATTGTCTTTGTAGCGAAACGTGACCGACTCCTCATTGACGCGGTAACGGTATACACAGCAGTCCACAAAGGCGTAGCGCGGATGGTAGGAATAGCACGCCACATTGTGCGCCTTGTCCTGGGAAAAGGGGTATGCCCCGGAGTACAGTTCATGTTCTGTCAGAAAAGCCCTGCGATAGAGCTTGCCCCAGTTATAGGCGAGATGCCCGTAATAAAAGAATCCTTTAAACCGAAAGTCCGCGGTGCGCGTATATTTCCCCGGGCGCAGATGATGATGGTCGACACCGCTGCAGGATTCATCCGGAAAGAGCCGGCAGAAATCCCCCTGCACAATATCTGCCCGCGCGCGCACCGCGCACGCTGTCATTTTGGCAATGGAGTCCATGTCTCCCAGCTCATCATCCGGATCCACAAAGCAGATATAGTCGCCTTTTGCCGCGCGGATCCCTGCGTTTCTCGCCATTCCGACACCCTGATTCTCCTGATGAATCACCCGTACAGACTCCGTTTGCGCCGCATAGGCATCGCAGAGTGACGGGCATTCATCCGGCGAGCCGTCATCCACAAGAATGACTTCCAGGGGGTCATAAGTCTGCGCAAAGATACTTTCCATACACTGCGCAAGATATTCTTCTGCCTTGTAGATCGGCACAACGATGCTCACCAAGATCTGTCCCATAATTATCACCCTTTACCTTCAGGCATCAGCCATTCTGACGCCGCAACTTTCCAAAAACCAGCGAGAACATACTGCGCAGCCGCTCACTCTTACAATAGACGATCAGATTCAGTGCCAGCGGCAGTCCGGCTGACACCAGACACAATAATAAAAAGCGCCAGACTCCGCCGCTGCCGTACACCGCGTCAGAGATCATCCGCACCAACATAAGCTCTGCAGTTCCAAGCATCAGATACTGAATCAGCTCTGTCACATAACCGCGCATAGAACTGTCGATACACATGCGATAAAACACATAGGTACGATAACAAAGCTGCACAAAATATGCCGCAAAGGTGCCGGCGAGCACACCGAAGATGCCCCAGCGTTTCACCATTCCCAGCGACAGCAGCATATTCAATATAGCAGAAAAAACTGCCAAATTCCGCTCCTGCTCAAACAGACCCGAAACACCCATCGCCATGCCAACCGGCGTGCTGACAATGATCAGAAACAAGTTTGCCGCACACGCGCCTACCACAGGCCTTCCAAGCAGATACCCCTTGCCCAGCCAGAGATCCCCCACAAAGGGCTCGGCAGCCGCATACACACCACAGCCGGCCGATGCCGCCATCAGAAAAAACAGAAATGTCGACATCCGAAGCATTCCCTCTCCCCGTCTGTAATCCTTTCCGGCGAGCACCGTTCCCATACCTGCCTGAATGGACCCGGCCAGTGACAGTGAAATATTGTTAATCGCATTGGTGATCAGACAGTAATTGCTGTAACGCCCCGCGAAGGCGACCCCGATAAAGCTGGAGACGATCACATTGTCCGTGGTCGTCAAAAGTTTTGTCGCCAGACGCACTACAAAGATATTTTTAATATTGTGAAAAACATTTGCCCGGACAGCTTCATCCACGTTCTGCCTGCGCAGCTGTTTCAAAAACGGATATTTCCGGTTCACATAATAGGAAATCCACAGATTGCCCGCCGCCTCAACGATAATATTGATCGCCAGCGCCAGCGCGTAGTTTTTTGTCAGACTCACAATTGCTATGACCACGGAATAATTCAACGCATTGACAAGCAGCGTGGTGATACTCACAATATATTCCCGCTGATCCGCGATGAGTAATGAGCGCCGATAGGACAGCAGATAGGACAGTACCGTTCGCGCCAGCCACAACAGATAAATCAGGCGCACATAACCGGGTGTAAAGGGATTATCCTTCAAAAAATACCCAAGAAACGGCAGAATCGCCAGACCCAGCCCGGAAATAATCGCCGCAAACACACCATACGCTTTGCGGTACAGATTCATCAGCCCGGCTATCTGGCATTCGTCCTGCTCGGCCAGCGCGCGGTACAGATTGTAGACGATCGCCGCAGCGATCCCCAGTTCCGTCACGGACAGAATGGAGATAATATTAGAAACCACACCATTCAGGCCGACGAGTGCTTCACCCAGCATGAGATTCAGAACCCGGTTACTGAAGAAACCAAAACCAATCAGCACAAGCTGACTAAGCACACTGAAAAAACTATTGCGCATGAGATTTTTGATACGCATAACCTTCTGCCTTTCAAACTTGAAAAAAGCGCTGCAATCATGCAGCGCTTTCTAACTCTTCTAAATTCCGTAAGGACTATCCGCCGGCAGCTTTCCGGATGCCTCCCACTCTGGCATCAATGCACCGACTGAACGGAAATAGCGGCTGTCTGCGTTCGCGTCCTGTAAACCACAACCATCTCCTTTGTCAGCAGGACAACCCTTACAACCCAGTACCTCTTTGCAGCCCAGCTGCATGCCACCCCATGAGCCTTCCTTTGGAGCCTGCCATACGCCGCTCATATACTTGCTGTCGCAGGTAACCAGTGAGGAGCCCTGCAGTTCTCCACCATCCTCAACAACATCATCCGCCGTATCCTGATCCGCGTCTGTATCCTGTGTCTCATTGGAGGAAGCCACCTCAGTGGTGTCGGCCGTGTCTGTGGTGTCGGTCGTATCCGTTCCTTCCGTTCCCTCAGAACCGGTCTCGTTATCCGTCCCAACACCCTCTGGCTGCGGCTCTGTTCCGCCAATGGAATTTTCTGCACCGTTTGTCATATCAGCTGCCTCCGTATTTTCAGGCTTGCCATCCGCTCCGGTAGCAGCGTTCAACGCTTCCCCCAGGGCAACCGGCTCAGACTCTCCGCTCAGCAGATACACGCCTTCTGCCAGCAGATCAGCAGCTACGATCACAGGTCTCACATATTTTTTCATCCTCATCCACCCCTTCTTTTACCAACGATTTATTGTTTCAATGTTATAAAATAAAAGCCGTACCAATTTATACTATAGTTAACTTAAATATAGCATCTTGATTAGCTTCCGTCAAGGTAGAAATTGGCAGCAGAAGGCGTTTTTTCGTACAAAACCGCCACTTTTTCGCGGGCTATTTAAATAAGTGCATCTTCTCCACAATCTTTCCGCGTTTTCCTGCGCTTTTCAGTATCTCGCCGACCGTCGTGCCGCGAAGCTTCTGATTATTGCGCAGGAAACGCGCAAGCGTCATCACCCACAATATAGGCCAGCAGAGCACACATTTTCCTGCTTTCGGATAGTTTATATGCATCTGATGGTGAAATTCCCTGACATACCCCGTCAGTCCGGTACCGTGTATTGCCACCATCCGTCCCTTATCTGATTTTCCAAATTCTTCTGCTTCAATAATATCCGTGAAAAACTGATCCAGATAGAAAGGCTCTTTCACCGCCGGTTCACCAAGCGCCAGAAACGCCCCTGCAGCGCGCTCCTCCATGCCAAGCTCCCGCACGCAGATGCCGGTCACCGCCGCCACGAACTGCTCTACCTTTAATGCGTGAATGATTTCCACCATCTCCTCCGTCACCTCAGGCGGCTGTTTTTCCCAGAATACCACCCAGTCACAGAGCAGCTTGATGCCAAAGCCTGCCGTGAGAAAATGCTGCAGGAGATGCAGCAGCAGAGACAACCCATGATAAGCTCCGGCCAGCACCGGAAGCGCTACTCCCATGCACACCTGACGCGCTACATGTGCCTGCGCATTCTTCTGATACTGCATCATCACCCGGTTCGTAGCCTCATTATCAAAGGGCTCCACCATCATGCTGTGCAGCTCCACCTCGATACCCTCCGCGCCGATCATGGCTACATGGTGCAGATGCGTTCCGGCCTCATGCTCCCGAAAACCATTCTGTCCCAGGCATGCGACTGCGCGCCTGCAGGATTCTTCCGAAAAAAGCATCAGGTCTACGTCCCCCGCCTTGCGCAGCTCCGGTTTTGGGTAAAATTCTCCGGTAGCGACACCCTTCAAGACTGCCACCGGCAGTCCTTCCTGCTCCAACAGCCCCACCAGATATTTTGTGTAAAACAGCAGGCGGTACGAATGGTTCACGATTTTCATCGTATATGCCTGCATTCCGCTCTGCACGGAGGGCTTTAGCCCCGGATATGCGCTCCATACATCATAGATCAGGGGCGCCACCGCGTGCGCCCGCGCCAGCGCAAACAGCTTTTCCTCGTCCACGCCCTGCATGAGCTGTTCTAACTGCTGTTCGGATATTTCTTTCCCTTTCAGGGCATATTGTAACAAGGTCGTCAGGCAACGGACCTGTGCGTTTTCCATCATGAGTGTTCCTCTCGTTCCTCTTTTTGTTTATCATAGCATTTTTGCGACTGCGATGGTATACTTATTTTGTATCTATTCAGAGCCAAGGCAATTTTCATAAAATATTGGCATCATGCTTGCATGAATGACGGTATGATACTTTATTCTGCAATTATGTCTCGGCGGCTCGCAATTTACGCCATGCCTCAGGCGGCTCGCAATTTACATCAGTGTATGTGCCCTCGGACACTGCCCGGCAGGTAATCGTAGTGCTCGCGCGCCTCATACAAACACACAGAATCGGTACAGGTATAACTGTGTTCTGCGACTTTTGCACGGAAAGCGTTTCGACAGCCGAGGCATAACGTGCATCGCCCCTTGTGCAACCGAAGCAGGACACAGTTATGCCTGCGCAGTTTCTGTGCATGTGCCGAGCCGCGCGAAGGGTTTCGCAATAAAAAAGTTCAAAAAGGAGTTCCTATATGAAAGAGAAACACCACCGCAGACGCCCATGGCTGGCGTGTCTGCTGATCCTGTTGCTGCTGGCAGGCACTGCCGGCGGCACATACACGCTGTACCGCGAGGCAGTAAATGCCGCCGAGGACTACTATCGATCGCGCTACCTGACCTTTGATTTTTCAAATGAGGGATACGATTACAGCGAGACTACCGCGAAACTGAGAAATTCCGGCGGCAGTTTTTACAATCTGGCAGCCTATCTTCTCTCGGAGGACACCAGCGAAAAAGATCTGGCAAAACGCTTGCGGGAGGACATTAAAGAATACAAAGACGAGGAGCTCGTCTTAATCGAAATCAATCTGATGAACTATAACGACCGTGCGTTGAGCGACAACGCCCTGATGCAGACCGAAACGATTCTGAAAACATGGGGCGAAAAGGGCTATGGGATCATCCTGCGCTTTCTGTACGACTGGTCCGGAAACGCAGCCGCCACGGAACCTCAGGAACCGGCTCTCGTCAAAACACATATGGATCAGGTGGCGCCCATCGTCAATGCAAATGCGGAATATATATACACCCTGCAGGGCATCTTCGTAGGGGACTATGCAGAAATGCATGGCGGCCATTACACGGACAATGAATCCATGTGTGCACTGGCTGCCCATCTGGATTCTGTGATCGATCCGGACATCTTTTTATCCGTGCGCACCCCGGCCCAGCGCCGCATGATTCTAGGCTCCGATGAAGTCATGCCAGAAAACAATACGCTGGCGCAAAGACTCGGTCTGTTCAACGACGGTATGCTGGGCTCCGGGGATGATCTGGGTACCTACGGCGACACCGACCGCTCGCAGGCAACTGCTCCGGGTGATCAATGGCTACGCGATCAGGAGCTGGACTATCAGGATGCACTCTGTCGCTTCGTTCCCAACGGGGGCGAGGTCGTCATCGACAATCCCCTCAACGATCTCGATCAGGCAGTCACCACACTATCCACCATGCATGTCTCCTATCTCAACTGCATGTATCAGGAAGAAGTCATCGACAAATGGCGCGAAAATACGGTTCACACCACAGATGTCTGGGATGGCACAAAGGGCTACGATTACATCGACGCGCATCTGGGTGCCCGCTACCGCTGTAGCGGAACTGCTGCCGGTTCTTTCGATTTCTGGTCCGAGGATGCTGCCACACTGGAGCTGACCTTTACCAATACCGGATTTTCCGACTTCTATGAGCCACTGGCGCTGACGGTCACAGTCGTACCGGACAAGAGAGCAACTGCCGTCACACAAACCGAATGTGAATCAGATGAACTGGAGACAATCACAAACAAAGAGACTTGTACCGTCTCTCTCCCTCTCAAGCTGCGGGACTACGCGGACGGCGCTTACCGTATATATATTTCCTGCGTACGCGCAGAAAGCGAAACATCGATAGAATTTGCCTCCAACCTGCCCCAAAGCGAATTCGGCTACGAGGTTGCCTCCTTCTCCATCGACAGAACACCCACAACGATTCCCCCTGCGGAAGAACTGCTGGAACGGTACCTGTCCCACCGGCGCTCATCCAAAAATTCATTGGCAAAATAGATGGGCAGCCCCGTCTTCTCATGATACAGCGCAAGTGTCAGACCGACTGCCCCGTCAATTTCCTGTCCGCGAAGCACCTGCTTCAGTGGAAATACAATACACGTTTCTCCCCCGGCTGCAAGCTCCTTTCCATCGAAAGATGCCTGCAGTCTTTTTTTGCCGACCCCAAGCTCCATCCGCAGGCAGTCATAACAACAGGCAAATCCGGTATTTCGCAGCGTCACGCAAATCTGATCTCCTTCAGCCGGATCTTCGGACATTGCCACATCAACCAGCACATACCGGTAGCCCAGATATGCCCTCAAATATTCAGCCCGCGTCCATCCGTCTCCCTGCAGACTGTCACAACGTGCCACGCTCCATGTCTCCCACACCGCAGGTTCATGCACGCGATTCAGATACGTGAGCTGCATGAGACGCATCCGCGTCAGAACCTCTTCCCACGTGAGAGTGAGCGCCCCTGATAACACCTCGCCGCCCACCGGTGTACACGCAGCCTGCTTATCGATAAATTCCAGCTCATGACATGGTGTCCACATGATCTGCCGGTCAGTACAGTCATCAATCCATCCAAAAGTTCCCATATCGGTATCTGAACCTAAGATCGCATCGTCATACAGTCCGGTGCATACAGTCCCATTCTCTGCCTCAAGCATGCGCTGATACTGCGGCTTTCTCACGGAAATGCAGACCGCTTCCCCTGCTGCCTCCCGAAGCGTCTGATAAAGCCGGGTCAGCTGCTCCTTTTCCAGATATCTGGAATCATGCATCTCACCCCAGCTGCCGATAAACAATCCCTGAACTGTTAGGATATCCGTTGAAAACCTTGCAAACAGCGGTCCAAGCTGGCGCATATGCCCGCACACCTTGAAAATACTGCGGGGTTCACGCTCCATACCATGCCCGTTCCTGTCATAGACAACACGTACGATCATCTGCCTGTGATGCGCCCTGAAAAACGAAAAAATACGCTCCGCTTTTGCCAGCTCAGTCTCTGACAAAGCGCGGTCTGCGCATTTTCCGATGTCGAGGAGCACCAGTGCCAGCCGCTCCTCCTTTTGCAGTGACCAGACCCAGTCCTCCTCCGCTTCTTTTTCTGTGAGATCATAGGTGTAAACACGGTAAAAACCTCTGGCGGGATTGCGCCCGGTACGGTCACTGTCCACGCTCACCTGATCGGTCCATAATCTCCTGTGAATACTCCACCTGCTTTTCAACCGGTACTCCTTCCTTTAACACCTTAATCCGAAACATCACTGCCAGTATGCTGAGGGTCATCTGGAACATATAGATGACCGGTTTCAGACCGGAATGCATGCTCTTTCCCATATGTCTCTGATACATGACCGCCGGAACCTCCACCACCTGAAAGCCCAATAGCAGCATCTGCATGATCATATTGGCATCCGGATAGGTATAGTCAAACTGATTGAACTTTGAATAGTACAACACGGCACGCCTGCTCAGCCCCTGCAGCCCGGTGGTCGGATCAGAAATTTTCCGCCCGGTGAACAGACGGATCATAAACCGGAAAATCGTGTATGCCACCCGTTTTGCCACGCTGGTCTGATATTCCCCACTGTCCTTTAAAAAACGCGATCCCAGCACGATATCCGGTGCATCCTCCTGCCTTAAACGCTCATAGATCACAGTCACATTGGATGGGTCATGCTGACCGTCCGCATCCATCTGGATCACATACTTATAACCCCGGCGGATCGCATACTTATACCCTACCTGAATCGCGCTGCCGTAACCCAGATTAAAAATATGAGTCACCAGCATGTGTCCATGTTTTTTTACGATCAGAGGCGTCCGGTCCGTAGATGCGTCATTGATGACAAGCACGTCCGCAAAGGCCGCGATTTCCGGCTGTTCCAATGCCTCCAGCACCCGCTCTACCGAGTGATCCTCATTATATGCCGGCATGATCACCAGCACTTCTTTTCTACTTTCGTACAGATTCATCATAACCCCCATTACGAAATAATTACTAAAAACCCTTCCCGCTTCCTCTTCCATCTATTCTGCATAGCTGCATAATTCTTCAATATCCTCGGGATAATTGGTGGGCTTTTCCATCGCCGCCTCCCGAAGCTGCTTTAAAAACACCTCATCCCCTAGCATTTCCCGGATCTGTGTCGCGATCTGCGACGGTTCCAGCGCAACCAGCCTGCCATCCACACCATCCACTATCTGCTCGCGGTTTCCGCTGCAGTTAGATGCCAGCACCGGACATCCCAGCGCCTGCGCCTCCTGAATCGCCACACTGCGTCCTTCAAAACGCGTCACATGCACATACAGATCGCACCCGGCATAGTAGGGATACGGATTGTCCGTCGCCCCCGGCAGCAGAAAATCCTCCTCCAGTCCATATCGGTGGATCAGCTGTTCGAGCTTCGGGCGCTCCTCGCCCTCCCCCAGCACATACCAGCGCGCACGCACACCTGCTTCCTTCAAAAGACACATGGTCTCGATCGCGACTTCATAAGCTTTCTGCGGATTCAATCTGCCCACAGTGAGCAGTTTTTTTCCATCGTAATCACACCACGCGGGATCGGTAATCTGCTCCCGGCTCTTTGCGCGCATCAATGCACGATCCACCGGATTGTGAAACAGAGAAATATGTCCGGTCAGTTCCGGATATGCCTGCAGGAATGTGCGTCTGCCCTCCTGCGACACCGTAAATATATGATCATATTTCAGATAACATGCACGGTCAATCACCCGGTTGTACCCTGCACGAGCATAATCGATATGAATAAACGCCACTTTTTTCTTTGCTTTCACCACATCCGCCACATAATAGGCACTGCCGCCCTCCAGATAAGCAACTGCCAGATCATATTCCTGATCCGGCCGCGGTGCGCCCTGTGCCAACAGCTGCCAGCACAGTTTGTCCGGCTGGAGACGCTTGTTTTTGCACATTATAAAAAATGTGCGCACAAGATAAGGAAGCAGTCTTAGGATCGTGCCACGGCGAAACGCTGCCTGAAAAACCATCTCGAACAGATGCCGTTTTCCTGCTTTCGCCAGCACCGATTCGTCCGAATATGATGTATTTTTCAGATGTACATAGTCCGGCAGGCATTCCCGCAATTCCCCCTGTGCCAGCAGCACATAGATATCAATCTCATAGCGCTCAGGATCCAGCTGACGCAAAAGCTCCAGGAAAGACATCTCCGCGCCCGCAGTACTCAGCGTATTAATGACAAACAGCAGTTTTTTTTTACTCATCCTTCGCCTCTTTTTTGCCGCCGTCCGCAGCTTCCAGCTTTCTGATGCGCGCCTCCAGCTTTACCAGTTCATGAAGCGTCTCCTCATTCTCCTGATTGAGCAATGAGACCTGCATCGCCAGTTCCTGACTTCTCATAATGATCCGTGACAGATGCACGCTGTGCCCGAAAATAATTAAAATGACCAGTCCACCCATGGCGAACACCATCGGATAAGAGGCCAATGCCAGCGCGCGGCTCCACCCGCTCCAGGCCCGGATCGCTCCGGCCATAATCATTATAACAGAGAACAATGCCCAGCCCAGTGCAATGCTATCTGTCAGGCGGCGCTTGGAGTACATAAAAAATGTCAAAAGCAGCAGGCAGACTCCCGCTGCCATCATAATCAGCCGAAAAAACAACGATGAACTCAACATTTGTGCTTCCCCCTCTTCTTCCCATTCTCCCCTTCATAGCGGTCAAACACACGCGCATCCGGCATTTTTCCCTTTGCGGTTCCGATCAGACGTCCCTTGCAGAAAATGTGTACATCCAGGTTGCGCTCGATCCAGCGCAGCCTGAAATACACAAATGTCCACGCCGTCAGCGCCCCGATCACCAGTCCCAGACCATACCATATTGCAGGCAGATGCGTGGCCACCACACTCCCGATCAGTGTGGAAAACATAAACAGCGCCGAAGCAACAAGCGCCCCGGACATATCATTAAAATAATACAAAAAGATGATCGCCGCATACATGATAAACATCGAAAAGTAACCGGCTGCCAGACACGGATAGATCTGCATAATCAGTCCGGAATAGCCAACCTGCGGCAAAAATACCAGAAAG
>JALELN010000136.1 GCA_022771765.1 Lachnospiraceae bacterium | reverse complement strand
AAGTGCACTCACCAGCGTCAGCATCGGCGCGTTGCCCGGCTGTAAATCCTCCGGCTTTAGCAAAATACTCATAGCAATGGCGATGCCGGCGGGCATCACCCAGCTTCGCCCGCGTCTGCCCTTACCGCTGTCCTGCCGGTCTGCTACGACAAGTGTACCATGCGGTGCGCCTTCTTCTGCCATCTGCATAGCGACTGTATTCGTGGAACCGATGACATCAAAGCACTCCAGACGCTGCCCGATCCACGTGGTTTTCCTCAGACTCAATAATTCATTTTTATTCAATAAATCCGGTGTACTGCGGATACGGTAGCCCTTGTTCGGAACAGAATCAATCTCATAGCCTGTTTCACGCAGTTGATTGATCGCCTTCCACACGGCAGTTCGCGAAACTCCAAACTGCTCACAAAGCTGCTGCCCGGAAACATATCCGTCCGCCTCCCGCAGCACCTGCAAAATCTTTGCTTTCACGTTTTGACTCCTTTAGCGTGGCATCGTCGCATACATAATCGCTTTAATCGTGTGCATGCGGTTCTCCGCCTCATCAAACACAACCGACTGCTCACTCTCAAATACCTCATCGGTCACTTCCAGCTCCGAAAGTCCGAATTTCTCATATACTTCGCGTCCGATCGTTGTCTTCAGATCATGGAATGCCGGCAGGCAGTGCATAAAAATAGCGCTCGGCTTTGCGTTTGCCATCGCAGCGGCATTGACCTGATAAGGCTTCAACTCTTCGATACGCTCCTTCCACACCTCAGCAGGCTCGCCCATAGACACCCATACATCGGTATAGATTACATCCGCATCCTTTGTTGCATCCTCCACATCCTCTGTCAGCGTAATCGTCGCTCCGGTCTTTCCGGCAATCTCCTCACAGATATCCACCAGTTTTTTATCCGGAAAATATTTTCTGGAAGTGCATGCCACAAAATCCATGCCAAGCTTCGCGCAGGTCACCATAAGGGAATTGCCCATGTTATAGCGGGCATCACCCATATATACAAATTTGACATCCTTCAAGTGTCCAATATGTTCGCGTACGGTCAACATGTCCGCAATCATCTGTGTCGGATGAAACTCATTTGTCAGTCCATTCCAGACAGGAACATCTGCGTAACGGGCCAGCTCTTCCACAATATCCTGTCCGAATCCGCGGTATTCAATACCGTCAAACATTCTGCCAAGCACTCTCGCCGTGTCAGCAATGCTCTCCTTCTTCCCGATCTGGGAACCGGAAGGATCAAGATATGTAACCTGCATGCCGAGATCGTGCGCTGCGACCTCAAAAGAACAGCGCGTCCGCGTGCTCGTCTTCTCAAAAATCAATGCAATATTTTTTCCACGTAGCTCGTCATGGGGAATCCCATTCTTCTTTTTCTCCTTCAACTCTGCTGCCAGATCTATGAGATAGGTAATCTCCTCCGGCGTATAATCCAGTAATTTCAAAAAATCTCTGCCCTGTAAGTTCATCCCTGTTCCTCCTGTGAATTAGGTAATAAAAACACGGGCTACCGCTCAGGCAGCCCGCTCATTTTCCATATTTATTTTTCTGATGCAACCTCTACCACAGATTTTGCCAGACCTGCCATTCCCTGAATTTCGGAGGGAATGATGATCTTGGTCGCCTTGCCGTCTGCTGCCTTTGCGAATGCCTCCAGACTCTTTAACTGAAGCACGCCTGCATCAGGCTGTGCCTCCTTTAAGAAACGAAGACCATCTGCATTTGCCTGCTGGATCTTTAAGATCGCCTCGGCCTGTCCTTCTGCCTCCCGGATGGTTGCTTCCTTGCGCGCCTCTGCACGAAGGATCGCTGCCTGCTTTTCTGCCTCTGCATCGAGGATCGCAGACTCCTTCTTTCCTTCGGCAACAAGAATCGTGGATTTCTTCTCTCCCTCTGCCTTGAGAATCGCCTCACGACGCTCACGCTCTGCCTTCATCTGCTTCTCCATCGCATCCTGAATGGCCTGCGGAGGAATGATGTTCTTTAATTCTACACGGTTGACCTTAATTCCCCAGGGATCGGTTGCCACATCCAAAGATGCACGCATCTTGGTGTTGATCGTCTCGCGGGATGTCAGCGTCTCGTCTAACTCAAGATCACCAATGATGTTACGTAAGGTAGTAGCGGTCAGGTTCTCGATCGCCATAATCGGATTCTCCACACCGTATGCGAACAACTTGGGATCCGTGATCTGGAAATAGACAACAGTATCGATCTGCATCGTTACGTTATCTTTCGTAATCACCGGCTGCGGCGGAAAATCTACAACCTGCTCCTTTAAATTTACACGCTTTGCAATGCGATCGATAAACGGTGTCTTAAAATGCAGTCCGACACTCCATGTATCCAGATATCCGCCCAAACGCTCAACAACAACTGCATGTGCCTGCGGAACGATCTTGATACAGGATACCACGATCATCAGAACGACAATGAGCAAAACAATAATTGCTATAATAGGTCCCATATATATTACCTCCTGAAATTAAAAATATCTACACGCATTATAGCAAATAAACCTAAGAAAAACAACTGAAAATAAGAAAAACAACCGCTTGCGGTTGTTTTTCTGCTTTATATGCTGTTTAAAAAAATACGTGATTACCAATAACCAATCCTGATCTGCCGTTTACCCGATGGAAAAACATTTTTCCGCCGGTGGGATCGGATCCCGCAAGCGCATCTGCCGCGGCGCTCCTGCAAGAGCTTGAAATATTACCTCTTGAGAGCACTCTCGAAAGCGCTCCATTTCTTGCCGGACTGAACTGTCCACTCTGATAAATAACACCGGAAATTGAATTCGGCCAGCGTCCGCTGCGCACACGGTTCAAAACAACTGCTCCGACTGCGACCTTTCCCTCATAGCATTCATTGCCGGCCTCACACTGAATGATTGCTGCCAGTAAAGTCGTATCATCCACAGATGCACTCGTAGGTGCATTCTGTGTGGCTGCTGAGCTTGCAGAAGCCTTTGCTGCTTTCTCCTTTGCTTCTGCCGCCTCTTTTGCCTTTTGAGCAGCGATCTCCTCCTCGATGGAAACTGCATCGGTCGTTCCTAATTTTACTTTCACATAGTCCGCAGATACATAACCATCGCTGTTCTTTACCGTTACTGCTACCCAGCCTTCCTTCTTATCTGCCTTCTTGTTAAAGAGAAGCTTATCGCCCTTATTCACAACAGCAAGGATCTTCGCATCCTCATTTGCGTCCTCTCTGACGTTCAGACCATCTGTCTGTACATAAGCATACTTTTTGCAAACCTTCTTTGCGTTCTCATATGCGTCAGAACCAAACACTAAATACTCGTTCTTTACATATCCCTTTACGGAACCGGACTTAATCTTGGTCCATGCCTTTCCCTCTTTTACAACAGTTGCTACGGATGTGGGATAGAGTTTTCCAAGAATTTCCGCATCTCCGTTGCCCTCCTTACGAATGCAGAGGAAATCCTCTACATCTGCCATGACCTTATCCTGCCATTCTTTCTCAGTCTTAGACATGGTATCTTCTTTCTGATCTTCTGTTTCGTTGGACTTTTCTGACTCTTCTACTGTCTGTTCCTCTTCCTGCTTCGCTTCGACTGCTGCCTCGGCCTCACTCTTGGATGCCACTGTAACAATCTGGGTCTTTGTCTTCTCCACCGTCACATCTGAAAGCTGTGCCTCATCCAGCACCTTGCTCTCTGTCTGCTCTAAAGATGCGACAATACCTGCCTTTCCATTTTTTGCAGTTATGTTCATGTCTGCCGGTACATCTGCCACACCTGCAACTGCTGCTGTACATGCCAGTGCCACCGTGCTTATCATCAGTATGATTCCTTGCGTAAGTCTTTTACTGTTTTTCATAAAATAACCTCCGTTACAATCATGCATTTGCATCAGTTTTAGAAATGTTTTCAATTCATTTCTAATATTTTACGCAATCTGTAACGTTTTTATGCATTTTTGTTAAGAAATGTTAAAAATGTTACAAATATGTTACGCACGATTATAACAGAGGTTTTTCATTTTGTCAAATATTTCTTATATTTTGTGATACTTACAGATTCCAAATTAAATATTCAACAGATCACTATAAGCCTTCAATGCCCCGTCTGTCTCATGAGCAAGGACACGTTTTGCAAGTACTTTGCCAAGCTGAACGCCTTCCTGATCAAAACTGTTGACATTCCATACAAAGCCCTGGAACATTACTTTGTTTTCAAAGTGTGCTAAAAGTGTGCCAAGTGTTCCGGGATTCAACTGGTCACCGATAATAATGCTTGAAGGACGTCCACCCTCAAAGTTTTTATTGCGGTCCTCATCTGCTTTTCCACACGCAAAAGCAACAATCTGGGCAACCACATTTGCGCACAGCTTCTGCTGGCTTGTACTGCCCTGAATATCTACATCTGTGCCCATCTGATTGTTTTTAAATCCAACGAACTGCAGCGGGATAATGTCTGTTCCCTGATGAAGCAGCTGATAGAACGAATGCTGTCCGTTTGTTCCGGGCTCACCGAAAATCACCGGACCTGTCACATAATTGACAGGCTCGCCAAAACGATTCACAGACTTTCCATTTGACTCCATATCCATCTGCTGCAGATGTGCCGGGAAACGGCTCAGCCCCTGTGAATAGGGAAGCACGGCCGTTGTGCCATATCCCAATACATTGCGCTCATACACACCGATCAATGCGTCCAGCATTGCCGGATTTTCCAGCAGGTTCTTATTTTTCGCAAGCTTGTCCTCCGCAGCGGCTCCCTCCAGAAACTGTGCAAAGACTTCCGGACCGAATGCCAGAGATAATACGGCACCGCCAACTGCAGACGTAGAAGAAAAACGTCCTCCGATATAATCATCCATAAAGAATGCTGCCAGATAGTCATCGCTCTTTGCCAGCGGAGATGTCTCACTCGTCACGGCGATCATGTGCTTGGATGCATCTAAACCGGCTTTCTTTAAGGCGTCCTTGACGAAAGCTTCATTCGTCAGAGTCTCAAGTGTTGTACCGGATTTTGAAACAAGGATAAATAGTGCATGTGCCACATCAATCCCGTTCAGCACAGCTGACGCATCATCCGGGTCTACATTACTGATGAATTTCGCCTCCATCTTGAAGGTATTGTTTGCCTTTGCCCAGTTCTCAAGTGCCAGATACATTGCGCGCGGTCCGAGATCACTGCCGCCGATACCGATCTGAACAACCGTCGTGAACTTCTCACCGGCTGCATTGGTAAGCTCGCCGGCATGGACCTTATTTGCCAGCTCGGCAATCTTTTTCTGCTGCTCCATATAGAACGCACGCTTGTCCACGCCATCCACTACAACTGCATCTCCTAATTGTCCGCGTGTCATATGGTGAAGCACCAGACGTTTCTCTCCGGTATTAATCACTGCTCCGTTATAAAGTGCCTCAAATTTTTCTGTAAGCTGTGTCTCCTCGGCCAGCTTTTCAAGCGCGGTGAGCACCTTATCATCCACCTGTTTCGCAGCGTAATTAAATGCAAGCCCCTCTCCCATGGGAACCGTGTATTTCTTTACACGCTCTGCACCGCTTTCGCCACTCATCACCTCGGCAAGATTGACAGGTGCCACTTTAGAAAGCTCCTGATAAGCCTGAATTGTGTCCAAGTTATTCCAGTTAATCATTGTTAACTCCTCCTATGTTACTTATTTACTATTTACTCATGGCATTTTTCGCTGAATATTTTCAATTATACAATGAACAGCATGAAAATTCAACCACGCCAATTGTAATATGAATAACCGCAGTCGGTCTTTTCATATGTTTTACGGAAAAATCTCCGAAAGCACCGCATCAAACACCTGTGCATCCTTCATCTTTTTCTGCTGTTTTTGCAATTCAATCGCTTCTCTCATGTTCTGCTCCTGCCGGGACACAAACTCCGTTTCCTTCTGTGACTCGTTCTCTTCATCTGCTTCGTCTTCCTCGCTCTCCTCATCTTCAAGAACCGCTTTCAGATAACCTGCCAGTTTTTCGGTAAGGTATTTCAGCTGTCGATTAGTACGGCTCATTTTTGCCAGCTGCAAAGCCGACAAAACGATGAGTGCCAGCATTCCCACAAGCATAAGCTTGTCCATCTGTGCCGTAAGAAAATTCAGGATCTGTGTTGCCAAGATCGCTCCCTCCTTTTTATGCTTAACTGTTCAATTACCTTCTTTATAATAATATCTCTGTGAAGAGGACATTTCCAGTATTTTTCATCGCATGTTTCGACACGGGGTTTTGCTTGACTTTTTGAAATGGTTGTATATGATAAGTGGTAGATGCATAAAGATAAATGTAACTGCAAACACACGCAGTAGTTACAATAACAAAGGAGGGCTTTGTTTTCCTATGAAGAAAATTCTGCTTACCGGCGGTGGTACTGCCGGTCACGTGACACCAAATATAGCTCTGCTTCCTCATTTAAAGGAGGCCGGTTATGAGATTTCTTATGTCGGTTCTTACAACGGCATGGAAAAAGAATTGATTGAAGCACAAAATATCCCTTATTACGGGATCTCGTCCGGCAAGCTGCGCCGTTATTTTGACCCGAAAAATTTCTCTGATCCCTTCAAAGTCATTAAGGGATTAGGGCAGGCCATTCATCTGATACATAAATTAAAACCGAATGTCATCTTTTCCAAGGGTGGTTTTGTGTCCGTTCCGGTGGTACTGGCAGCAAAATTCTACCATGTGCCTGCCATCATCCATGAATCGGATCTCACTCCCGGTCTTGCTAACAAGATTGCCATTCCCTGCGCAACGAAAGTATGTTGCAATTTTCCGGAAACGATGAAATATCTTCCGTCAGAAAAAGCCGTACTTACCGGTTCTCCGATCCGCCGGGAGCTCCTTAGCGGCAATGCAGCGGCTGCGCGAACTCTGTGCGGCTTTGACGAGAGCCGTCCCGTGCTTTTTGTGATCGGCGGTAGCAGCGGCTCCGTTGTTATCAACAATGCCGTGCGCGAGGCGCTTCCTACCTTATTGAAAAAATTTCAAGTCATCCACATGTGCGGCAAGGGCAATCTGGAACCGACACTGGCTCCAACAAAGGGTTATCACCAGATCGAGTATATCGGGAAAGAGCTGCGCGATATCTTCGCAATGTCTGATGTAGTCGTCTCACGCGCAGGTGCCAATTCCATCTGTGAGCTGTTGGCGCTTCACAAACCGAATCTTTTGATTCCGCTGTCCGCCGCCGCGAGCCGCGGAGACCAGATTCTGAATGCCGGCTCCTTTGAAAAACAGGGCTTTTCAATGGTTCTCATGGAGGAAAATCTGACTACCGCAACACTCATCTCCTCCATCGAACAACTGTATACAGACCGCGACAAATATATTCAGGCGATGAAAAACAGCCGGCAGATGGATTCCATTGACATGATTGTAAATCTGATCAACAAGGTTGCAAAATAGAACGAATAACTTCTCGTTTTGTTACAAAAAAGGAGCTGAAAAGCTCCTTTTTATGTGTTATAAATTGTTTTATTTTACTGACAGCTGCTCTGCGAGCGCATCCATCTGTTCATCACTGAAGTGATTTGCATTCCACAGAATCATCTCGTCACTACCCTTATAGCGGGGAATCAGATGCATATGATAATGGAAAACCGTCTGTCCCGCAACCTCTCCGTTATTCTGTAAAATATTAAATCCATCACAATTCAGCACATTCGTCATATGGGTCGCCATACGCTTTGCCAGTCTCATTGCCTTTCCTGCAAGCTCATCCGGAAGTTCATAGATATTCGCATAATGCTCCTTTGGAACAATCAGAGCATGTCCCTTTGATGCCGGTCCAACATCCAGCATAACCTTAAAATCTTCGTCCTCAAACAATGTACGTGAGGGAATCTCCCCTGCCACAATCTTACAAAAAATACAATTCGCGTCTCTCATGTTCATTCTCCTTTTTTGTTTTTCTACGGCTGAGATGCCGTGAACGTAAACAGTTCGTCCAACTGGCGAAGTGTCTTAAAATTGCCCTTTGCCGACATCTCACCGGTCATAAATGCCCGCTGAAACGTCATTCGTCCGCCAATAATGGACTCCAGTACCTCGGGGGTGAGTTTCACATACACATCCGTATGCTCCTGCTGCCCATAATGACATACCAGCTCGCCCTTATGGATCTGAATACACAAAGGTTTCTTTTTTCCTTCTATTATAAAAAGATAATTCACATCTACATCCTGATTACCGGAAAAATGGGATTCAAAATCAATGACATATGCCAGCCCCTCATCGGGCGCTGTCTTTTTCATCATGCCGCGAAAACGCTCTGCCAGCTGTTCGATATCCTCCTTCTGCTGTCTGACATAACTGTCATCCGATACATACTGGGACAGCTGTTCGCTCTCCTGCGGAGTCAGTTCCATCTGCGGTGTCCGCAGCACAGACTGTGTAACCGCCTGATTGCTCGTAGGCAGGCTCTTCATCTTCTGTGAAATTGTACGGTAAAGATTTTCTGCCTTTTTCTCTATAATCAGAGAATAATCCTTATTCATCTGGAAACTCACCAGATCTTCCACATACCCGCAAAGTCCGTTACACGGCAATCCGCCCAATGTCTCCCAAGCATTCATGAGATTCAACTCAGCCTCACGCTCTCCGTAGGTTGTAGACATCACGATCGGCTGCATATAGGTGTGAGCTATTTTTTCCTTATCCCCGTACAACCAGCACGCATCCAGAAACTGCTGCATGTATCCGCCGATGCCCAGCCACTCCACCGTAGTTGCCAGAATGATCCCGTCTGCGTCTTTCATCGTCTGCGGGAGTGTCGAAATACTGCTCTTGTGCTCATAAATATTGTAGCGGTCCACATTCACGCGCAACTCTACAAGCACTTCCTCCATTTTGTCAAGGACATACAGTGTCGGATCATCAAGAATTCCTCTGCCTCCGTAATAGATATTTACCTTCATCATTTGCTTTCCCTTTATCAAACTACCAACATGGACACAAAGCCGGATACATTTCCCTGTTTACAGATTGTCCGGCACTAAGATCAGTATAGTAAATTTGAGACTAAAACTCAATGCTGTTTTTCAATTAGTCCCATTGTTCAATCGTGGCGGTGACTTTCCTGCGATACAGGATCACTGCCGCCAGAAAGCCAATGACGGCGCCTCCGAGATGCGCCCACGCATCTACACCCTCCGTTGTAAACCCATAGGTAATATAGAGAGCTGTCGCCAGCAACATGCGCGGTACACTGATGGATTCAAATTTCCCGCCGTTTCGCAATACGACCCACAGCAGTGCTCCTATGATTCCGTAAATTGCTCCGGAAGCACCTGCCGCCACTGCAAAATCGCCTGTCACAATCATCATGACAAGTGATGCCACATTTCCGCCAATCCCGGCAAGCACATAAACAACCGCAAATTTCCACTGACTCAGTGCCCGCAGCAGCATATCGCCGAGAAAGTACTGCATAAACATATTGCTGATGAGATGCTCGGCACCGAAGTGGAGAAACATCGCGCTAACCAGCCGATACCACTCCCCACCCAGCACATTCGTTGGATATAAGGCTCCGTGCTCATACATGAACTGCGCGCTGCGGGTATCTCCTTTTGTACACATAACCAGCCACACAAGGATATTGCTCACAATAAGAATCACATTGATATTCAGCCATTTCTTTATACTTTCATAATTCTTTTCCATGGGAAAACCATAACACTCTCAGGCATCGGTGTCAATAAAACACATACTCTTCTCTCGCAAAGCGAAGATGATCCCCCGGCTTCATCCGGCATTTTTGCTTATAGCTAAGTAATTCACCGTTCAGATAGGTACCATTTCTAGAATTCAAATCTTCAATGTAGTATTGGCCCTCCTCTCTGGTAATACGAGCGTGATTTCGGCTGATACCTGACGCCATCATCTGTCCGTCCGCCTGATCATTTCGTCCTCCGAGTAAAAAGGAATCGCTTTCAATCACAAAGCTTGCCTCTCCTCCCGCGCCGCGATAGAGGAGTCTCCCCTCCGCCTGCTCCTTCGCCCCTAAATATACAGTGGGGTTTGCACATACTTCCTCTTTCTCCTCCGGCTCAAACAGATAAACAGGTTCCGGCTTTTCCTTTTTTTTCTTTCCCAGACTCTGTACCCACGACAGTGCTGAGATCACAGGCAGCTTTTCAAGCATCTTTTCCGGAATAACAGGATGCTTTCGCCCGGTATTTTCTGATTGAAAAGCAGGCACCTTTGCCTGCTCTTTCCGGTCGCCATCCGGTCTGTCTTCTTCCTGAACCTTATGATCCGCTCCATCTGTTTTACATACTTCCTTACCGGAATACATCCCCGTTGTATTCTGCTCCAAAACATAGTGCCATATATCCGCATTCTCTTCCTGACATTTTTCATACAACCCATAACCAAATTGCACCGCATCCTTATCCTCGTGATCAATCCGGGGCAACAGCTGCTCCATCAGTTCCTGCAAGGACTGCCGCGGATCTCTGCTCCACAATGGTTCATAGCAAAAGACGGCATGCTCTCCGGAGGTATCCAAAAAAATCTGTTCCGGTTGCAAGAGAAGATGTTCTGTTTTCAGATAAAACCGGGGCAATTCCTCCTGCAATGCCAGAAGCCCGGACATCAAATGCCCAAATAGCTTATAATCCAAGGCATGATGTCTCAACCAGTCGGAGAGACTCTGCAAGCCGGTAATCTGATACCAGAATGTCATATCACCTTCATGCTCCATAGTCACCCATCGTAAAAGTCCCGGTATTTGCTGCCGCTGCATCATTTTTTCTGCCAGCTGACCATCCATATTTAGTGGCTGTCCCGGCTCTACGACTACCATATAGCTATTTTTCAGGTTTCTCTGATATTGTATATTCATAAATCAAATCTACTCCCTTCTGCGCCAGCTGCATCTTCCAGATCCGGTCTGCCGGCACAATTTTCTCCAGCAATTCGATATTCTCTGCTGCCGTGCGGACATCATTATAACAGTCAATTCCCAACAGCAGTCCCTTCAGGATTGCAAACAGAAGCAATGGCAGCAGCAATGCTGCCTCCACCGTATAGCTTGCCGGCAGATATACTTCCCCTTTTTTTATAATGATCCGTCTCATAACGCACACACCAGCATTCCCATATATGCCGCCAGCAAAAAAGGAACAAACGGAATGCTGTCCTTTCTGCTTTTTTTCCGCAGGATCAACAAGCCGAGCGCCCACATACTGCACAACAATAATCCGCAAAAAAATAACTCCAGATTCTTTTCCAGTCCCAGATAAATACCAGTCACAATCAACAGCACCGCATCACCTGCTCCTATCCTTCCACCGGTCAGCATGCTGATCACCAGCAACGCCACTCCCACAGACATTCCCAGCAACAGATCCTCAATCGATCGCATCCTCCATAGCATATGAAAGAAAATCCCTAAAATTCCAAAAAACAAAATCGGATTTAAACGAACCCGCTTTTTTTTAATATCCTCCGCTGAACACAGCGTAAGCATACCCATAACTACTGCCTGGCTCCACATTTGCTGCATGCGTTTTTTCCTCCTACCTGTGATAATTTTACCATATAAATTGTTCGTTTCAGACCGCTGCATACAAGACTGTCATGATAACATATGCCATAATCAGTCACATACACCATCGCGTTTTTCGAGTTGCCGCAGCTTTCACATTTTTGATAAACATTTCCATCTTTATTGCGCAGTGCCACCAGCGACTGCCGGCTGACAGCATGTATACTCAGATCCAAAAAACGACATGTCCGATCTCTATGATAAACGGTACCATAAGGTGTCACATAGACCCATTCATCATCTGACATACCATCCTGTACGAACGATTGATTTCCGATCCACTTTCTGCTCTGTGCACACTGCTCAAAGTGAAAGCTGTAGCTTCCAAGCATCACGCATGGCACCCGGATCTCATAAGATGCCCGCAGAACAATCTCATCACCTGTCAGCTGCGAAGAAAGCAGGGATATCCCCGCTCTTCCTCCCCGGATATAATCCACCGGACACCCACTGTCCTTCAGCCCTTTTTGCAGCGTAACCTGCGCCTCCGCGAGCAATCCTGCCTGTGATTTCTGCTCCGTTGGAGTTTCCGAAAAACAGGAAACTGCCAGTGTTCTTGACGTATAGACAAGCGCTTCTTCCATACTTTCCTGCACCAGCAAAATCCGGAATAAAAACAGAAAAAATACCATAAAAGAGACAAACAGCGGAAGCACAACCACCATTTCCAGTGTAATAGATCCATTTGGGCGCAGTGGCTCCCCTATATGCGGATGTGTATCATAAGATGCCTCCTGCAACGCATTTTTCGTCTGCTGCTTTGAGGATAGAGCTGCTTGATGAAAAATATCCGTGTTTTTATCAATACGAATCAAAGGCATCTTATGATACATACCCTCCACATTAAAATCATCAATGGTTTCGTTCATTCTCACTCTGAAAAATAGCTGTAATAAGCTGTCTCTGAAAACTCCCACTGTCCTTCCGGAAGCCGTTGAGTAGTTACCATTTCAGAGAACAACGGATCGGACACATAGCAAAAATCTGCCCGAAGCGCTAAAATCATTGTATCCATCCGCAGCTCATCTCCCCTGTTTATTCCGGCGCGAAGCTCCATCAGATCCATTGCCCGATAGTTGAGCGCCCGCTCTGCTTTCAAATAGAGCAGCTTTTGCAGATATCCCTGATAATCCTCGCCGCTCGCCTGTTCTTTTGCCTGCGCGCTTCCTGCCAACAGCCCACCCAGCCCTGAAAGGCTGCTGCTCCAGCTCTCCGCCGTCTTCAACCACGCAATCTTTCCCCCTGCCAGTAGCGTGCGCACATCCAGAATGCTTTCCGTATATGCCCATGCCGCCAGAATACCCTGCGCAATTAATCCGGCCGCCGGCGCAATGCCGAATGCTGACGCTAATGCAGTCGCCATAGCATATGCCTCCTGCCGTTTCGCCGCATCTGTCTGCAAATACATAAAATTAGCGCCCTCCCGCAGCAATAACAGCTGCTGTACCACATACTTTAGATTTTCACGGTCTGTATGTTTTCCCGCCTGAATGTATTCCAACTCATAATCCAACGCTCCTCCACTGAATTCGTTCGTTCCATAGCAGGAAAAATGTGTCTGCAAAAACCGGTGGTACAAGACCTTCTCATACCAGCTGCCGGACGCTTGCCAGGGCTCATTTCCCTGCAATAGAGAACGATGCTCCAGCATCTGTTTTCCCTGAATGGATTTTGTGGAAATATGACTTCCGGAAGGCATTACCAGCGTCAGTATATCTGTCTCTTGTACTGCCTTTACCACATCCATAGGATTTTCCACAGATGCATCCACGGTCGGTTCTTCCTTTGTTTCCTGTGTTTCCTGTGAGTTCTTCTCGGCAGCTGTCCGCGCCTGCTCCTCCTTCGCAATCTCAATATTTTCCTGCGCCTGATTCATTGCTGACCGGCTCTGCTTCGCCTGCGCCATTGCGTAATCCGACGATTGTAATCCATCATATAGCTTTTGTGCCAGCTCTGCCGGATATCCCGCCTTCATAGATTCTACCGCCATCCTGCGAAATGGTGCTCCATCATAATCTGTTGCCAGCAAATAACCGGTTACGGTTGCATCAGTCACATCCATTTGATAAAAA
Organism: Lachnospiraceae bacterium; assembly: GCA_022771765.1. GTDB lineage: Bacteria > Bacillota > Clostridia > Lachnospirales > Lachnospiraceae > W0P33-017. Next base: position 11,113 of record JALELN010000136.1, on the reverse strand, counting down.
TTCTGTATGTTTTTCCATAATGTCTTCGGAACCACCGGACGCAGATTTTTCTGGCTGACCGACTGCAGACGCCCATTAATCTGTGAAAATTGCAGGGTCTGCTCACCATAACCTGCATCTAACAGAAATACTCCATACTGCTCAAACAACTGTCTGTCATACTCGGAAAACACGGATTCCATCGCATTGACACGCTGCATCAGACTATATGCATCCAGTCCCTTTACACGTGCTGCTTCAAGGAGCACAAGCAAAAAGGATGCCACTAAAAGCAACGACAGGCTTGCAAATACGGTGATGCTTCCACGCAGCGTGGTTTTTTCTTTACACACTCTTACTCTTTGAGCTGATGGTTTTAAAGATATCATTCACCAGCGATGTCAGTTTTTCTTTAAAAATCAGAACCAGGCCAATCAGAACCACGAGGATCAATATCATCTCCACCGTTCCGATCCCATCTTCCTTTTTCAAAAAGTCCACTGCCGCCCTGCAGCGCATACGGGTTCTGATTACCCATAAATCCAATTTTCTCATATGTAGCTTCTCCTCTCTTTCCTATCTGATTTTTTATTGAAACCTATAACTGAAAACTTGCAATTGCCGGAATCATAATAATCACAATCACCAGCCCAAGCATCAGCATCATTGGGATCAGCAGTTTTGTCTGCAGCTCCTCCCCTCGCTTTTTTGCGAAATTTTCCTGCGCCTCAAACGCGTCTTTCATTTCTTTTTCTAACAGCCTGCTCAATCCGGCTGTTCCCTTCCTCAGATTTTGTACAAGCAGTGTCGCCAGACGGCGGTACACCTGCAGCTGAAGTCGCTCCCCGAACTGTTCATATGCAAGCCTCTCTCCCACACCGTCTTTTATCTGGTGATAGGTAATACGCATTTCTTCATAAACAGGAATTTCCTGCAAGTCTCCCGCCACACCCGCGGTCCGGTTTTCGTAGCTGACAACAATGCGCTCCCACGCACGATTCACCGTCATTCCCGCTCCGAGCAGCAATGCCATCTGACTGAGCATCTGCGGATATTCTGCCAGCAACTGTGCATTTCGCTTTTCTCTCGCCTTCCGGATATCCTCTTTTCTTCCTACTGCCACTCCCGCCATCGCGCACAATCCAATCAAAAGAACGGTATAGTGCTTTTTCTGAGACTGTCTTGTCCAGACAAGTACATGTCCCGCAAGCTTTTTTGGCAGCACGAAAACCGCATCTGACCCACTGTTTTGCGTTTCCAATTGTCGTGTGAGCAGCTCATAAAACTGCTCCTGAACGGTCTTCTCCGGCGGATATATCATGATGGAAAAACGATGCTCTGCCTGTACATCTTCATATTCGAGTGTTGCTGTCACCTGAACCAGTCTGCCATCTTCGGACAACGCTTCCTCCTGTAGTTCCCCCGAAAGATTAACTGCCTCATAGTTGTCAAAGCTCCAGCTTACATCTACACGTCCATCCACTACACTGTCTGCCAGGATTACATTTTTCGTAATATGATCCAGGGACTCATTTTCTCCCAGAAATATGCACTCCAGCTCCTTCACTGCATCCGTAAACAACTCCTCCAGCTCCCGTTTTGTCAGGTGCCTGTTTTCCACGGTCACCCGGTACGGCTCTCGGATCGAAAGATCTTCCACAGACAGGATATAATCCTCTTCCAGCGTATCTGATCCGGGTTCCGGACGTTGAATCCCCCCGGTCTGTGACAATGTTGACTTTTCATCATTGAGGCAGACCAGCACACCTAACCCTCCGCTGATCATTAAAATCAAAAAATAAATACCCTCCGTCTGCCGCTTTCCCTTTCTGACACACCAGATAAACGCAATCAACCCAATCAGTCCTGCCCCTGCACATAAATACATATGTCCCTCCTGAAAATTATATTTATATTGTCAGTATCTGCTGCAGCATCCGCTCAGACAATGCATAGGCAGCCAGATAGATGATCAGGCATACACTCATGATGCAGATTCCTGAAAAATTTCCATATAGCAAATCAAAATAACCCGGTGAAGTCAGTTTCAGATATAGCAAAATCACAAGCGGAACTACATTCATGATTCTGCTTTCCAGTCGCCTGGCCGCCAGATCCGTTTCCAGCTGGTGCTGCAATTCTATCTTTTGTCCGATCCGTTCTGCTGTCGCGCGGATAATACCGATAAAATCTCCTCCACTCCGCTTCGCAAAGAAAAAAACCTGGCAAAAACTGCTCACATCCTCCAAGTCACTACGTTTCGCAAAATCATACAGCAATTCCTCCAACGGGACATTCATGGAGAGATGTGCCAGTATGTGCTGCAATTCCTGTACCATCAACGCATTTTTCCCATACATCTGTTCTATCTCTGTTTTTGCCTCCCGCCATGCATTTTCTACGGAATACCCAGCATTCAATGCTGCCGCCACTGAAAAAATCGTTTCTTTAAACTGTTGGCACAGCTCCTGCTTCTGCTGCCGAAGCAGCTGTTGTTCTTTAATCTTTAAAAAAACCGGATAAAACGGTACAATCAGCACAGCGGCAAACAACGAATGATAAAACAGATAGCTGATCAATAAAATCAACAGCGTTGCTTCCGAAAAATAGAGGACATGCTCCTGCATGGAATAATGATATCCATGATAATCACGCACAGTCACCCTCCAATCCGGCAGCAGCCAGTTTCTCGCGATGTAAAAGCACACCCTGTCGCTGCCACTCACCCATGATATGACCGCCTGCTTCTCCGGTTTCTACAAAGTGATATATGGGGTGCAGACGAATTTCTCCTTGCTCCATGCCATCAACTTCCACGATATCCAGTACCTTTCGCGTGCGATCCCTGAGCCTTCCAAGGTGTATGAGTACATCGATTCCTGATGCAATCTGTGCCCGAATCGCGCTTACAGGCAGTTCCATTCCCATCAGTACCATCGTCTCCAGCCTGCGCAGCATATCCAGACATGAATTGGCATGTCCGGTACTAAGAGATCCATCATGCCCGGTATTCATTGCCTGAAGCATATCAAGCGCCTCCGCGCCCCGGCACTCACCCACCAGAATGCGATCCGGCCGCATCCGGAGAGCTGTTCGGATGAGTTGTCTGATCGGTATTTCCGATACATGTTCCAAATTTGCCGCACGCGTCTCCATCCGCACCAGATTCGGTATATCATTCAACTGCAGCTCAGCAGAATCCTCTATGGTGATCACACGCTCACTCCGCGGAATATAACCGGAAAGCGCATTTAAAAATGTCGTCTTTCCGGATCCGGTTCCGCCTGAGACAAACATGTTATATCCTGCCTGCACCAGCCGTTTTAATTCGTCCGCGATTTCCTGTGACAGAGATCCGAGTGCAAGCAGATCTTCCATCCGCATCGGACGCTCTGGAAACTTTCGGATTGTGATCACAGATCCATCAATTGCGATGGGCGCAAGCACAATGTTGACACGTGAGCCGTCACGCAGCCTGGTGTCCACGATTGGCGCAGCCTCATTGACCATACGATTTCCTGCCGCCACAATAGACTGAATCACATCCTCCAGCTTTTCCTTTGATGAAAAATGCTTGTCCCATTGTATGAGCTGCCCCTTTTTTTCATAAAAAATGTGTTGGTAACCATTCACCATAATTTCCGTAATTTGCGGATCATCAAGCAGTTCCTGCAACACATCCAGCCCACGCAGCGAATGAAACACTTGCTCACGTGCAGTCTCCCGTACGTGAAGTGACGGTCGTGTTTCGTCCCCCGCTGCAATTGACTCATCAATCAGCGACCATAATTCCTCATCTGATATATCCCGCAAGACATCCATTCTTTCCAGAACACGTCCTCTGATCTCTTCCGCATAATTCTGAATGTTCACTTCCTCCCTTCCTTCATCTCCTCCGACAGCATCTGCCTGATAAATGCTGCCATCTCACCAAATAAAAGCTCTTCATACATGGATTCATCCATGGAAAAGCTCCCGCTGATCGATGGCATCGGAACAATCTGCAGATTGGACAGCTCTGTTTGTCCGCTCTCCAATCTGAGATCCTCCAACAGGCGGGCCTGTGCGCGCTCGTACAAAATTCCCTCCCGCTGGAGACTATACATATGACTACAGCAGCCATATACCGCCCGAAGGAATTGCGGTCTGACGGGCATATTCAGCACCACCAGCTCATATTCACTTTCCTGCAGTACCCGCTGCAAAAGCACTGTAAAGTCTTCTCCTGTCAAATCATCCAGATCCATCTGCATTCGAACCGGTGGAAGATAATCCAACGGTCCGAATTTCTGTACCATCGCCGGCAGGATCGCTCCTATCGGCACATTCTGTTTGTGAAGTTCATAGAATAAATCACCGACATCCTCTGACATCTTGTCAAAAAAGCCATTGTAATACGTAAAATCCAGATAAAGTGTTCGCACATGTTCTGCCCGTATGAGGCTGTAGACAACCGCATATCCTGTCTGCAAATCATAACCATGCGGCGAACAGACTGCCACAACCTCTTTCTCAAACAGGGCCTTTATTGCTCCCGGCAGATAAATCTGCCTTTCCAGCGCTGTCTGATATACCTCCCTGATCAGATGATCTGCAGGTTGGTAGGGGGACAAGTGCGTTTCATCCATCTGTATCAGAAGTGTTCCCAGCTTTTCTTCCTGTGCTGCCTGTGTCTCCTCCCAGAAAACTGCTCCCACAAGTGCCAGCTTTGCTTTTGCCTTGTGCAGATCCTTCCAGCTTCTGCAGAGAACAGGTATCAGTCCCAAAGAATGCTCCAGCAGATACGCACACAGCCCCGGTCCGATCTCGTCATCTAAAATAGATAATTTTGTCTGAATACGCCATACCTCCTTATACCTTTCCACATTTGTGCGATACTGCCTGTCCATCGGAATTTGTTTTGTGAAATGTTTTTGAAATAAAGTGCTAAAAAATCTTAGAATAGTTAGTTGCAAATAGATCTGATAGATTGTGTAGAAATTATATGTATAAATACCGTTTTTGTCCATGTAGTATCACGAAAAAAATTTTTTTCGTGATACTACAGGTTCATGTACAGTAAAATTGCATAAAGCATGGCAAATCCCCCTGTTCCAAGGCATCCGACAATACACAAATTCAGAATGTTGAGACCGACCGCCAATCCGATTCCGGCGGATGCCAGACACCCGTTCGTAACATAAATTGCCATGCCGCCGACCAGCATACGCACAAAGAAATGCAGTAAAAATGCGGCTTTGCGGCGCAGAACGCCGATTATCAAAACAAGTGCGCACGCAGTGATAATCAGCATGATTCCGGTTGATGTACTCATAAAGTTCTCCCTGACTGTTTTGTACCAATTTACTCCGATTTTTGTAAAATATGCCTAATTTTGCATAACCTGTCAAGGACTTGCTTATAATGAAAATAAGAAAGGATGTGACGATATGCTTCATTTATTTCACCAGCCACAAACGCAAAAAGATGCGCACTATACCGTCCTGCTGGACGATTTAGAGCGCACCAAAAAAGAATTGGATCATGTCTATGCCACTTTTTCAAATGTGACGGAGCCGGATCTGATCGATGCATATATTTATCAGCTAAACTCCGTTCAGTTGCGTTATCGTTTTTTATTGAATTCCGTAAAAGAATATCAATAGGGGAGGGTGACGATTCACCCTCCCCTTGCTGTCATGTAAGATAGGCCTGATTTATGCAAGAAACCCCCGGTTCTGCTGTGACCCATCAAGCATATCTTCATTTAACGAATTTCTCCCGTAAGTATAGCCTGCATACACGGTCTGTGCATTGTGCATCACCGGCTCTGACGTATCCTCCGCCGCAATCTGCGCGAATGCATCATAAAGTTTTTTCATGACATTTCGTGCATTTGAAATTGGCTTTTTCTTGTGCGTTGCCTGCGCCAGCGCCAGCTGCCGGCGACTGTAATTGTACAGAGGATACAACTGACCTGCAAGCTCATATTTGAAATCCAGCGAGTTTTGCAAACGCTCCAGCACCGCATCTGCATGGCGGATGGCCTGCTTGAATGGCTCGCCTCCTGCCTCAAATACCGCAAAGGCATCCTCCAGATAAGTAAAAAAGATATCATACTGTATCACAATCATCTCACTGGCATTGCACTGCGCCAGCCTGCGGGTAAACTCTTTTTTCTTTTCATCCGTCATTTTAATCTGTCTCCCTGATGAAATCTGCTACATCCTTACTGTAGCAGCTGCAATACCTGCTGTGGCATATCATTTGCCTGTGTCAAAACGGAGATTGCTGCCTGATCAAGCACATTCATGTTGGAATAGGTAGACATCTCCTCCGCCATATCGGTATCCATAATACGTGAAATCGCCGCTTCCATGTTCTCCTCTGTACCATCCAGACTGCTCACCGCATATTCCAGACGGTTTTGGTACGCGCCTATCCGCGATCTCACCTCACTGACCTGAGCAATTGCATCATCCAGTGCCGCAATTGCTTTATCAGCGCCACCCTTGCGGACAACATTCAGATCATCGATATAAAGTGACTCACAATTCACAGCCGGAATCCGCACATCGACGACCTGATTTTCATGAGCACCCACCTGCAACGTCATGCTGCCCAGATCTGTCATTTCCAGATTGACATTTACCTGACCCCCCAGCATCTGTTTTTTCATCACCCCGCCCGTATCCTTCTCGGGATCAACTTCAAAGATCATTTCAAAGCCGTTCAGATCGCGGATGGTCACTTTCTTTCCATCAGACAAGTAGGACGCTGTCTCGGAAAATCCCTCACCGTAGGCAACCGGATTACCATTATCATCCTTCACCTGATTTCCGGCGCTGTCTAATCTGATATCGGTATCCCGTACCATCGTGATCTGCGTATCCTTACCCTCAGCCTTCTTTTCCGGCAAATTATACACCTTACAGGATATTTTTGCGCTTTTTCCGTATTCAAATGTTGTCAATGTATAATCTGTTCCATTATCCTCCACCTTGACACCTGCCAGTTCTCCGGCATCCTTTAGCTTTGTATAGATATCATCCTGCGTATCCGTCGCAAGAATCTCCACCTGACAGCCATTAATGTCAATGATTCCGGAGGTTCCCTGACCGACTGCTATATTTGTCGTGGCCTGCTCAGGAATCTGTGTAATATCAAATTTATAATCCTCGGCAGAGACCTCATCCGAGGTCTGAAAATTGCGGATATAAGTACCGGCCAGCTCTCCACCGACACTCGGATAGACGCGATAATCCTGCGAGCCGTCCAAGATCCGCTTGCCATTAAACTCTGTATCGGTAGCAATGCGGTCTACCTCCTTCTGAAGTGCCTCGATCTCTTTCTGACATGCCTCTTTATCCGACGGAGTCATGGAATCTGTCGCTGCCTGTACAGCAAGCTCCCGCATACGCTGCAGCATGGAATGTGTCTCATTTAGTGCACCATCCGCAGTCTGCAATACGCTGGTGCCATCTGCCGCATTTCTGCTGGACTGATCCAGCGCCATGATCTGCGCGCGCATCTTGTTGCTGATCGCCATACCTGCCGGATTGTCCTTTGCCTTATTAATCTTATATCCGGAAGATAAACGCTCAATAGACGCAGTCAGCTTATCCTCTGTCCGATGAAGATGAGCATTGGAAATAACTGCTGATACATTCTGATTTACTTTCATTTTCGCACCTCTTATATTTTCCTTGTGCGCTTCCCTGCGGTCTTACACCGGTGACGCTCCCTGTCACCGATCATTCATCGTATCTGTTCAGTACCTTTACAGATACCTTTTATCTGATATAAAACTATATCGGTCTCTTACGCTTCTTTCGTAATCCCTTCCCGGAAAAATCGAATCATTTTTTCGGCGATCCCGTAAAGCTCTTTTGTCTGAATTTCACGCTGTGCCTCATCCCTGGACTGTTCACTTTTGCCGCCTGACAGTTCAAAACGCGCCAGATCCAGATGATCACTGAAAATCACACGGATCTCATTTTCAGCACTGTCCCCGGCGAGCTCAGAGAGTAATTCCTCCATACGCGGTTGTTCCTGCTGCAACCGATCTACACCGATTCTGGAATCTGATGCCAGATATCCCCTGATTCCTCTCTCCTGTACATCCAGTTCTGCTGCCACTTTTCCGTAAACAGCGCTCTCCAATGTAAGACGCACTCTGCCCTTTTTCTCAGAGCCACGTATGATTCTTAAATTGACACCCATCGCTCCGTCATGGGTCAGAATCGGAATCTGATAACGCTCTTCCTTCGTCATACTGACACCGAGATGTAGCTGTGTTGTCATCATCTGAAGCTGCCGGATATCAAGCCTTGTCATTCCTTCGTACATTACAGTCTGTCCACAGTGTTCTGCCACCTCGGCAAGAGTTTTCTGCGCCTCGGCAAGCTCCTCCGGTGCCTGTATATTTTCACCCAGTTTATGCAGTATCTCATCCTTAATGTGTGAAATTTCTGCCATAAGATCTGCTTTTTGATCCTCTTTTTCAATCCGGTCTGCCAATCCAAAAAAGCGACGCAATGCGTCATTTGGATTGGCCATCATCTGCTGCATGGCCAGCACATGATTTACCGTAGCAGGCACATCGTAGAGCTCCAGCATCTCATATACTTCTGCCGATGCTGCTGCCGCCGAATGAAACTCCTGTAATAATTGGCTTTCATATGCCTCTTCAGCCACCGAATCTACCGACATCTGCTGCAATTGCTCCATGAGCTGTTCCGGCGTCAGCTGTCTCCAGTCTTCCCTCGACAGCAAATCCGCGAACTGTTCCGGCTCCTGCGCAATCTGCTGAACAGCCTTCACACACTGCGATTGATATGCCGCATTGATCTGATCAGTAATGGACACACCCTTCATGGAGCCCTCTACTCCGCCAAAATGATCATCCACCTTATAATCCATTCCGCTTTTTTTACCGCTGCGCACAGCACTGAGCAGATTTCCCATAGTAATTGGCGCTCCCTGCTGCACAAGCGCTCCGATTGCCGCGCCGTCACCCATCTCTACCTGATGGATCAAACGATAAATTCCTATATAAGAATCCCGCTCCTGGGCGGAAATATCCTGATTCTGCTCCAGCTTCCACAAATATTCGCTGTATTTCGCCAGATCATCCGCTCCGCCAATCTGCTCACGAATCCGATCCGCCTGCTCATTCAGCTCACTCATCTGCATTTGGAGCGGATTGATGCCCTCACGGATCATTTCCCGGACGACTGCGGGTTTCAGACTGTCAAATGCCTGCTGTACCTGTCGGTCTGCCTGTTTCATCTCCAGCACGGACTGCTCATTGATCTCTAAATGATTATATGCCAGAATCCGCACTGCACGGGCATTGCCTTGTGTGATCTCCATTCCGATTTCCTGCAAAATATCATCTACATTGCGAAATGCCTTCTGAATGGAATCACCCATATCCGCCCGCGGCGCGGTCATCAGCGTCTCATACGCCTCACCCGCCGCCTCCATTTTTGACTGTAGTTGTGTGCCTTCTGAATGCAGTCCCCGCAACGTACCATCAAACAGTTCACCGCCGAGCGCATAGGCAGGCATTGTACGGAGCTGCCCGGTCGTCTCAACCGTTTCTTTAAAAAGTGCAATCTGATCCGCTGTCGCCTCACTGCCGTCCGCCTCTAACAGTTGCCTGTAATAGCTCTGCTCCTGCTCCTTTAAATCTTCTACCAACTGAACAAGCGGCTTGATCTCTATTTCCATGCCTCTCTTTAAAAGCCCGTAATTCGCTTCTGTTGTCATTGACAAACGCGTTTCTTCAAGGATTCTGCGTGCCTCCAGAAGAGCCATTCCCTTTTCGGAAAACGCTCCGGTCTCTGGCCGGAGCTCATATACTTCTTCAGTAACCAGTCCGCTCCCCATCAAATGATGGGCCTCGCGCAGATTTTCTATGGTTAATTCCTGACCCTGACCAAGCACATACGCCAATTCCCGATCTGTCGTCTGCGCAATCACCTCCGTGGCATCCTCTGCCCGTGCGACAAGCGACGCACTCTCAACCAGATAAGCGTCCGCCGGTGTCCGCTCCTCTGCGACAGCTGTTTGCATGGAAGTAATCAGATCCTCCTGTTTCATAGGGACCGGCAGTTCCTGCAGTGCGCGCATATAGCTTAAATGCGCAGTTGTCACGGGAATCTCATTAGCTGCCATCCATTTACACGCCGAGACATTCTGCTCTGACGGCTCCATGCCGGCCGCTACGATGACCTTTTCTATCTGCTCTGCAATTCCCGGCTGATTCAGGGTCGCATCCGGCTGTTTCACATACGCATAGATTCCATTGAACTGCGCACGGTAAATATTACTAATCGTAGGCTCCAGCTCGTTTTCCAGCATATATTTCAGCGCTCCTTCACTGAGCGGATGAATGGCGTTCGCCTGATTTAACGCACTCTCATACTGCGCTGCCAATGCTGCACTGCCAGCGATTTCCTCAATCTGCTCTACGCTTAGTTCTCCGCTAAAATAGCTGGTATCCTTACCTGCCTTTGCGAGCTGCATCTGAATTTTATCAGTCTCTGTTACAACAGAATGAATATCCGTATCCGGCAATGAAAAACCATCCTCTTCCATTGCACGCACACTTTCCGGTGTAGACGTATTTGCCCCTACAATCATCTCATTTTTCATCTGCACCGCGTCCTTTGATGCCGCACTGCTCCTAATATCCTCAAAGGCCGTCCCCTGCTCCGGCCCCGGCTTTGCATAAGTTACTGTATGCGTCGCAGGCACTGAACCGGTCATCTCATCCGCTTTTTTAACGTTTCTGATTGTCACCCGGTCAACAGGCTCACTTCCCTGTCCTCCGGTCACCTGCGCCTGTCGAAAGATTCCTTTTTGTTCTACCTGCTCAATTTGCATTCTGCCTCTCCTTTAACAATCCTTACAACAACTGCCGGATCTATTCATAATATTCTGACTGTAAGATATTTCGGACAAAACAGGCAAAAAAATTAGAGTCACCGGATTAAGGTGACTCTAATGTTGAATGTAATTCTAAATTCTACATGCCCTTTGCCCAAATAGAATTAAGTCTTACAAAAATTCCATTTCGTTTTATAATGTATTCGGATGATCCTTGTTCCTGGAAAGGAGTACTTTATGTCTAATTTAATTCCAGGTA
>JALELN010000106.1 GCA_022771765.1 Lachnospiraceae bacterium | reverse complement strand
AATTATTGGTATTGACTTAGGAACAACCAACAGCTGTGTAGCTGTTATGGAAGGTGGAAAGCCCACCGTTATCGCAAATCAGGAGGGAGCAAGAACCACACCGTCTATCGTGGCATTCACAAAGACCGGTGAGCGTCTCGTTGGCGAGCCTGCAAAGCGTCAGGCAGTCACCAACGCAGAGAAGACCATTTCCTCTATCAAGAGACATATGGGAACCGATTACAAGAAGGCGATCGATGACAAGAGCTACAGCCCGCAGCAGATCTCCGCAATGATTCTGCAGAAACTGAAAGCGGATGCAGAGAGCTATTTAGGTGAGTCTGTATCTGAGGCGGTTATCACTGTTCCCGCATACTTCAACGACGCGCAGCGTCAGGCAACCAAGGATGCCGGTAAGATCGCCGGACTCGATGTAAAGCGTATCATCAACGAGCCCACCGCGGCAGCGCTTGCTTATGGTCTGGACAACGAGAAAGAGCAGAAGATCATGGTATACGACTTAGGTGGTGGTACCTTTGATGTATCTATCATTGAGATCGGTGACGGTGTCATCGAGGTATTATCTACCAACGGTGATACCCGCTTAGGAGGAGACGATTTCGATAATCGTATTACCCAGTGGATGATCGATGAGTTCAAGAAGGCAGAGGGGGTAGACCTCTCTAACGATAAGATGGCTCTTCAGCGTCTGAAAGAGGCTGCTGAGAAGGCAAAGAAGGAGCTTTCTTCCGCAACTACCACCAATATCAACCTGCCCTTCATCACTGCAACCGCAGAGGGACCGAAGCACTTTGATATGAACCTCACCAGAGCAAAGTTTGATGAGTTGACCCATGACCTGGTAGAGAAGACAGCCATCCCCGTACAGAATGCAATGAAGGATGCAGGCCTTACAAACGCGGATCTCGGCCAGGTACTGTTAGTCGGTGGATCTACACGTATCCCCGCTGTACAGGAGAAGGTAAAACAGCTGACCGGCAAGGAGCCCAGCAAGAGCCTGAACCCCGATGAGTGTGTTGCCATCGGTGCATCTATTCAGGGTGGTAAGTTAGCAGGAGATGCAGGCGCAGGCGAGATCTTACTTCTGGATGTTACTCCGCTGTCACTGTCTATCGAGACCATGGGAGGCGTTGCTACCAGACTGATCGAGCGTAACACGACCATCCCTACCAAGAAGAGCCAGATCTTCTCTACCGCGGCAGATAACCAGACTGCCGTAGATATCAATGTCGTACAGGGCGAGCGTCAGTTCGCAAGAGATAACAAGTCTCTCGGACAGTTCCGACTGGATGGTATTCCTCCGGCACGTCGTGGTGTTCCCCAGATCGAGGTTACGTTCGATATCGATGCAAATGGTATCGTAAATGTATCCGCAAAGGATCTCGGAACCGGCAAGGAGCAGCACATTACCATCACCGCAGGCTCCAATATGTCTGATGATGAGATCGAGAAGGCAGTGAAGGAAGCTGCTGAGTACGAGGCACAGGATAAGAAGCGCAAAGAGGCAATCGACACCAGAAATGACGCGGATTCCTTCGTGTTCCAGACACAGCAGGCACTGGATCAGGTAGGTGACAAGCTGGATGCTGCTGACAAGTCCGCAGTAGAGGCTGATCTGAATGCGTTAAAGGCACTGGTTGACGCAAATCCTGAGCCTGAAAACATGACAGAGTCTGTTGTCAATGAGATGAAGGCAGCAAAAGAGAAACTGATGGAGAGCGCACAGAAGGTATTTGCAAAGATGTATGAGGGCGCTCAGGCTGCAGGCGCAGGTCCGGATATGGGCGCAGGCGCAGGCCCTGACATGGGCGCAGGTGCAGGAGCATCTTCAGCAGATGACGATGTCGTAGACGCAGACTTCAAGGAAGTATAATCATGGCAGACAAGAGAGATTATTACGAGGTTCTCGGCGTTGACAGAAACGCCGATGACGCGGCACTGAAAAAAGCATATCGCGTTCTTGCCAAGAAATATCACCCGGATACCAATCCGGGTGATAAGGAGGCAGAGGCAAAGTTTAAAGAGGCTTCTGAGGCATATGCAATTTTGAGTGATCCGGAGAAAAGACGGCAGTATGATCAGTTTGGTCATGCGGCGTTTGACGGAAGCGCCGGTGGCGGTGGTTTCGATTTTAATGACATGGGAGATATTTTCGGCAGTTTCGGAGATATTTTCGGAGATCTTTTTGGCGGCGGCTTTGGAGGCGGCAGACGCGCGAACAACGGCCCGATGAAGGGAGCGAATGTCCGTACGCAGGTGCGTATTACCTTTGAGGAAGCCGTATTTGGCTGTAAAAAAGAGATCGATATGGTACTTAAGGACGAGTGCCCGGACTGCCATGGAACCGGAGCAAAGCCCGGAACCAGTCCGGAGACATGTACAAAGTGTGGCGGACGCGGTCAGGTGCGCATGACGCAGCAGTCTCTGTTCGGCGTTGTTCAGAATATTACAACCTGTCCGGATTGTAACGGAACCGGTAAGGTAGTCAAGGAGAAGTGTCCGGGATGCCGTGGCACGGGCTATCTGAACAACCGCAAAAAGATTGAGGTCAGCATACCTGCGGGCATTGACAACGGACAGAGTGTCCGTATCCGCGAGAAAGGTGAGCCGGGTACCAATGGCGGACCGAGAGGCGATCTGCTGGTAGAGGTCATTGTCAGCGCACATCCGTTCTTACAGAGACGAGACATGGATCTGTATTCTACTGCGCCGATTTCTTACGCGCAGGCAGCGCTGGGCGGCGAGGTGCGCATCGGTACGGTGGACGGGGATGTGATTTATGAGGTAAAACCGGGCACGCAGACAGATACACGTATCCGTCTGAAAGGAAAAGGTGTTCCGTCGCTGCGTAATTCCAATATACGTGGTGATCAGTATGTGACGCTGGTCGTACAGGTGCCTACCGGATTGAACAGCACGGCAAAGGAGCTGCTTCGTCAGTTTGACGAAGAGACCGGAAATTCACTTGCAAATCAGAACGGAGCCGCAGACGGAGAACATAAGGGAAAAAAGAAACCCTTCGGACGCAAAAAATAGTGGATAACTTTTCCAAAAAAAACGTCGGATAGTGAATAAAACAGATTTTTTCATCAAGATATTGTATCAAAAAATTTTTTTGAATTTTTTTGTCGCAATATCTTGATTTTTTTTAAAGGTTGACGATATACTGGATGGAAACATTTTATTTGGTTATTTGGCAAAGGAGTGATTGCCTATGTCTATGCAGACAATTGTGCCTGAGACACAGGATGAGATCTTGGAATTCCAGCAGTGGTATTTGAAGAAGACGATAGAAATAGAGCGTGACAGACGTAAGCTGGAGGATGATAAGCAGCGCCTGGAAATGCAGCGCGCGAAGCTAGAGCGCGAACGGAAGGATTTTAGCAGGCAAAAAGAGGCAGATGCAAGATTTCGTGCCCAGGAGGAGTATGTGCTGCAGATGAAGCAACAGGTGCTGGAGGAGGAACTGCGAAAGCTGGCTGATGAGAAACAGCATATGGAGCGTAAACGCGAGTTTTATGACCGGGTCAGACAGTTTCAGCAGAAGCAGGAGCCGACGACACATAGAAACCGCTCGATTGTAAAGGGAGAACTGTTTTTTATCGGCGTGCAGAGTGAGATTGCGTTAAAAAAGCGTTATAAGGATCT
>JALELN010000098.1 GCA_022771765.1 Lachnospiraceae bacterium | reverse complement strand
TCTGCAACATTGCGAAATGCCCCAAAACGTGATAAAATACATATCATGTTAATTATTTAACGACCATAATAGGTACTTTCACTTATTATCCACATTCCAAGGAGGTTTTTTCAATGAGTTTTCAGGAAGAATACAAGCAGAAATTAGTAACTGCTGACGAAGCTGTCAAGGTCATTAAATCCGGTGACTGGGTCGATTACGGTTGGTGCAACGGTACGCCTGACGCGCTGGATAAAGCATTGGCGAAACGAACTGATGAGTTAAAGGATGTCAAGCTGCGCGGTGGCATTCTGTTAAAGCCTTTGGCAGTATTTGAACGCGAGGATGCCGGGGAGCATTTTTGCTGGAATTCCTGGCATATGTCCGGTATTGAGCGCAAGCTGATCGCACGTGGCTGTGCTTACTATTCACCGATCCGCTATTCTGAACTGCCCCGCTATTACCGCGACGGCAATTGCTCCGATGTAGTTATGATTGTCTGCGCACCGATGGATGCACACGGATATTTTAATTTTGGACCGAATGCTTCTCATCTGGCTGCCGCATGTGAGATGGCAAAGACAGTCATTGTCGAAGTCAACGAAAACATGCCCCGATGTCTCGGCGGTTTTGAAAACAATGTACATATCAGCGATGTAGACTACATTGTTGAGGGTGAAAATCCCCCCATCGGAGAACTCGGTGCAGGCGGTCCTGCCACTGACGTGGACAAGGCTGTGGCAAAGCTCATCGTAGAGCAGATTCCCAACGGTGCCTGCCTGCAGCTCGGCATCGGCGGTATGCCCAATGCGGTCGGCTCTATGATCGCAGAGTCAGATCTGAAGGATCTGGGTGTTCATACCGAAATGTACGTAGATGCATTTGTTGACATTGCCAAGGCTGGCAAGATTAACGGCTCCAAGAAAAATATTGATCGCTACCGCCAGACCTACGGCTTTGGCTGCGGTACGAAAAAAATGTACGATTATCTCGATGAGAACCCGGAACTGATGAGTGCTCCCGTCAGCTACACGAACGACATCCGCTCTATTGCTGCACTGGACAACTTTATCTCTATCAACAACTGTGTGGACATTGATCTGTTTGGCCAGATCAGTTCAGAATCTTCCGGCATCAAACAGATCAGCGGTGCCGGCGGACAGTTAGACTTCGTGCTGGGTGCTTATCTGTCCAACGGTGGAAAGAGCTTTATCTGCTGCTCTTCTACTTTCACGGATAAAGCCGGCAACATGCATTCCCGCATTCGCCCGACCTTGGCAAATGGTTCGATCGTAACCGACACCCGTGCCAATACTCATTACGTTGTCACCGAGTATGGTATGGTAAATATCAAGGGTATGTCTACCTGGCAGAAGGCAGAGGCGCTGATCTCTATCGCACATCCCGATTTCCGCGATGAGCTGATCGCCGAAGCAGAGAAAATGAATATCTGGAGACGATCTAACAAATAATTTTTCTTTTCACAATCCAAAAGTCTGCGACGAATTAATAAAAAATACATCTGTTACGATTTTGACCGTCCGAGCCTGACGAGGGGGAAACGAGGTCTGGGATGACCTCGGATTTGCCCCGACCGGAGCAAAGCGGAGAAAAGGTCAACAAGTAACAGATGTATTTTTTTAATTATTTTTCAGTCACTACAAACCACTCTTCACATTATCATAATTATTCGAAGCATTCCACAGCAGCCACTCCTGCACGCCTGCATCAGCGGCTCCCCGGATCTGCTCCTGTAGCTGTTTTCCCTGATAGGGAATGTGTCCTTCCACCCATGTGGCGGTAAATGCCTGCAGCCACGGGCGCTGTTTTGCGATATGTACAGAGACATCCTCTGCCTGTGCCGCGGCAAGCTTTTCTTCTCCATCCGACACAGCTGCGCGAATCAGATCATAAGGTTTTGCATCCGGTATTTCAATTCCGTAGGCATTGTTTACATAATGTGACGGATATACCATCGGGCAGATATAATCACAGTGCTTTGCCATCTCCACATAGTCCTGCCCAATCAACTTTCCATCTGATTCATTACAGATAATCGTTCCAAACACATCCGCGGAGACATACACGCCCATCGGTGCCAGCGTCTCATACGCCTTCGTCAAGAAGCCGTTGATGGCATCCTGTCTCGTCTTTCCTTCTGCTTCAGCGCCAAAATCTGCCTCGGCAATACCCTCTGCCGTTGAAAAACGGATGTAATCATACTGAATCTCATCAAAGCCCAGCTCAACCGCCTGCTTACTCAGGTCAATCAGATAATCCCACACTTCCTCGTTATATGGGTT
>JALELN010000058.1 GCA_022771765.1 Lachnospiraceae bacterium | reverse complement strand
CTGAATTTTTCGTTTTCACTCATAACATTCATCCTTTCCCTTTATCGTTTTCATAAATTTATGCTTAATAGCATAAAGCGAACGAGGGTGCACCTCATTTGGAACACCCTCGTTCGCTTCTCTGCCAACTAAAATACTCCTATTTTCGCAAAAAAGCAATAGTAAATTTTAGTTTTTTTTAATTCTTAATAATCTTAAGCTTTTCCTACAGATCCGAACAGCTCCATTTTCTCCTTTACGGTAGCCTTGATCGCATCGGTTCCGGGAGCTAACAGCTTACGAGGATCGAAGCCCTTGCCCTCAAGATCCTTGCCTGCCTCAATGTATTTACGTGTAGCATCTGCAAAGGATAACTGGCACTCTGTGTTTACGTTGATCTTGGATACGCCAAGGTCGATGGCCTTCTTGATCATATCCTCAGGGATTCCGGTACCACCGTGCAGTACGAGAGGCATAATGCCGGTCTTCTGCTGGATGGCATCCAGTGTATCAAAGCTTAATCCTGCCCAGTTTGCGGGATATTTTCCATGGATATTTCCGATACCTGCTGCCAGCATATCTACTCCAAGATCTGCAACAGCCTTGCACTCGTCGGGATCAGCGCACTCGCCCATGCCGACAACGCCGTCTTCCTCACCACCGATAGAGCCAACTTCTGCCTCGATGGACATGCCCATTGCATGTGCAACGTTTACTAACTCGGTTGTCTTTGCGATATTCTCCTCGATCGGATAATGTGAGCCGTCGAACATGATAGAGGTAAAGCCTGCCTTGATGCACTTATAGCATCCTTCGTAGGTACCGTGATCTAAGTGTACTGCAACAGGAACTGTGATTCCCAGCTCCTCATCCATTGCCTTCACCATAGCAGCAACGGTCTTGAAACCGGTCATGTACTTTCCTGCACCCTCAGATACGCCAAGGATTACGGGAGAGTTTAACTCCTGTGCGGTTAAAAGGATTGCCTTTGTCCACTCAAGGTTGTTGATGTTGAACTGACCTACTGCATAGTGTCCGGCTTTTGCCTTTTCTAACATTTCTTTCGCAGATACTAACATGTGAATTCCTCCATTTTCTATAAAATTAGGGCTGTACGCCTAGCTGTGTTAAATATATCATGAACTCGGCTGATTGTAAAGAGTTACGTAACCGGAACGAGTGAACAGTACCCTGCCCCTATGTGATTTCTCCCGGAACGCGGATGGTCAATGCGCGGCACATATTTTTCAGTTCAATCTGCGTCTGTTCACCACCATATTCCCCGTCCAGTGTCCAGGTCATCGACTGATAGGGTGAAATCCGCAGTTCATCTGTCTTAAAGGTATATATCAGCTCCGACTCCGGACGCAGTTTTGTGAGAGCAGCAATAATCTCATTCAGTTCAACGGCATTTCTCGGGGTCTTGATGAGCATCACCTCAAACAAACCATCGTCCAGCGCCACGTCATCCCCGGTCATACCTTTAAAACCTCCCACAGACAGAGAATTGGTCACCATCCCATACATAAACTCATCTTCGATTACTCCCCCGTTATATTCCACGCGCATACGGTAGCTCGGGTGGCTTCCGATACGTTTGGCTCCTTCCAGAATATATGCCACGTGTCCCAGTACATTTTTCAGTTCCTGCTTTGTCTGGTAGGACACATCCGTAAACAGCCCGAAGGCCGCAATATAGATAAAGTTCTTCTCGCCAAAGCAACCCACATCACACTTAAAATCCTTACCATCCACTGCAATCTGCGCTGCTTTTTTCATATTTTTCGGAAGCTTCAGGGAAGATGCGAAATCATTCGTACTGCCTGCCGGAATATATCCCAGCGGCACGTCACATCCGCTTTTCACAAGACCAGTCACGGTCTCATCAAGCGTCCCGTCGCCGCCACAACAGACGACGAGATCATAGCCAGCCGCCCGCTCTGCCGCTACCTTTGTGGCATCTCCTACCGACTGCGTCGGGTGCACACTCACCTCATAGCCCGCACGCACCATAATATCTAAAATATCCGACAACTGCGATTTGATTCTCCCGACACCGGAATGCGGATTATATATAAACAACTGCTTCATGCATTGCTCCTTCCCAATTTCGTAACCGTTCAGTACCTTCACAATCACGATCTACGCGGTTCCGCTCCGATCTGTTCCGAACAATTACGCAATTTTTCTGCAAGCTCACCCAGCTTACGCAGCCGGTGATTGACTCCGGATTTTCCCACCGGCGGATCGCACAACTCACCCAGTTCCTTTAGGGAACTGTCCGGATATTCCAAACGAATGAGTGCCATCTCCCGCAATGCAGGCGGCAGCTCATCCAGCCCCATTTTGCTTTGAATGTAGTGAATATCCTCCACCTGGCGGCACGCCGCACCCACTACCTTATTAATATTGGCAGTCTCGCAGTTGACGATGCGGTTGACAGATCCCCGCATTTCCTTAAATATACGCACGTTCTCCAGATTCATGAGGGCCACATATGCACCCATGACGTTCAAGGCGTCCACGATTTGCGCCCCTTCTTTCAGATACACTATATAATATTTTTTTCGCTGCACAACCTTTGCGTCCAGTTCAAATGTGCGATACAACTGCTGCAAGAGCCGGGCCTGCGCCTCTTCCTGACAAACAATCTCAAAATGGTAGGATTTCTGCGGATCACTGATGGAACCAGAGGCAAGAAACGCGCCCCGCAAAAAGGCGCGCTTACAGCAGTTTCTCGATAACAACTGCTCCCGCTGCGCATGAAGCGTTCGGTCAATCTGCTGCTGCAATTGTTCCGCCGGGATATCCCCGAACAGCTTTTTAGCCAGAATACGCCGCTTTTCCGCCAGATGCGTATGATCTGCAGCAAATGTCTCGATAGCCGCCAGCTCTGCCAGCTGACAATGACGCTTACTGTCGATCTGCTTTGCCAGCTCTGCTTTTACCTCACTGGAAAATGACATAATTCTCTCCTATTTGCCACGGCGGGCATCTTTTTCGATATCTCTGTGCTCGATGCGAAGTCCGTAATCCTTCTGCGCCCCCAACCGCTCATACAGTCCCTGTGCAACCGTGACAGAACGGTGCTTGCCACCGGTGCATCCGATAGCAATGACAAGCTGGTTTTTTCCCTCGCTGATATAGTTCGGAATCAAAAATTTGATCATGTCCTCCAGCCGGTCAAGAAATTCCTGATACTGCGCACAGTCCATGACATAGTCCTGAATCGGCTTGTCCAGTCCTGTCAGCGGTCGCAGTTCCTCCACATAATACGGATTTGGCAAAAACCGCACATCAAACACAAGATCAGCGTCCGTCGGGATCCCGTATTTAAATCCAAAGGACAACACGGTGATATACAAATTTTTAAAATCCTGATTCTCGACAAACATTTTTTTCAACTCCGCCTGCAACTCGCGGGTTAAAAGCTGGCTCGTATCGAGAATGTAATCCGCCCGGCGCTTGAGCGGCTTTAAACGTTCCCGCTCTCTGGCAATCGCCCGATCCACTCTGCCGCCCTCTGCCAGCGGATGACTCCGGCGCGTTTCCTTGTAGCGTTTGATAATGACGGAATCCTCACTCTCCAAAAACAGCATCTCAAAATTCTTTCCGCGCTCCTGTAATCGATCCAGCACGGCGGTGAGATCCCCTATATTCTGACCGCTTCGAATATCCACATTGATTGCCACCTTTTCCAGTTCCGGATCATTCTCTGCCAGTTCTATAAAGCTCTCTACTAAGGAGATCGGAAGATTGCCGACACAGTAATATCCCATATCTTCTATCATCTTGAGTGCCGTACTCTTACCCGAACCGGACATTCCCGTTAAAATCACACACCGCATATACGCTTTTCCTCCCCAAAAATGATCGTTTTCTGTCTCCAGGCGCTGGTCAAAACCCCAGAAGCCGCACCTCCGGCTCCAGATCTACCCCACTGTTTTCCTTCACGCGCTCCTGCACGCGCTGCATAAGTTCCAGAATCTGCGCCGCCGTAGCTTCTCCCCGGTTGATGACAAAGCCGCAGTGCTTTTCCGACACCTGAGCATCTCCTACGCGAAAGCCCCGCAGTCCTGCGTCCTCGATCAGCTTTCCGGCAAAATACCCTTCCGGTCGCTTAAAGGTACTTCCGGCACTAGGGTATTCAAGGGGCTGCTTTTCGACCCGCTTTTTTCGCAACTCATCCATTCGAGCACGAATGACATTCTCGCTTCCCTGCGTCAGGTTCAGTCGCGCCTCCAGAACGATCTCCTGCTCATCCATCATGCGGCTGTGGCGATAGGACAGTTCCAGTTCCTCCGCCGGCCGCACTTTAATCTCACCCTCTGTCGTAAGCACGCGCACACCGGATAATATATCCTTCATCTCCCCACCGTATGCCCCGGCGTTCATCACCACCGCGCCGCCCACGGATCCCGGAATCCCAGCCGCAAACTCCATGCCGGAAAGACCGTTTTTCGCAGCAAAAGCAGCCGTTTCAGAAAGAAGTGTGCCCGCCTGCACCGCCAAATCCTCCCCGTCCAGGATGCGAATGCCCGAGGCTGCCTTTCCCAGTTCAAGTACAACACCCTCCAGTCCCTCATCAGATACCAGCAGGTTACTTCCGTTTCCGATCACGGTGAGGGGCATCTCATACTGTCTGCACAGTGCCACCACATCAGGAACCTGCGCGATTGCAGGCATCACAAAGTATTCTGCCGCGCCTCCCACCCGAAAGGTCGTGTGGCGACTCAGCGGTTCCTCTTTTTTGATCTGTTCCTGTGAAAGCAGCTTGTTTAATTCCTGCTCAAATTGTTGCCTGTCTTTATTCATATCATCAACCTATGCTTCCTTCAAAAATGCCACATAGCCCTTATAAGCCTCGTACAAGTCGACCTTACTGATAATCTCCCACGGCGCGTGCATATTCAGTACAGCGACTCCGCTGTCAATGACTTCCATGCCGTAATTTGCCAGTATATAGGCGATCGTTCCACCGCCTCCCTGATCGACTTTTCCAAGCTCTGAGGTCTGGAACGCCACTCCATTCCTGTCAAAAATCTTTCTAAGTCTTGCGATATATTCTGCGTTTGCGTCGTTAGAACCGGATTTTCCGCGGGATCCGGTATATTTATTAAATACGATGCCTCTTCCAAAATATGCCGCATTTTTCTTTTCCGATACAGCGGGATAATTGGGATCGTAGGCTGCACTCACATCAGAGGAGAGCATGCGTGAATTCTGCAGCGCGCGCCGCAGGGCGAGATCTGTATACTGTCCGCAGAGCGCCAGCACCTCCGCAACGGTATTCTCAAAAAACTTCGACTGCATTCCTGTCGCGCCGACACTGCCGATCTCCTCCTTATCCACCAGCAGGCAGACACTCGTGCGCTTCGGTGCATCCATCTGTAAAATTGCTTCAAAGGAAGGATACGCACATACCCTGTCATCATGTCCGTAACCCATAATCATGCTGCGGTCAAGGCCGTAATCCCTCGCCTCACCGGCGGGAACCACCTCAATCTCCGCAGAGAGAAAATCCTCCTCTTCAATGTCATATTCCCGTTTCAAAAGGGCTAATATCTGTGCTTTTACGCGCTCCTTTTGATCTTTTTCCTCATCCTTTTTATCCGCCGGAAGATTACCGATCAGCACATCCAGATTCTCACCCTCAATGACCTTATTAGCCTTCTTCTCCATCTGCTCTCCCGCAAGATGGATGAGCAGATCACTCACTCCCACTACCGGATCAGCCGGCTTGTCACCAATGTTAATCTCCACCACGGTTCCGTCCTTTTTTGCCACAACACCATGGAGTGCCAGCGGCAATGTCACCCACTGGTATTTTTTGACACCACCATAGTAATGTGTGTCCAGCAGCACAAGATCCTTGTCCTCGTACATGGGATTCTGTTTCAAGTCCAGACGCGGCGAATCAATATGCGCACCCAGAATATTCATTCCGTCACTGAGCGGCTCCTCACCAATGACAAACAGCGCCAGAGATTTTCCCATGTGGTTATAATACACCTTATCGCCCGGTTTTAATTTCTGATCTTTTTTGATTGCTTTTTTCAGGCTGATAAAACCGGCTTTTTTTGCTGCGTCCACAAATGTCTTCACACACTCGCGCTCCGTCTTATTTTCTGATAAAAAGACACGGTACTCCTCAGCAAAATCAAATACTTCTTTTTTCTTATCTCCGGGGTAAGCATCCCATGCATTGTTTCGTTCCATTGTTTGTCGCTCTCCTTCTTATTCATCATCCTCATCGGGATTCATATTCTTGGTCAAATTTGCCTGTACGCGACGGTACAGCTCCTGCGCAGCATTATAGCCCATCTTTTTCTGTCTGTGGTTGACTGCCGCAGTCTCACAGATGACTGCCAGATTTCGTCCGGGACGAATCGGCAGTGAATGGCAGACGACTTTGTTACCCAGAAACTCCGTGTATTCCTGTTCCATGCCAAGTCTGTCGTATTCTTTATCCTTATGCCAGTCCTCCAGCTTGATGACCAGATCGATCTGCTGCTTATCCTTCACACACTCGACACCGTACAGCGATTTTACGTCGATAATTCCGATACCACGCAGCTCGATAAAGTGGCGGGTAATGGCCGGCGATGTTCCGATCAGCGTCGTGTCATCGATACGTTTGATCTCCACCGCATCGTCCGTCACAAGACGATGTCCACGGCGGATGAGCTCCAGCGCCGCCTCACTTTTTCCGATTCCGCTCTCACCCATGATGAGCAGACCCTCACCATAGACATCCACGAGTACGCCGTGGATCGTGATACAGGGTGCCAGTTCCTCATTGAGTGTCCGGATCAGCTCCGCAGTCAGTGCGCTGGTCGCACGTTCTGTTCCCAGTACGGCTACGTTATGTCTGGTCGCCGCCTCTAAAAAATCCTCATCTGGCTGAAAGCCGCGGCAGAATACTACGCAAGGGATGTCGAAACTCATGAATTTGTCATAGGCTTCTTTTTTCTTCTCCTTTGTCACTTGCTGCAGATATGCGAATTCTACCATTCCGATGATCTGCACACGTCCCTCAGCAAAATGTTCAAAATAGCCATAGAGCTGCAGCGCCGGACGGTTGATCTCGGTAATGCAGACTTTCTTCTGTTTCAAATTTACCTGTTCTGTGAAGTTGTTCAGCTCCAGCAGACGTGCCAGCTTCGCAACGGATACTTCTTTTTGTGTCATGACGATTCCCCTCCTGTGTACATATTACTTTTTCATATCTACCTCTAATAATAGTTTACGCCACCAAATTTTGCAATGCTTTCCATACGTTTTCGTGAGGACTTATTGTACGCGCACCATGCCAAATGTGCCAGCAA
>JALELN010000035.1 GCA_022771765.1 Lachnospiraceae bacterium | reverse complement strand
TACGCTCAATGCGGGAGCGCAGCTGGCCATGATGGAGGACGCGGAAAAAACCGAGCAGTTTTTGCTGAATCTCTCTGAGTTTTTCCGCTATAACGTGCGCAAAAATAATGAGCAGGTGACGCTGGGAGAGGAAATCCGGCTCGTTGATAACTATGTTTATATTTTAAATGTACGTTTTGCCGGAGAGATCCTGTTTGAGAAGGATGTGGATGAATCACTGAATCAGGTGCCTGTGCCGGGAATGATTTTACAGCCGCTCATCGAGAATGCAGTCAATTACGGCATTCGCAATATCGACTGGGAGGGACGGATCGAACTTTCCGTTCACAGGAAGGAAAACCATATCTGCATCAGCGTGTGGGATAACGGAGCCGGTATGACGAAAGAGCGGATTGCGCAGGTACTCTCCGGCGAGATTGGGGAGGCGACACCCTCGTCGACTTCCAATGGCGTCGGTATGCGAAACGTGATCGAACGCCTGAAGCTTTTCTTCGATGATCAGGCGCAGATGGATATTTATAGTGAAGGATTAAATATGGGAACGGAGGTTGTACTCACGATTCCGTTTGAAAGAGGGGAGAAGGAAGATGTATCGGATACTGCTGGCTGATGATGAGGGAATCGTGCGGGATTCCCTGAAGATGATTATAGAGAAGAATTTTCCGAATCAGTGCGAGATCGAGATGGCGCGCACCGGGCGGGATGTGATCGAACTGTCGGAAATTTTTCGCCCTGACATCGTGTTTATGGATATTCAGATGCCGGGGATTAACGGAATCGACGCGATCCGTGAGATCAAAAAAAGCAATTCAAGCGCGGAGTTCATTGTTCTCTCTGCCTACGATAAATTTGATTATGCAAAGGAAGCGGTAAATCTGGGCGTGCTGGAGTATATGACTAAGCCCTTTGATAAGGTGTCGATCTGCAAGGTGATGAAGCGGGCGATCGAGGTGATTGATTCCCGCAGAAAGAAGCGCAGTGACGATCTGCTCATCCGGGAGAAGATGGAGACCGTGACGCCGATTATCGAGAACGGTTTTATCTATGCGACAATGTTTAGCGAGTACGCCCAGGAGGATGTGGAAAATTACAAAAGCCTGCTGAGTCTGGAGACGGATTACGGATGCATGCTTGCCTTTGTCATGGGCGATGACCAGAAAGGCAGACAGATGACAAATGCCGTCGGTGCCAGTGTGCGCATGCAGAAAAACTACCAGAAGTTCCGTGAACTTTTAAAACAGCAGTGGAACTGTGTGGTGGGGGCTGTCATCTCCAATAAAGTGCCGGTCTTTCTGCCCTGCGCGGATCAGAAGGTTACTTATGATGAGCGTATTGAGATGATTGATGCCTGCCGGGCGCTGGCGAGACAGCTGAAAAAGGAAACGGAGATTTCCTTCCGCATCGGAATCGGATCCATTCATAAGCTGATGGACAGCATGGAATCCTACGAGGAGGCGCTGAAAGCACTGGAGAATTCCAGCGGAAGCGTGGCGCATGTGGATGATCTTCCGATCCAGTGCCGGTATGATGAGGAGTACCGGATCGATCTTGAAAATGAGCTGTTTGATAAACTGAAAGACGGATCGGTAGAAGAATGCGGCAGAGCGGCTGCGAGATTCTTTGACTGGATGGTGGAGAATTATGATGACAGCACAGACAGTGTGCGGTTAAAAACGCTGGAGTTTGTGCTGTTCGCGGAACATGATGCATACTTAAACGGTGGAATGACCTACCACTTTGAGGATCGTGAGGAATATCTCAGAGAGGTGGTGGGCGCGGAGTCGAACCGGGCACTTAGAAGCTGGTTTGTGGAAAAATTCAAAGCGTGCGCGGCAAATATCAGCACCAAAAAAGATGAGCATGAGAATCATCTGGTGCGCCAGGCACAGGAATACATACAGGAGAATTTTAATAAGGATTTGTCGCTGGATGCGCTGTCAAAGGAACTGGATATCAGTCCGTATTATTTCAGTAAGCTGTTTAAGGAGGAGACCGGAAGCAATTTTGTGGAATATCTGACAAATCTGCGGATGAACCGGGCGAAGGAACTGTTGAAGGATGAAAGGTGCAGTATGAAGGAGATCTGTCTGGAGGTCGGATACAGCGATCCGAATTATTTCAGTCGTATTTTTAAGAAAAACTTTGGAGTGACGCCGACAGAATATCGGGAGCGTGAAAGAGATTAAAAAAAGGGGATGAAATAGGAAGATGAAAAAGAGGGGATGGATATGCGGCTGCCTGATGGCATTGGCACTGCTGATGAGTGGCTGTGGGATGCCGGATCAGGATGGCTCTCCGGATGTGCCGCCGGAGGAGGATACGCTGGAGATCGGAATTACGTTCGATTCCTTTGTGATCGAGCGCTGGCAGCGGGATCGTGACGTCTTTGTTGCTGCCGCGCAGGAACTCGGCGCGGATGTCAACGTGCAGAATGCGAATGGAAGTCTGGAGGAGCAGGAGCGCCAGATCGAGTATTTTATAAAGAAGAAAGTGGACGCCATCGTAGTCGTTCAGGTGGCAGATGATAGCGGAAATCTGAGCAATGCGGTGGAGGCTGCGCACCGGGCCGGCATTCCGGTCATTGCCTATGACAGACAGATCATGAATGCCGGAGCGGATCTGTACATATCTTTTGATAATGAAGCGGTCGGGAGACTGATGGGAGAGCATATGATGGAACATCTGGGAGGTCAGGGACAGATTTTGCAGATCTGCGGACCGCTGGCAGACAACAATGTTCCACAGGTTATGGAAGGGTTTGAACAGGCAATCTCGGATTCGGAGCTGTCAGTGGAACTGACGGAGCATGCGGATAACTGGCATGCGGAGACCGGATTTTCGGTGACCAGTAGTTATCTGGGTGCCCGGGAGACCCCGGATGGTATCATGTGCGGAAACGACAGTATTGCCGGACAGGCGATCCGCGCGCTGTCCGAACACCGCCTTGCAGGTGGCGTGTGCGTAGTGGGGCAGGACGCGGATCTGGATGCCTGTCAGCGGATCGTGGAGGGAACACAGTGTATGACCGTCTACAAGCCGGTAGAAAAGCTGGCAAGGAGGGCAGCCGAGCTTGCGGTGAAGCTCGCCCGGGGAGATGAGCTGGAGGTGGAGCGAAGGATTTCGGATGGCTCCGGAATGATCCCGTATGAGTGTCTGCAGCCGGTAGCCGTGACAAAAGAGAATATGGATGAGATTATTACGGGCAAATATCACGAGGCCAGTGACATTTACCTGAACATAAAGAAAGAAAAAAGTCAATAGTAAAAAATTGCACAGGAGTAATTTGCGATGTCAAATTTGTCCTGTGCCTTTTTTTGTGTTTTTGAAAAGTTGGAAAAAATGTGCAGAACATTGCAAGTTTGTGCTGATTGTTTCATGTTATAGTCATATCATCAAAAGAAAGGGAGGGCTTTTCAAGATGAAAAGAAAACTTTTAGGAATGTTACTTAGTGTAGCAATGGTAGCAACTGTATTTACAGGATGCGGTTCCGCATCTACAGATGCACCGGCAGACGATGCAGCAGCAGAGGAGACTACAGACGATGCTGCAG
>JALELN010000202.1 GCA_022771765.1 Lachnospiraceae bacterium | reverse complement strand
CGAAACGATCTCTGTCATCGTCTCGGCAAGCTCACTTCATGACATCGGTAAAATAGCGATTCCCGATACGATTCTTTTAAAACCCGGAAAACTGACAAATGAAGAATATGAATACATCAAATCACACACGATCTGCGGCTGCGAGATTCTGGAAAATATTAAGGATGCATGGAACAAAGAATATGCAAAGATCAGTATTGAGATCTGTCGCTATCACCACGAACGCTACGATGGCAACGGCTATCCAGACAGACTGAAAGGCAATGAAATCCCAATTCATGCACAGATCGTTTCTGTCGCTGATGTCTATGACGCACTGGTCAATGAAAGGATCTACAAATCCGCAATTCCGAAAGACCGCGCATTCCGAATGATCCTGAACGGAGAATGTGGTATCTTTTCCCCGATACTCTTAACATGCCTGACAAATTGCAGGGAGCAGATGGAGGCTGTGTAAAACAGCTCCATCCCTTTGTCAAAAAATCACTCTACATACTTACAAATAGAATCATATAACATCACCAGTCCACCGCTTAACAACACACTTCCAATAATATCAGTCAGCCAGTGTACACCTGACACCAGTCTCCCCACAACCATAAATACCGTAAATGCACCGATCAAAACAAGAATCACCGTTCGCAGCTTCCCATTTTTCATACGCCCGTACAACTGCATCATGGCTACTGGCATGACACACAACACAAGCAGTGTCGTCGATGACGGATAAGAAGCCTCTAAGTATCCATTGATCAGAACCGGTCTGTAATTGATGACAAACAACTCAAAAAATACATAAGCTGCCATGACAACAATATAAAATCCACCAAGCACCAGAATATCAGAGTCTACCTTTAATAGACTTCTTCTTTTGATCAGCTGCACCAGTCCCAGCATTGCAAATCCCAAGACAATGCATAACAGTACCAGTCCCATCCAGTCCGTGATCGTATAGATCAGCATATGAACACCTGTCAGACGGTGGAAAAATCCATTCAGACCCGCAAACCCCACCGAGGATCCGTTTGGCCCGATCGATCGCACATCCACATAACAAACCGCTATCGTCCACAACACAAATAATAGTAAGAGACACAACGCAACACAAACATTCTTTTGATTTTTCTTCATTTTTTTATCCATCCTTTTCACATTGTATTTGGCTTTCGCCTGCATACAATGTAACCGGATAGATATAATCTGAAAAGAATTGTGCCGTCACATCCCTGATACGAATCGTGTCATGCCCATTTTATGAGCATTAGCGCCTTGATCACCAAAAACAGAAATGTAAACATCGCTGCATAGGGCTGAAGACTGATCATAAAGAAAAGCGCAGCAACAGCACTCAGCCCCAGAGATATTTTTGCTTTCAACTTCACCCAGAACAACATCGTACAATTTTGAAGAGCCAGAGTCGCTACTCCACAGATCACTAACCCCAAAATAACAATCAGATAAGGAATTTTTATATATAGTTCCACCTCAGACAAACCAAATAACGTTACTTCCTGAATGACACCATCCACCTTCTGTCCAAAAAGCGGTAAAAAGAAAAACATAATCAGACTGCAATCCAACAGTCCGAAAACCAGATCACGTACATGACTTTCCTTCTTCTTATGATCTTCCTCAGCGATTGTCAGTACCTCATTGCTGGATAACAATTCATCCAACGAAACCGAGAAATAGTTTGATATCGCCTTCAACGAATCAATACTCGGATATCCCCTTCCCGACTCCCATTTTGAGATTGCCGTCCGGGACACATATAAAGCCTCCGCCAGTTCCTCCTGCGTGAGCTT
Source organism: Lachnospiraceae bacterium (assembly GCA_022771765.1). GTDB lineage: Bacteria > Bacillota > Clostridia > Lachnospirales > Lachnospiraceae > W0P33-017. The sequence goes on along the minus strand of JALELN010000202.1, from coordinate 951 downwards.
TTTTTGTTTTCTCAACTCCTGTAATTTTTCATTAAATTCCAAACTCACTGCCTCCAATATTATTTTTCTGTTAAATTAACTCCTTGCCCATCGGCTCACCCCAATCAAAATCGCAAACTGATATTTCTCCATGATATTCATCTAAGCGTTTTTCGAATGATTTATGCTGGAATATATTGTTTTCCATTATTCCCTGATTATTATCTCTTAACTTAACCACAGCGTCTTCTTGCATCATCCCACCTCACACATACATACAAACTTTATGTGCATATTATACGAAATTCTTTTCATTTCTACAATACAATCACCTGCTTCATCACATCATGTTCCGCTGCATTTCGCATCTCTACAACAAAATCATCGAGATCGCACGCGAGATAATCTCTCATTCCAATATCCGCATGATATTTTTCATTGACCAGTTGCTCCAACAATCCTATCAAAACCTCCCGCAACTGCTGCCCCGAGCTTCTGATAACCAGATCACACAATTTATCATAGTCCTGTTCGCCCACTTCTTCCTGAAATCCTTTCTTGATCAGCAGATGGTCAAACACATGCCGAAGTATCACACGGCAGATATTGTCAAACCCGTTTTTGTGGTCTGCCTGATCACGCTCTAATACCTCATATACATACTGTCTTTGAAACGCTCCCATAAATTTCTGCTCATAAGAAATGTATCTCACATATGTCTCGATCGCATCAATGCCACATTTTCCGCTAACCGGACAGATCGTCGGATAATCCATCGTGATAATCGTCTCCTGCGGAGCAAACTGCGCATCATAATAGAGAAAAAATCCGGGAATCGCCTTTTGCACTGTCGCCTCATAATTCCGATTGCCATATCCGCAAAAATCCACGATCATCTCATTATAAGCAGCCTGTGTCCGCTTCACCTTCTCAATCAGAACCTCGTACCCATATTGATACGCCTCCGCAACC
>JALELN010000010.1 GCA_022771765.1 Lachnospiraceae bacterium | reverse complement strand
TTTTAGGGGCTGTCATTCATGATAGTCTCTGCGAAATATTTATGGGAAAAGAGCTGTCTCTTGAGGACGCGAAAAAGCTGATTCATGATCGGCTGGACAGTCTGAGGAGACATTACGAAAAGCGGGCGTAGCAGGAAAAATCTGGTGAGTCAGGAGGTCGCGATGAAAAAGATGAGAAACAGATGGTTGTGTGCATTATTCGGAATGGCAATGCTGGTAAATGTTACTGCTTGCGGTGCGGTGACAAAAGAGGAAAAGCCACGGGAAACGGAGTCTGCGAAGCAGGAAGCAGAACAGATCGCGGAACCGGAAGAAACACCGGTGCCGGAAGAAACGGTGTCGATCGTACCTGAGGAAAAAACTGCTCCGCTAAATGTAATCAAAACCAGTATCGGCTGTCAGTATTCCGGGTCGGTGAATGACGAGTGGCACTCGGTGGAAACTATGCAGGATTTTTGCTGAAAGCAAAAGAGGATATTCCGTGCAAAGTCATGAAGGAAGATGGCACAGTGATCGAAGAAAACGGTGTGCTTCCTGCAGGAACGTTCTTCAAGATCGTATCCGCTACGGAGACGGAAGTCTGGGGTGTGAGAGCCATCGATTATGTACCTGAAACAGAAGAATATGATCTGAACTACTTTATGGTAAATGGGGATACAACCTATGACACCGATACGATCTATTATATTCATCTGGATCGGAAATATGGCGATACTATTGACGGACGAAACATCTGGGAGATTCTGGACGGTCTGACGTATGCCGGGTAGCAGGTACGTTTCATAAAGAGTCGCATTTGGGTTGAAAACCGGTAAGTTCTATCTTATTGTGGAACAAAGGTGGTTATTCAGAATGTGTCAAAGCAATTTCTGCTGTGGCCGTTAGTTCGATATCTGTGAACGTGCCGGACAGATACAAATAAAACATATAGGAGGATCATAGTTATGAAAAGTAAAGTATCAAATCATCTGTTTATTGGGCTTCTTACGGTTATCCTTGGTGTGGCAGGGGCAACGATTCCATCGATTCATGCATAGGCTGCCAGCACCAAGTCAGTCACTGTAACAAATGAGAAGCAGCTGACTGCTGCATTAAAAGAAAATAAGGTAACCAAGATTACGATCAAGACTTCAAAAAATGCAACCATTAAGATTCCCACAGGAAAGTATGCAAAGAAGCAGCTTGTAATCGATGCGCCGAAGGCAACCATTACCAACAAGGGTAACTTTCGTGCGATCTCCATTTCCGATGCAAACGAATATACGGAAAAAGGAGAAGCAAACAAGATTACGATCAAGGACAAGAACGCCTTGTCTTTTGTTGAAGGAACAGTCGCAAAAGCAACAAAGGTAACTGTTTCATCGAACGGAAAGAAACTGGTAGTAACCGATAATGGAGATTTATCCTCTTTGAAGGTAAATGCGAAGACTGCTCTGACTGTAAAAGGAAATTCAGACCGTACACCGGTAACAGTCAGCGCAGACGGCACCACTCTGGCTGTTCAGAAAGAAGCATCCGTAAAGATAAATGCAGATGTTCAGAAGATCGTTGTTTCCGCAGAAGCAAACATCAATGTGGCTGAGGGTGCGACGCTCGGGACTGTTCATGTCAATGAGGCAGTAAAAGTATCCATCGGTGGAGCAACGAAAGATATGGTGGCAGATGGTGTAGATACTTCTGTTGCGAATAAGACAGCAGAGAAGATTGAAGTGACAAAGTCAGATGGCACAACGCAGACGGTAGGTGCAGGCGAAGTTGTAAAGACGGAAAATACATCTGACGAATCATCCATTCCCGGAGATTCAGCACTGGAAAAACAGGATTTTGCGGTGACTGGTGTTCAATTAGCGAATGGTACGAGTGTTCAGATCGCAATGGCGAAAGTGGAAGGAGTAGTTTTTACTTTAGACGGAGCGTCTGTGTCAAATGACAAAATCACTTATAATGAAGGTTCAATGCGATATGAGCTGAATGTTGGCAGTATGCTGGGTGGAGCACATCCGTTGGAAATTTCCATGGACGGCTATCATACATGCACAACAAATATAACATATGCGCCGAAGCCGATCATTCAACTGACTCCGGACGAGCCTGATGTAATGCTGTCGGAGTCAGAGGCTGCTGATATGAAACTGGCAGAAGTAACAGTTACGAATTACCTCCCGAATACTGCCACTATTTCCTATAAATTCTATGATGAAGATGGAGAAGAGGTAGCATCATTTGACGAGTGGCAAGGGTACTTGCTTGCCGGAGCTGAGGTGGTCGTTGGTTATTCGGCGACTTATGAAAACCAGACAAGTGACGAAATAACGGTCATGTATTACATTGGGGGATAGGATAAGGACATGAGTATTTTAAACGTCGAACATTTATCACATGGTTTTGGAGATCGCGCAATATTTGAAGATGTGTCCTTTCGTCTGCTAAAAGGCGAACATATCGGTCTTGTCGGCGCAAATGGAGAGGGAAAGTCTACCTTTATGAATATCATCACCGGCAAATTAATGCCGGATGAAGGTAAGATTGAATGGTCGAAAAACGTACGTGTTGGATATCTGGACCAGCATACTGCATTGGAAAAGGGTATGACGATCGGTAGTGTGTTAAGAGCTGCCTTCGATTACCTGTTTGACATGGAAGCTGAGATGAATCAGATCTATGAGAAGCTGGGAGAGGCATCACCGGATGAGATGGATGCGATGATGGCTGAAGCAGGTACGATACAGGATCTGCTGACCATGCATGATTTTTA
>JALELN010000220.1 GCA_022771765.1 Lachnospiraceae bacterium | reverse complement strand
TGAAAAAAATTGCAAAATAATCAAATATATGTTTATTTTTTTGTGTGGATGGTATAGAATATAGTGGAATATGACGGATATGGAGGTTCGACTATGAATGGACAATTAACCAATTCTTTAGGTACTGTTACCATTAACCCGGATGTCATTGCCACTTATGCAGGCTCTGTTGCAGTGGAGTGTTTTGGTATCGTAGGCATGGCTGCGGTCAATATGAAGGATGGTCTTGTAAAGCTGTTAAAGAGAGATTATCTCTCACATGGCATAAATGTGACCATTGATGACAATAATGAGATCAGTATCGATTTTCATGTCATTGTTTCCTACGGAGTGAGTATTTTCACTGTTTCGGACAATCTGATCGAGACCGTGAAGTACCGTGTAGAAGAGTTTACCGGTATGAAGATCAAAAAGATCAATATTTCCGTAGAGGGAGTACGAGTAATCGATTAGGAGGAAAGATAAGTGGGAACAGAGAAGATAGATGCATCACTGCTTGCAAAGATGTTTCTGGCAGGTGCAAACAATCTGGAGGCAAAAAAAGAGTGGATCAATGAGTTGAACGTGTTTCCGGTGCCGGACGGTGATACCGGAACGAACATGTCCATGACAATTCTTGCCGCTGCAAAGGAAGTCAGCAGTCTGGAGAAAAAGGATATGAAGTCTGTGGCAAAAGCCATCTCATCCGGTTCGCTGCGCGGTGCAAGAGGAAATTCAGGTGTGATCCTGTCACAGCTGTTTCGCGGTTTTACGAAAGTGATTGCAAACTATGAATATATTGACACGGTTGTACTTGCAGAGGCTTGTGACAAGGCGGTCGAGACTGCATATAAGGCAGTCATGAAGCCCAAGGAGGGTACGATCCTGACCGTAGCCAGAGGCGCTGCAGATAAGGCGATCGACATGGTTGAGGAGACGGATGACCTTGAGGTATTTATAAAAGCGGTTATTGATGAGGCAGAGCGTGTGTTACAGAAAACCCCGGACATGCTTCCTGTTTTAAAACAGGCGGGTGTCGTGGATTCCGGCGGACAGGGTCTGGTTGTCGTTCTTCAGGGTGCCTATGATGCGTTGATGGGCAAAGAGATCGACTACAGCAGTTTCGAGAGCGCTCAGACTTCCGGCGGCATCACAAAAATTTCAGCTGAGACAGAGGCTGAGATCAAATTTGGCTACTGTACGGAGTTTATCATTGTATTGAACAAGCCTTTAAGAGATGAGGAAGTGGCAAAGTACAAGGCATTTCTGACCTCCATCGGTGATTCCATTGTCGTGGTTGCGGATGATGAGATCGTGAAGACCCATGTACATACCAATGATCCCGGTCTGGCGATTCAGGAGGCATTGAAGCATGGTTCTCTCAGCAAGATTAAAATTGACAATATGCGCGAGGAGCATCAGGAGCGTTTGATCAGGGACGCACAGAAGGTAGCGGCCGAGCAGGCCAAAGCAGAGGCTGAGGCTGCTCCTGTGGAATTAAAGGAGATGGGCTTTATCAGCGTATCAGCAGGTGCGGGCTTAAGCGAGATTTTCAGTGGTCTTGGCGTGGACGTGATCATTGAGGGCGGTCAGACCATGAATCCCAGCACAGATGATATTCTGCATGCCATTGAAAAGGTTCCGGCAAAGAATGTATTCGTATTGCCGAACAATAAAAATATCATTCTCGCGGCGAATCAGGCGGCAGAGCTGTCAGAGGAGAAAAAGATCTATGTGATTCCCACAAAGACAATTCCTCAGGGCATCAGTGCGCTGATTAATTTCATCCCTGAGCAGAGCGCAGAGGAGAATGCAGACCGCATGACCGGGGAACTGTGCAATGTGAAGAGCGGGGAGATCACCTATGCTGTGCGTGATACAGTGATCGATGATAAGGAAATTAAAGAAAACGACTATATGGGTATCGGTGACGATGGTCTTCTCGCTGTGGGCGCCGAGCTGAATGAGACATTGCTTGCGATGATAGATGAGCTGGTGGATGAGGAGAGCGGTATTATCAGCCTCTACTACGGCGAGGATGTGTCCGAAGAGGATGCGCAGGCGCTTGCTGATCAGCTTCAGGAGAAATATGAAGATCTGGAAGTAGAGGTCAATGACGGTGGACAGCCCATCTATTACTATATTTTATCTGTGGAGTAACATTTATGGAACTGACTGCACCCATCCGGGAAGTGAAGGGCGTGGGGGAAAAAACTGAAGGACTTTTACAAAATATGGGAGTATACACCGTTGGTGATATACTCCTTCATTTTCCCAGAGATTATGTGAAATATCCCCCCGCAACAGAAATCAATGAACTATATGACGGCGCGCAGGCGGCTGTGATCGTCCGCATTGAAAAGCCGGCCGTCATGCGCCGCACCCGCGCTATGACGATCACGATCCTAAAGAGCGAATGTGACGGCGCGAAGCTGGAGGCGATCTGGTTTCGTCTGCCCTATATCGCGAACGGACTGAAAAAGGGAAAGACCGTGATCCTCTACGGAAAGGTAACGGACAAAAACGGCACCTTCCACATGGAGCAGCCGGCGCTGTTCTCGCCGGAGGATTACGCCGCAATAGAAGAAACATTGCAGCCGGTTTACGCCCTGACCCGTGGTATCACAAACAAATTTTTAATAAAAACGATCCGCAATGCCCTAAATGCCTGCGACAGTTTTTTTGATTGGCTGCCGGTGGATGTCCGGGAAAAATATGAGCTGGCAGAGTACAATTATGCGCTGGATCAGATCCATTTTCCGGATTCCATGGACACGCTCACCTGGGCGCGTAAACGGCTGGTATTTGATGAATTTTTCCTGTTTCTCATGACGATGCAGCTCCAGAAAAACGGTGAGGAAAAACAAAAGAATCCCCATCATTTTTCAGAACCGGCAGACGTGGAAGCATACATAGAAAAGCTTCCCTATGCGCTGACGGTCGCACAGCGCCGCACACTGGACGAAGTCTTAACAGACATGCGGGGCGAGGTGCTCATGCAGCGGCTTATACAGGGAGATGTGGGAAGCGGAAAGACGATTGTAGCATTCTTAGCCATGCTCTATGCCTCTGACAACGGTTATCAGTCGGCGATCATGGCACCCACGGAGGTGCTTGCAAAGCAGCATGAACAGTCCTTTATCGAACTATGTGAACGGTTCGGTATCGAAAAGACCATCGTGCTTATGACCGGTTCCATGACTGCAAAGCAGAAACGTGAGGCACGTGCGCAGATCGCTGCGCATACGGATGCGCTGATCATCGGTACACATGCGTTGATCCAGGAGGCGGTCGAATATGAGAATCTGGCACTGGTCATCACGGATGAACAGCACCGTTTTGGCGTGCGCCAGCGGGAAACCTTTGCAAACAAAGGTCAGACACCCCATATTCTGGTCATGAGCGCCACGCCGATTCCGCGTACACTGGCGATTATTTTATACGGCGATATGGATATTTCCGTTATGGATGAAGTGCCTGCCACGAGGCTTCCCATCAAAAACTGTGTAGTCGGAGAGAATTACCGTCCGAAAGCTAATGCATTTTTAGAAAAGGAGATTGCGGCGGGGCATCAGGCATATATTATCTGCCCGCTGGTGGAGGCATCGGAAAATTTTGACGCCAATAATGTGACGGATTACACGGAACGGTTAAAGGCATCCCTGTCACCAGAGGTGCGCATTGCCTGTCTCCACGGCAAGATGAAAGCGACTGAGAAAAATCAGATCATGGAGGACTTTAAGGATCAGAAGATTGATGTACTTGTATCTACCACAGTCATCGAAGTTGGCGTCAACGTGCCAAATGCTACTGTTATGATGATCGAGAACGCAGACCGCTTCGGACTGGCGCAGCTCCATCAGCTACGGGGCCGTGTGGGCCGGGGCGGCGCACAGTCCTACTGTATCATGATGAATGCTTCGGATTCTGACCGGGCAAAAGAGCGTCTGGAGATATTGAACAAGTCAAACGACGGATTTTATATCGCTTCAGAGGATCTGAAGCTTCGGGGACCGGGAGATTTCTTCGGTATCCGTCAGTCCGGGGATATGAGCTTCATGATCGCGGATATATATACCGACGCAAAGGTGTTGCAGCACGCTTCTGACGAGGTAAAACGGATTCTTGAGGAAGATCCGGGTCTCCAGATGGAAAAACATGAGAATCTGCGCCTCAAAATGAAGGAGATCTTTGAAAAAGGTGATGTCACACTCAGCCTGTAATTATTATAGTAAAAAAATGATGGTATTCTGTGAATATAAAAAGTACGCCCGCCGCAGGGATCCTGCGGTGAGCGTACTTTTTTCATTGGCAGTGTTTATTTGCCTGCCATCTGTTTCTCCTGTGCCTCGATCATCTTCTTGACCATATATCCGCCGACAGAACCGTTCTGTCTGGAGGTCAGATCACCGTTGTAACCATCCTTTAAAGGCACACCCAGCTCGCTTGCAACCTCATACTTAAAACGATTCATCGCTTCCTTTGCCTCAGGAACAGAAGTAGTATTCTTACTTGACATTTTGAATTTCCTCCTTGGTAAATCATCCGTAACTGTTCAGTGCCTTCACAGTTACGATACTCTGTTGTTTTCGTTTGCTTTTGTATATGATCAACAGCTTGTTTGCTGTTGGTACACATAGTATGTGAGGAGAAGATCAAAATAAACGTAACAAGTTTTTCTAATTTATTCAACAAATGGAATGTCTGAAATA
>JALELN010000153.1 GCA_022771765.1 Lachnospiraceae bacterium | reverse complement strand
ATGTGCTCACATGACTCAAAAACGTAACGTAAATCGTTTCGCAATTTCAAGATCGTTTATAAGAAAAGAGGCAACTATTCAGAACAGATCGGAACTGTGAAGGTACTGAACAGTTACGAAAAAAGGAGAAAAATAAAATGGAAAATATGGACGATATTTTACAGAAAGCACAGGTGCTGGTGGAGGCACTCCCTTATATCCAGCGCTTTAACCGCAAGATCATTGTTGTGAAATACGGCGGCAGCGCAATGGTGGATGAGGAACTGAAAAAAAGCGTCATTCAGGATGTGGTACTCTTAAAACTCGTCGGCTTCAAGCCGATCATCGTGCACGGCGGCGGCAAGGAGATCAGCAAGTGGGTGGAAAAAGTCGGTATGGAACCGCATTTTATTAATGGACTGCGGGTGACGGATGAGCCAACGATGGAGATTGCCGAGATGGTTTTGAATAAGGTCAACAAGTCGCTGGTACAGATGGTACAGCAGCTGGGAGTGATGGGTGTCGGTATCACCGGAAAAGACGGCGGACTGCTGAAGGTAGAGAAAAAGTATTCAAACGGTGAGGATATCGGTTTTGTCGGTGAGATCACCGAGGTTAATCCGAAGATTCTCTACGATCTGCTGGAAAAAGATTTTCTGCCCATCGTGGGACCGATCGGTATGGATGATAATTATCAGTCCTACAACATCAATGCAGATGACGCGGCATGTGCGATCGCAAAAGCGGTAAATGCGGAAAAACTCGCCTTCCTGACGGATATTGAGGGCGTTTACAAAGACCCGAACGACAAGAGCACGCTGATTTCCGAACTGCATCTGTCCGAGGCGCGAAAGCTCATAGAGGACGGTTTTATCGGCGGCGGCATGCTGCCGAAGCTCAACAATTGCATCGACGCGATGGAGCAGGGTGTTTCCCGCGTCCATATTCTGGATGGACGCATCGCCCACTGCCTGCTGTTGGAGATCTTTACCAACAAGGGTGTCGGAACCGCATTTTTAGGAGATAAGGAGCAGAAATTCTATCATGAAGACAAATAAAGAAGAACAGATTCAGCTGGCAGAGGATGCACTGTTACATGTTTACAACCGGTTTTCACTGGTATTGGACAAGGGCGACGGCGTGTATCTCTATGACACGGACGGAAAGCAATATCTGGATTTTGCGGCAGGAATCGCTGTCATGGCCTTCGGCTACAACAATAAAGAATATAATGATGCCTTAAAGGCACAGATCGACAAGCTGATCCACACGTCAAACCTGTACTACAACGTGCCTACAGCGACCGCAGCCGGGGCACTGAAGAAGGCGAGCGGTATGGACCGCGTGTTCTTTACGAATAGCGGCGCGGAAGCGATCGAGGGAGCAATCAAGGCGGCGAAAAAATATGCGTATACCAGAGACGGACATGGCGGTCATGAGATCATCGCAATGAATCACTCTTTCCACGGCAGAACGATCGGCGCGCTGTCCGTGACGGGAAATGAGCATTACAGAGAGCCCTTTGAGCCGCTGATGCCCGGTGTAAAATATGCGGACTTCAATGACCTCGAGAGCGTGAAGGCGCAGGTCACTGACAAGACCTGTGCGATCATTATGGAGACCATTCAGGGCGAGGGCGGTATTTATCCCGCTTCCAAAGAATTTTTAGAGGGTGTGCGCACACTGTGCGATGAAAAAGATATTCTGCTGATCCTCGATGAGATTCAGTGCGGCATGGGACGCAGTGGTCATATGTTTGCATGGCAGGGTTACGGCATAAAGCCGGACATCATGACCAGTGCCAAGGCGCTGGGCTGCGGTGTTCCGGTGGGAGCGTTTCTCATGACGGAAAAGGTGGCGGAAAAATCGCTTGCGCCCGGCGACCACGGCACGACTTATGGTGGCAATCCGTTTGTGGGAGCTGCCGTGACAAAGGTGCTCGAGATGATGGAGCGGGAAAACATCACGGCACATGTACAGGAAGTAGGCGCGTATCTCTCTGAAAAGCTGGAGGAGCTGGTTGCAAAGTACGACTGTCTGACTGCCCACAGGGGTGTCGGTCTGATACAGGGTGTCGTGTGTACCAAAAAGGTCGGTGAAGTGTCCGCGAAAGCGCTGGAACACGGATTGATTCTGATCACGGCAGGCAGCGATGTACTGCGTTTTGTGCCGCCACTTGTGATTGAAAAGTGCCATGTGGACGAGATGATCGAAAAACTTTCCTTATGTCTCGACGAATTGTCGTAAAAATGCCACAAACAAAGGGTTGTAAATTCTACGATTCTCCGCTAAAATAAAGATATCGCTTTGAGTGCTCTTACCTGCAGCCGGTTGCAGGAAGGAGCGATTTGGATGGATCAACAGAAAATAAAGATTCATAAATGTTCAAAAAGACAAAAGAGGACAGCAAGGACAGCGATGAGCTGTCTTTTGCTGTTACTTTTATATGGGTGCGCATATCAGGGGCAGACGGCACCGGCGGTGACTGTACTTCCCACAGAGACCGGTGCGCAGGAAAATGCTGTATCACCGTCGGAAGATGTTTTGCAGGAAGAAGGAGAGGAAGCGTTGCAGACAGATGTTGATCACGCAGAGGGAACTGCTTCGCGTGAAGCACAGCTGCTGGCTGTTTTTGTGTGTGGCGCTGTTATGAATCCCGGTGTATATGAACTGCCTGCAGACAGCCGTGTGTATGAGGCGATTGCCCTTGCCGGCGGAATGACGGACGAGGCGGCCACTACAGCAGTCAATCAGGCAGAGCTGTTGTCAGATGGGCAGATGATCGAGATTCCGACGAAAGAGGAGCAGCAGGAAAAAACTGCCGCAGAGGAAGCGCGTTCAGAGAGTCTTGTAAATATCAATACAGCAGATCCGGAGGAATTAAAGACGCTGCCCGGTATCGGTGATTCGAAGGCGCGCAGTATCGTTGCCTACCGTGAGAAAAACGGGGCATTCGGGACGATTGAGGATATCAAAAATGTAGATGGAATCGGAGACGGGGTTTTTGCAAAGCTGGAAGACTGCATAAAAGTAGATTAAGAATGCTGTTTGGTATGACGAAACAGTATAACATGAGGTGTGATTATGGCAAAAAAAGTGCTTGTGGTGGATGACGAAAAACTGATTGTAAAGGGAATCCGTTTTTCTTTGGAGCAGGATGGTATGGAAGTGGAGTGTGCTTATGATGGAGAGGAAGCATTAAAGCTTGCGACGGAAAATGCGTATGATATGATTCTTCTGGATCTGATGCTGCCAAAGATGGACGGTTTTGAAGTCTGTCAGCGCATTCGGGAATTTTCAAATGTGCCGATTGTCATGCTGACGGCGAAGGGCGATGACATGGATAAGATTCTGGGTCTGGAATATGGCGCGGACGATTATATTACCAAGCCTTTCAATATTCTGGAGGTCAAGGCCCGCATCAAGGCGATCATGCGAAGAACAGGCACGAAGGAGCCTGCACCCGACAAGGCAAAGGTCATCGAAAGTGGCGATCTGAGACTCGATCTGGAGAGCCGCCGACTGTTCATTCTCGGCAGAGAGGTCAATCTGACCGCCAGAGAATTTGAGTTGTTGGAGCTGTTCGTCACCAATCCGAATAAGGTATTCAGCCGTGAAAAACTGCTGGAGCTCGTCTGGGGTGTGGATTACCCCGGCGATGTGCGTACGGTAGATGTACATGTGCGGCGTCTGCGTGAAAAGATTGAGGCAAATCCCAGCGAGCCGAAATATGTTCACACGAAGTGGGGTGTGGGCTATTATTACCGTGGATAAGGAACAGGTAGGATGAAGTCGAAAAAGAAACTGCGTAATTTTTTTAAAAGTCTGCGATTTCGTTTAGTCATTGCTTTTGTCATTTTTGGAATGCTTCCGGGAATTGCCCTGCGCATCGGTCTGCTGCGCGGATATGAGAGCCGGGCAGTCGCCGACCGGAGCATCGATATTTTAAGTCAGGCAAAAATTCTCTCGGATCAGATTGCGAATAACGGGTATTTGGAGGATGTCTCCAATAAGTCCATTAACTCCAAACTGGAACTGATCTGTAATATTTACGATGGTCGCATTCTGGTCGTGGACAATACATTTCATATTATCAAGGATACCTATGATCTGGATACGGCCAAGATTATTATTTCCGAGGAGGTTGCCACCAGTTTTCAGGGACAGGAATCCAGCAAATATGATCCGGTGAACCGCTATATCCAGCTGACGCTGCCGATTCGCGATGTGGAGACGCAGGAGATTCTGGGTGTGCTTCTGGTGAGCGTATCCACAGATAATGTGCGGGACTCCGTTGCTTATCTGCGCAATATCGCCCTTATCATTCAGATTTCTGCCGCGATTCTGATTGTGGTATTTGCCATCTTTGTGTCTAATTTTTTCGCGAAGCCGTTCCGGAAAATGACAAAGTCCATTGAGGAGATTCAGATTGGTTACGGTGAGGACATGCTCATGATCGATGATTTTACGGAGACTGAGGAAATTTCCGCGAACATCAACGCCATGCTCAAAAATATGAAGGTGCTGGATGAATCCAGACAGGAATTTGTATCAAATGTGTCACACGAGCTGAAAACACCGCTGACTTCTATGAAGGTGCTGGCAGATTCACTGCTTGACCAGGAAGGGGCACCCGTGGAGTTGTATCAGGAGTTCATGTCGGATATCGCCTCTGAGATTGACCGGGAAAACAAAATCATTACGGATCTGCTCTCACTGGTAAAGATGGACAAGGCAGCAGACAGCATTAACATCAGCACTGTCAATGTCAATGAATCGCTGGAACTGATCATGAAACGGCTGATGCCAATTGCGGAGAAGCAGAATATTGAACTGGTGTTGGAGAGTTTCCGGCCAGTGACTGCGGAGATTGATGAGACAAAGATGTCTTTAGCGCTCACGAACCTGATCGAGAATGCCATTAAGTATAATGATAAAAAGGATGGCTGGGTACATGTGTCACTGAACGCGGATCATCAGTATTTTTATGTGAAGGTAGAGGACAACGGTATCGGTATTCCGGAGGATGCGCTGGATCATATATATGAGCGTTTTTACCGTGTGGACAAATCTCATTCTCGTGAGATCGGCGGTACAGGTCTCGGCCTGGCGATTACGCGCAACGTCATTTTGATGCACCGCGGTGCGATTAAGGCATTCTCCACAGAAGGAGAGGGCACGATCTTTACTGTTCGTATTCCGCTGAAATATATTGCAAACTAGGAGGACGGCATGCGAAAAAAACATATGATTTTAGCAGCTGTGATTTGTCTGATCAGTGCCGTGCTGCTCGGATGTGGTGATAAAGAACAGCCGCAGGGAACGTTTTTTATCAGCTATCTGGATAAGGAACAGACAAAAACCGTCCGGATGGACTATGAGCCGAATGCAGATGTGAAGGATACAGAACTGCTGGTACAGGAACTGATCAACGTCCTGTCGACGGATTCCGGAGATGTGGACTATGTAAAACCAATTCCGGAAGGGGTCCGGGTGACCAAGACACTGTTAAAGGATGACGGTGATTTAAAGGTATATTTTAATGATGCTTATCACACGATGGATTCCGTCCAGGAGATTTTGTGCAGGCTTGCTCTGGTGCAGACATTGACACAGATTGATGGTGTGGATTGTCTGGAATTTTTTGTGGAAAATGAACCTTTACTGGATACGCGCGGTAATGAGGTCGGAGAGATGACAGTAGATGATTTTGTGGTCAATCCGGGTGAACAGATCAATTCTATCCAGCATGCAACGCTGGATCTGTATTTTTCCAATCCTACGGGTGACGGGCTGGTGCTGGAGACACAGAGAGTCTACTATAACAGTAATGTTTCATTGGAAAAACTTGTGATTGAGCATCTTCTGGCGGGACCCAGAACGAGTGATGCCATTGCATCGATTCCGGCGGAAACTGCACTCGTAAATGTGTCTGTGGCGGACCGTATCTGTTATGTCAGTTTAGATGACGGTTTTCGGACCCAGAACTATAATGTGCAGGAGGCAATTGTGATCTATTCGCTTGTGGATTCGCTGACAGCGCTGCCACATATCGATAAAGTACAGATTTCTGTCAACGGTGACACATCCGGGGTATACCGCGAGAGCTTTTCACTCAGCACGATCTATGAGGAGGATCTCTCCTACGTGCGTCTGGCGGACAGCAGCCGAACTGTGATTGTCAATGATATTAAGGAGGAGAATAAACATCCATTGGATTAAACGCTTGAGCTGCCGGCTTGCGATAGCGCTGATCTTTGGCATTCTTTGGGCGGAGTATGGCAGCCGGCAGATGTTTCTGCCGGCAGTTCTGCTTACCCTGACAATCCTTTTTCCGCAGTTTTTGAAAAAAAATTATCCCGAATGTATCCTGCGGGGAGTGTTGCTTCTCATGGCAGGGGCACTCGGAGCCGGTTGTTATGTCCGGCAGGAGGAAATATGGGAAAAAGAATGTCGAGAGCTCTTATGCGGGCAGCAGATATATGTGCGCGGAACGCTCATCCGCAAAGAACAAAAAAATGAGCGCTGGCAGCTGACACTCGCACTGCCGGGCTATGAAAATCGGGTGGTTGTATCTACAGAGGACGGCGGATATCCGCCGGGCTGTGTTCTATCGGTCAAAGGATCGGTCAGGGAGTTCAATTCCCCTCGAAACGAGGGACAATTCAATGAGAAACAATATTATAAAAACAGAAAGATCATCGGGCGGATGTCCGCGAAGGAGATGGTCTGTGTTCGTGCACCTTACGGGATGTTTGCGTGGTGGGAAAAACTGTATTCTCTTCGTACAGACCTGTGCAGTGTTTATGAAGCATGTCTGCCCGTCCGGGAAGCCGGGATCATGTCTGCGATGGCAGCCGGAGAAAAAGCTCTGCTGGAGTCTGATGTGCGCACGCTCTTTCAGCAGGCGGGTATCAGTCATATTCTGGCGATATCCGGTATGCATATCAGTATGATCGGTATGAGTGTCTATACGCTTTTACGCAAGTGTAAGCGCTCTTACGCGCAAGGCGCGTGTGCGACAGCAGGCGTTTTAATGCTGTACGGAATGATGATCGGAATGGGTGTGTCTGCCAGCCGCGCCATCGGCATGTTTTTGATCTATCTGCTGGCGCAGTGTATGGGGCGGGGGTATGATACCTGCTCGGCGCTGGCGGTGCTTGCAACCTTACTTCTTCTGGAAAATCCGTTCCTTTTGCATGATGCGAGCTTCCAGTTTTCATTTTTGGCTGTGTTAGGAGTGGTTACAACAGGAATGATACTGCCGAAAAAAGAGGATGGCGGGCGCATGTACCGGCTGGTGTATCCCCTTAGCGCAGCGCTGTTGTTACAGCTGTTCACGCTTCCACTTGTGGCGTTCTATTATTATGAACTGCCGTTGTATGCACTGTTTTTGAATCTGTTGCTTCTGCCCTATCTGGGTATGGTACTTGGATTTGGATTAGCGGGAGGCTGTGTGGGAATACTTCTGCTTCCGGTGGCCCGTTTCCTGCTCATACCGTGTCGGATCGTGCTGACTGTGTATATGTGGATGTGTGAAGTGACGGCGCGACTGCCCTTTTCCACGGTGATCTGCGGGCGACCGTCAATGGGAAAACTGTGGCTGTATTACGGACTGCTGTGTATCTTGCTGTTTACGATAGAATATTTGACAAAGCAGAAGCACGTGCGAGTGAAAACGAACCGGTATGAGGCGGAACCCCCCGGGTGCGTGGCAGAAAAAGGAGATGCGGAGAGCGAGGTGGTTCGTGGGGCGGGCAGAATATACGGATCTCTTGTTGCGGGAACGGTGCTGCTTCTTACGTTTCTTATCCATGTCCCGTCGGCCGGTTTCGAGATTGACTATCTGGATGTCGGGCAGGGAGATGGCTCCATGCTTCGCACGGATGATGGAGTGGTGTGTTTTGTGGATGGCGGCAGCACGGATGTGTCCGGTGTGGGAACTTACCGAATCTTACCGTTTTTAAAATCAAAGGGCATTCGAAAGGTGGATTACTGGATTTTATCACATCTGGACGAGGATCACGTGAACGGATTTTATGAGGTATTGGAGGCCGGTTATCGGATAGATGCGGTGGTGATCTCACGGCAGATGCCGGAGAATGAGGCAAAACTGCGGTTGCTGGAGACATTAGCGCAATATGAAGTACCTGTGATTGTGGTGCGTGGCGGAGATACTTTGCAATTGATTAATTCTGACGGCGTGGATGCAATGTTTTTTGAAATGGCTGACAGAACAGGCGGTACAAAGGTTGAACAGACGCCTGGAGGCATTTTGCGCTTTTTGTCTCCTGATGCGACCACGCCTGTCTATGACTGTAATGGATCGAGCCTTGTCTGCCTATATGAGGATGCGCATGTACGGGCTCTCTGGACGGGAGATATTGGTGCAGATCAGGAAAAATGGCTGCTTAAGAGTGGCAGATTGCAGAAGATAGATATCTACAAGGCAGCGCACCACGGTTCCAAATACTCCAATTCCGAAGCATATCTGAAGGCGCTTTCACCGAAGCTGTCTGTCATTTCCTGCGGAGAACATAATCGTTACGGTCATCCTGATGCAGAGGCAGTTGCGCGTATCGAGGCAGCAGGCAGCCATATTTTGTATACAATGAAAAGCGGACAGATCAAGGTGAGGGCTTGTGAGGATGGATTAGTCGCAGAGGAATTTGTAACTATTTATGAATAGAAGTATTGACAATATGTCGAATGGAACATATTATAAAAATAACAGAAAGTGGGATGCTAATGTATGAAATAATATTTTATGATACAGAGGATGGAAAATGCCCTGTACAAGAATTTTTGGATTCTTTGAAACCCAAGTTATTAGCAAAAACGCTTCGTACGATCGATTTGTTTGGAAGCGAATGGGGCATTATTAAGAGAACCATATTCTAAACCAGTGGAGGATGAAATATTTGAACTGCGAGCAAAGCAGGGATCTGATATTACCAGAGTATTGTATTTCTTTGTTATAGGTCAAAAAGCGGTCCTGACGAATGGATTTGTAAAAAAGACACAGAAAATACCAAAGTCAGAGAAAGATTTGGCAAAAAAATATAAGGCAGACTATGAACGGAGGTACGGCAATGAGTAGTTATCGTGATTATAAAGAAAAAGCATTGCAAAATCCTGAGGTAAAAGAAGAATATGATGCATTGGAGCCGGAATATGATATTATTCAGGAAATGATAAGTGCCAGGGTTGATCAGAATATTACACAAAAAGAGTTATCTGCTAGAACAGGGATTACTCAGGCAGATATCAGTCGAATAGAAAATGGAACGAGGAATCCAAGTTTAAGTATGGTAAAAAGACTGGCTGAAGGCTTGGGAATGCAGCTGAAACTGGAATTTGTTCCGAAATCGGCAGAGAGTAAATTTAATCAATAAATAACAAAAAATAAGTATTTTAAATGTTATGGCATGATTTTCTAAGGCTTGGAGGATGAGTGTCCTCTGAGCCTTCTTTTTTTGTGTGCAAAAATTCGTTCATTTGGCAAAAAGCTGTCCAAAATGAGGTGAAAGCTATATCCTGTCGATGGTAAAGGTGATTCTTCTTCAATAAAGGGCGCAGGATGAGATCATGACGGAAGAACAGAAAGCGGGGATACAAAAGTTACGCACTGATGGATACGGATATACAAAGATTGCAGGGATGCTTGGCTGTCTGAAAATACGGTCAAATCATTCTGCCGGCGAAAGGGACTAAACGGGATAAGGGCAAAAAAAGTTGCTGTTCTGATTGGTCAGGGGAAGCATTTCTGCTTTGGTTGTGGTGTGGAGGTGGTGCAGAATCTGGGTCGTAAGGAAAAGAAGTTCTGCTCTGACAAATGCAGGAATCAGCGGTGGAACAGTAAAATGTGGGAAGTGCGGATATGCGTGCAATCATGTGCAGGATCAGAGGATGGATGCAGAGAATGCATATATTGACTGCAATAAAAGAAAGACAAAGGAATGTGATCTTCTTCCGATTCGAGAGGCAGAACTAAAAAGCATTCTGGGGCAGATAGCCGGGAAGAAAGACAAAGTCAGTAAAATCATCCTGTACGATGATCATATTGATTTTTTCATGACAGATGGTACGGCGAGGACTCATATCCGGGAATACCCCAAAGGGACTTACTATCAGACACCTTTTTCAAGGAAGATATTTTGTGGCTGCTGTGGTTCATCAATTGTCAGGATGGCAAACCACGGCAGACCTGTATGGATATGTAATGCAAAGAAGAGTGACAGACATGCATGTACACATAAGTACATGAAGGAAAAAGAATTATATGAGGCCGCCAAATGGGCTGTTGATGCAGATGAGAATTTGGAAATGCAGATTTTCTGCAGGATTGGGAAAACAGTTTCCTACAATGACAGGATTGATTTTTATATGAAGGAAGGTGGTGTCCGGACATGGCAAAGACAATAACAAAGATTCCGGCTTCGGTCAACCGATACACGGCTAAGCCGATCAATGAAAAAAAGAAACGCAGGGTTGCAGGTTATGCGAGAGTATCAACGGATCATGAGGAACAGACTACCAGCTACGAGGCACAGATGGATTATTACACCAATTACATAACTTCTTGTGATGACTGGGAGTTTGCAGGGATGTATTCTGATGAAGGTATCACAGTTACCAATACGAAAAAGCGTGACGGCTTCAATCAGATGGTTGAGGATGCACTTGCCGGAAAGATAGACCTTATTATTACGAAATCAGTCAGCCGATTTGCAAGAAACACGGTCGATTCACTTACCACGGTCAGGGAACTTAAGGAAAAAGGTGTAGAGATTTATTTTGAAAAAGAGAATATCTGGACTCTTGACGCAAAGGGCGAGCTTCTCATCACAATCATGAGTTCCCTTGCACAGGAAGAATCCCGATCCATCTCAGAGAATACCACTTGGGGAAAAAGGAAAATGTTTGCAGATGGAAAGACAATAAAGAAGCACGTAAATCCGACGATTTAATTAAGCGTGATTTCACAGCTAATAAACCTCTTGAAAAGTGCATTACCGATATGACTGAAATAAAGGCTTCCGATGGAAAACTGTATGTTTCAGCTATCTTTGACTGCTATGATTTGGCAGTATTAGGGCTTGCCATGGATACAAATATGAAAGCAACCCTTTGTGAACAAACTTTAGATAATGCTTGCAAAGCTTACCCTATGCTCCGTGGAGCTATTCTTCACAGCGATAGGGGTACCCAGTATACCAGCGAACTATATCGTAAAGCAATCAACAAATATGGCATTCTCCAAAGCATGAACAGTGCCGGTGGCCGATGCCATGACAATGCCAGATGTGAAAGCATGTGGGCACGCTTCAAAGATGAATTACTTTATGGGCGTTATGACACCACCGCAATGACTGTAGCACAGTTAAAAACTCTCATCTGGAGATACTTCATCAGCTATTGGAATAACCGGAGGATCTGCTCTGCTAACGGTGGACTGCCTCCGATGGTTAAACGACAGCAATACTATG
>JALELN010000085.1 GCA_022771765.1 Lachnospiraceae bacterium | reverse complement strand
ATTTATTTCTGATGAAGCCGGCAACGAAGTATTTGTTCATTTCTCAGCACTGAATATGGACGGCTTCAAGGAATTGAAGGATGGCGAGAAGGTTGAGTTCGAAGTTGTAGAGGGAGAAAAAGGACCTCAGGCAGCAAACGTTACCAGACTTTCATAATTAGCCACAATATTTTGTTTTGCAGACGAAAACAGTCATTCCGTTATGGGATGACTGTTTTTTTGCTTTTTTTTATATCTGAAAAGTGTTATACTATTGTAATTACTGGAAATACTGGTAAAAAAGGATTTGGAGGACACAGGATTGAATAGCAGACAACTATCAGAATTGAACGCTTATGAAGTGGTCCGCGAGGAGGACTTAACGGACCTCGGCTCTAAGGGGACGCTTCTTCGACATAAAAAGAGTGGTGCGAAGGTGGCATTGATGGAGAATGACGACGAGAATAAAGTGTTTTATATCGCATTCCGTACACCCGTGGATGATTCTACCGGAGTTCCGCATATCATTGAGCACACTGTGCTGTGCGGATCGGATGACTTCCCTGTCAAGGATCCCTTTGTGGAACTGGCAAAGGGTTCTTTGAATACATTTTTAAATGCGATGACCTATCCGGACAAGACCGTGTATCCCGTGGCAAGTTGTAATGACAAGGATTTTCAAAACCTGATGCATGTATATCTGGATGCGGTTTTTCATCCGAACATTTATAAATACAAGGAAATCTTTTTGCAGGAGGGCTGGCATTACGAACTGGAGAATGTAGATGCACCGATTACATTAAACGGTGTCGTGTACAATGAGATGAAAGGTGCGTTTTCTTCTCCCGAGGGCGTGCTTGACCGTGTGATTTTAAATTCTCTGTTCCCTGACACGACATACGCAAACGAGTCCGGCGGTGATCCGGAGGTGATCCCGCAGCTTACTTATGAGCAATATCTGGACTTCCACAGACGTTACTATCATCCGAGCAATTCCTACATTTATTTGTATGGAGATATGGATATGGCAGAGAAACTCGCGTGGATTGACGAGCATTATCTGTCACAGTACGAAAACCAGCCCGTTGACTCTCAGGTGCAAAGACAGCAGCCTTTTGTGGCACCGATTGAGATCACAAGAGATTATCCCATCGCCAGCAGTGAATCGCTGGAGGATAATGCGTATCTTGCATACAACGCGGTGGTGGATACGGTTTTAAACAAAGAATATTATCTTGCCTTTGATGTGCTGGACTATGCGCTCTTGGGCGCGCCGGGAGCACCCTTAAAGCAGGCGCTGCTGGATGCAGGTATCGGCAAGGATATTATCAGCTCATATGACAATTCCACCTATCAGCCGATTTTTTCTATTGTGGCAAAAAATGCCAATATTTCAGACAAAGAACGTTTTTTGCAGGTGATTCGGGAGACACTGCAAAAGCAGGTAGAAGATGGTATCAGCAAAAAGGCACTTTTGGCCGGCATCAACAGCGCGGAGTTTAAATACCGTGAGGCGGATTTTGGTTCCTATCCCAAGGGGCTGATCTACGGTCTGCAGTGTATGGACAGCTGGCTTTACGATGAGAATGAGCCCTTCCTGCATCTGGAGGCAGGAGAGACGTTTGCATTTCTGCGTGAGCAGGCAGAGAGCGAAAGCGGATATTTTGAAGAACTGGTGAAAAAATGGCTTCTTGACAATCCGCATGCATCCCTTGTCATGATCAATCCGAAAAAGGGACTGACCGCAGAAAATGACAGGGCTTTAGAGAAAAAACTGGCAGATTATAAAGCCACACTGAGCCAGGAGGAGTTGCAGACGCTCGTGGAGCGCACGGCGCAGTTGAAAGAATATCAGGCAGAGCCTTCTCCCAAAGAAGATCTGGAGAAGATTCCGCTTCTGACCCGGGCGGACATGAAAAAGGAAGCGGCTCATTTTTACAATGAGACATGTACGATGGCAGGATTACCGGTGGTGCATCACAATATCGCGACAAACGGTATTTATTATGTGGATCTTCTGTTTGGGCTGAACCATTTGTCAGTAGAGGATTTGCCGTATCTGGGTGTGTTGAAGGCTGTGCTTGGCTATATGGATACGGCAAATTACAGCTATAGTGAGCTCGCCAATGAGATCAATCTGTATACCGGAGGCATCTCATCCGTGCTCAATATTTTCGTAGACGCAAAGGATGAAAATAAGCTGGATGCGCGTTATGAGGTGTGTGTCAAGGTGCTTGCGCCGCAGCTTCCCAAGGCGATGGAGCTGGTCAGTGAGATTTTAAGCAGCACGGATCTGTCTGATGAAAAGCGTCTGTATGAGATTCTGGCACAGGTGAAATCCAGACTGGAGATGAGTATGACGACTGCGGGACATGCGGTTTCCGCAGTGCGCGCAATGTCTTATTTCTCGCCGGCAGGCTACTTTAATGACGCGGTTGGCGGCGTAGAACTGTATCGGCTGATTTCAGATCTGGAATGCAACTTTAAGGAGCGTGTAGGATCACTGCGGGAAAAACTGGAAGCGCTGATCAATAAAGTGTTTGTCACGGAGCATCTGATCGTGAGCGAAACAGTGGAGACAGCAGGGCGGGACGCTCTTGCGCCTGAACTGGAAAAATTAAAGGCGGTTCTTCCTGAAACAGCAGAGAAGGAAGAAACATTAACAATGCATTGTGAAAAGAAGAATGAGGGCTTCAAGGACGCGGCACAGATCCAGTATGTATCCCGAAGCGGTAACTTCAAGAAGGCCGGATTTGCGTATACGGGGGCACTTCGGATTTTGAAGACGATCATGAACTATGACTATCTGTGGCTGAACATTCGTGTACAGGGTGGGGCCTACGGCTGCATGAGCGGCTTTTCGCGCAATGGAGATTCGTATCTTTCTTCTTATCGCGATCCGAACCTGAGAAAGACCAATGAGGTATTCGATGGAATTCCGGCATACCTGCATGACTTTGATGTAGATGAACGGGATATGACGAAATTTATTATTGGAACGGTCAGCGCTTTGGATACGCCGCTGACACCCGCAACGAAGGGAATGCGCTCCATGAGCGCCTATTTATCTGGAGTGACGGATGCAGATGCGCAGCAGGAAAGAGACGAGGTACTGCAGGCCACTCCGGCAGATATACGGGCATTGGAGCCGCTGGTAGCCAGTGTGCTGGCAGATGACTGCCTGTGCGTGATTGGCAATGAGGACACGCTGACAAAAGACGAAGATATGTTTTTACATTTGGAGGATCTGTTTTAATGAGTAATGAAAAGAAGCGACTAAAATCCGGCTTTGTGACGATTATCGGCAGACCGAACGTCGGAAAGTCGACGTTGATGAATTATCTGATCGGACAGAAAATCGCAATTACATCCAACAAGCCCCAGACGACCCGCAACCGGATCCAGACTGTCTATACGGATCCGGAGCGGGGGCAGGTGGTTTTTCTGGACACGCCCGGTATTCACAAGGCGAAAAACAAGTTGGGTGAGTACATGGTTAACGTTGCAGAGCATACGCTCAGTGAGGTTGACCTGATCCTATGGCTGGTGGAACCGACCAATTTCATCGGCGCCGGGGAACAGCATATTGCGGAGGTTCTGAAAAAAGTAAATACACCGGTTATTTTAGTGATCAATAAGATCGATATGGTGGAGAAAAAAGAACAGCTTCTGGAATACATAGATACCTATCGGAAAATCTATGATTTCGCGGAGATTATACCGGCGTGCGCACTGCGGGGACAGGGCATGGATGATGTGAAAGATACGATCTTCAAGTATCTGCCGTATGGTCCGATGTTCTATGATGAGGACACGATCACAGACCAGCCGGAGCGGCAGATCGTAGCGGAGTTGATCCGTGAGAAAGCGCTGCATGCATTGAGCGATGAGATTCCACACGGTATTGCCGTGACGATTGAGCGCATGAAGGACCGCAAGGGTCAGAACCTTGTGGACATTGACGCAACGATTATCTGTGAGCGTGATTCCCATAAGGGCATCATTATCGGAAAGGGTGGCAGCATGCTCAAAAAAATCGGCACAAATGCACGATACGAGATTGAGCGTCTGTTGGACTGCAAGGTGAATTTAAAGCTGTGGGTCAAGGTGAAAAAGGACTGGCGTGACAGTGACATTCTGCTGAAAAACTTTGGTTACAAGGAGGAAAACTAAGCCGTTTTCGGCGCGGCTGCATGGAGCTGCGCATTGTTGGGATTTTCCACTTTTTATCTCGTATGCTTCTTCTGACAAGCGCATATTCTAGTATTGGGAAAGTGATTTTCTACGATATTAAAAACAGGGGGAAGGTACATTGTCAGATGAAAAATGGAATCGGTTTGCGGCAACCGGAAGTGTACGGGATTATCTGGAGTACCGCGCCTGCACGCGTGAGACGAATGCGGCAGACAGGTGCGTGATGAGAGAGGAAAGAGAACATGGGGCAGACCATCCTGCTGAATGGAATGGTACTCTCCGCAATGCCCATCGGGGATTATGACAAACGGCTGGTGGTGCTCACGAGGGAGCGTGGAAAAATAACAGTGTTTGCCAGAGGTGCAAGACGTCCGAACAGCTCCCTGCTTGCAGCAACCAATCCGTTTGCATTTGGAGAGTTTGAGCTGTTTGAGGGAAAAACTGCATATAACGCCTGTAAGATCAGTGTAAAAAACTACTTTCGCGAACTGACGGAGGACATTGAGACGGCATATTACGGTTTCTATTTTCTGGAACTGGCAGACTATTACGCGGTGGAAAATGTGGAAGCCAAAGATATGTGTAATCTGTTGTATGCCTCCTTGCGGGCACTTACAAAGCCGGTGTTTGACAACCGGCTTGTCCGTCGTATTTACGAGCTTCGGATGCTGGTGCTGGGAGGAGAATACCCGAACCTGTTTGGCTGTGTCAGCTGCGGTGCGAAAGAGCGGTTGAATACTTTTCACGTGAAGCGTGGAGGGATGTTATGCAGCGCCTGTGGTGCGCTCCACGGAGGCATACCGGTGGACGCATCGACACTGTATACGATGCAGTTTATTGTAGCTTCTCCGCTGGAGCACTTGTATAGCTTTCAGGTGTCTGAGGAAGTGATCGAATGTCTGGAACAGATTATGAATGAGTATATGGAGCGTTACATAGACCGGGATTTTCATTCCTTGGAGCTTTTAGACTTTTTGTGAAGGTGAAAAATATCGTTGAAATAAGTTGCAGGAAATAGTATAATAGAACGGATTTCGAGACTGATGGAGGAAAACGTATGAGAAAAGCAGTACAGATCGGGCTGTTAAGTGCGCTGACGGTCACGTTGCTGACCGGATGCGGGGCAGATTTTTCTGCGGATAAGGACACTGTCTATATACAGAAGAAGGGAACCATCAAAGGGGCGAATGTTGCTGACTTTGACAAGGAATACTATGACGAGACAGAGTTATCGGATTTCATCAAGGAGACCGTGGATACATATGTGGAACAGGCCGGGGAAGGAACTGTTGAGATTCAGGAGTTTGCTGTGAGTGATGGTGTTGCCCATGTTTATCTGAACTACGCCGGGGCAGAGGATTATGCACAGTTTAACGGTGTCAAATTTTATGAGGGAACTGTGCTGGATGCGAAGGCGGAAGGTTATGAGATACCGGATGCATTTACGTCGGTGACGGACGATGAGACGACTTGGGATGCAGAGGGGAACAAGATTGTGATTATTGGACAGCAGACGCAGGTGAAAGTAGATGGAACGATACTATTTGTTTCCGCAAATGCTTCCGTGACAGGAAAAAATACGGCAGACGTGTCGTATGATATTCTGGATGAAGAGGCACAGCCTGCTTACATTGTATACAAATAAAATGTAACTATTCAGAGCCAAGGCAATCGACACAAAATATATGAGTCATGCTTGCATGGACGAATATATTTGTGGAGATTTCTTTGGCGAGAAGCCACATCGAGATGAAGCATTAGCGGAATCGAGATGGGGTCTGAATAGTTACAATAATATCAAAATATATCATAAAATGAGAGAGGATAAAAGATATGGAAAAGACAATGGACAAAATTGTTGCTCTGGCAAAGGCAAGAGGATTTGTATATCCCGGATCAGAGATTTACGGTGGTCTCGCAAATACATGGGATTACGGTAATCTCGGTGTCGAGCTGAAAAACAATGTCAAGAAAGCATGGTGGCAGAAGTTCGTGCAGGAAAATCCCTACAACGTAGGTGTGGACTGTGCGATCCTCATGAACCCGCAGACATGGGTTGCTTCCGGACATTTGGGCGGCTTTTCAGATCCTTTGATGGATTGTAAGGAGTGTCATGAGCGTTTCCGTGCGGATAAGATCATCGAGGATTATGCACAGGAAAACGGCATCACCTTAGAAGACTCCGTTGACGGTTGGTCACAGGAGCAGATGATGAGCTTTATCGAGGAACACAATGTTCCCTGTCCTTCCTGTGGCAAACATAACTTTACTGATATCCGTCAGTTCAACCTGATGTTCAAGACCTTCCAGGGTGTTACCGAGGATGCAAAGAACACCGTATACTTAAGACCGGAGACTGCACAGGGTATTTTCGTAAACTTTAAGAATGTACAGCGTACTTCACGTAAAAAAGTTCCTTTCGGTATCTGTCAGATTGGAAAATCCTTCCGAAATGAGATTACGCCCGGAAACTTTACATTCCGTACCAGAGAGTTTGAGCAGATGGAGCTGGAGTTCTTTTGTGAGCCCGGAACAGATCTGGAGTGGTTCCAGTACTGGAGAAGCTTCTGCCGCGACTGGCTTTTAAGCCTTGGCATGAAGGAAGAAGAGTTGCGCCTGCGTGACCATGATCCGGCAGAACTGGCATTCTACAGCAAGGCAACAACTGACTTTGAGTTCCTGTTCCCCTTCGGATGGGGCGAGTTGTGGGGTATCGCAGATCGTACGGATTATGATCTGACCCAGCATCAGAATACCTCCGGGCAGGATATGAGCTACTTTGATGATACGAAGAATGAGAAATATATCCCCTATGTTATCGAGCCGTCACTGGGTGCGGACCGTGTGGTACTGGCATTCCTGTGCGCAGCTTACGATGAGGAGAATATCGGCACCGAGGAGAAGCCGGATATGCGTACCGTACTTCATTTCCATCCGGCGCTCGCACCGGTGAAGATCGGTGTGTTGCCGCTCTCCAAGAAGCTGAATGAGGGCGCAGAGAAGGTATTCACACAGCTTTCCAAGAAATATAACTGTGAGTTTGACGACCGCGGAAATATCGGAAAACGTTATCGTCGTCAGGATGAGATCGGAACACCGTTCTGCGTAACTTATGACTTTGAGTCCGAGGAGGATGGAGCAGTGACCGTACGTTTCCGAGATTCTATGGAGCAGGTGCGCGTGAAGATCGACGAGCTGGACGCGTTCTTTGCAGATAAGTTTGATTTTTAACAGTTCAGATGTCAGCGTATACATCAGAGTGCCATACTTGCATGATGCACTCTGATGTAGGGCTGAACTGTTTTTTTTATGTTATAATTTTCTCTTGCGAAATGAGAAAAGTATGGTAAAATAATTTATGTGCGACCTTTTTTCTTTTACATATATGGAAAGGGTATGCTCATTGCGTGTTGTAGCGGCGGTCTTTGGACAGGCTGCATGACATATTATTACACTCAATATTATTTTTTAGGAGGAATGTCAAAATGGCAAACAAATGGGTTTACATGTTCAGCGAAGGCGACATGAGCATGCGTAATCTTCTTGGTGGAAAAGGTGCAAACCTTGCCGAGATGACAAGCATCGGACTTCCTGTTCCCCAGGGATTCAC
>JALELN010000075.1 GCA_022771765.1 Lachnospiraceae bacterium | reverse complement strand
TACTTTTTTTAAGATTTCCTCTGTTCCAAATGCTTTTGAAACATTCTGACAGGATAAAATCATCTGTTCTACTCCCCTTGTCCGTTCGCTTTCGGGCAATGCCCGAAACAATTATGCGTAATATGCTTCCAGCGTCTTACGAATTGCCTTAATAAAATCCTCACTGTTTAACACCGTAGGGTTTTCCAGCGTCGTAATGAGCGCCAGATCCTTGGTCATCTTTCCTGACTCAATGGTATCGATACAAGCCTTTTCCAAACGGTCTGCAAATGTCATCAGTTCCGGCAGCTGATCCAGCTCGCCGCGCTTTCTGAGTGCACCGGACCATGCGAAAATCGTCGCAACCGAGTTCGTGGAAGTCTCCTCACCCTTCAGATGCTTATAGTAATGGCGTTGTACCGTTCCGTGGGCAGCCTCGTACTCGTAGATACCGGCAGGTGAAACAAGCACGGAGGTCATCATCGCCAGAGAACCGCAGGCAGATGAGATCATATCACTCATCACATCGCCGTCATAATTCTTACATGCCCAGATAAATCCGCCCTCGGACTTCATGACACGCGCAACCGCGTCATCGATCAGCGTATAGAAATATGTAATGCCTGCCTGCTCAAACTTCTCCTTATACTCTGCGTCAAAGATCTCCTGGAAAATATCCTTAAAGGTATGATCGTACTTCTTCGAAATCGTATCCTTTGTCGCAAACCACAGATCCTGCTTTAAATCCAGCGCATAGTTAAAACAGCTGCGCGCGAAGCTCTCGATGGACTCATCCACATTATGCTGTCCCTGAATGACACCGGCTCCGGTAAACTCATGGATCGTCACACGCTCCTCCTTACCATCTGCTCCTGTAAATACAAGCTCTGCTTTACCGGCACCGGGCACCTTCATCTCCACGGATTTATAGACATCACCATACGCATGTCTGGCAATTGTGATCGGTTTTTTCCAATTCTTTACGCAGGGTTCAATGCCCTTCACCTGAATTGGTGTACGAAAGACGGTTCCATCAAGCATTGCACGGATCGTTCCGTTGGGACTCTTCCACATTTCCTTCAGGTTGTACTCCGTCATACGTGCAGCATTCGGCGTGATTGTCGCACATTTAACTGCAACACCGTACTTCTTGGTCGCATTTGCGGAATCTACAGTCACCTGATCATTTGTCTCATTTCGGTATTCCAACCCTAAATCATAATATTCTGTCTTCAGATCAATAAACGGCAGCAACAGCTCGTCCTTAATCATCTGCCAGAGCACACGGGTCATCTCATCTCCATCCATCTCTACTAAAGGAGTAATCATCTTAATTTTTTCCATCGCTTTGTCCACCTTTCTCTTTTTTTGTTCTCGTGCCGGCCAGCTTAAAAAGTCAAACACAATCATAGGTACTATAGCATAATTTTTTTCCGCATGCAATTACAAGCAGAATACTCCGAAAAAAATAAGCCATCTTTAGTGGAAACACTGACATGCCCACCACATACTATGAACTATAAACCAAATCAACGGAGGATTTCAAAATGAGCGACTTAGCTGCTACAAACTGTGGATGTGGATGTGACGACCGTAATGGATGTTCAAGCATCATTTGGATTCTGTTGCTTCTGTGCTGCTGCGGTAACGGTCACGGCTTCTTCGGCGGCGACGGATGTGGCAACGGATGTGACAGCATCTGGATCATCTTACTCATTCTGTGCTGCTGCGGCAACGGCCACGGCTTTGGATGCTTCTAATTTTTCAGAAGGCAGACATTCAAACAAAAAAGGCAGGGAAACCTGCCTTTTTTGTTACCCTTTTTTATTTTTCCGAAAGTGTTGCTCCCGTTCCTTTTGCAGCTGCAGATTTCGATCGGCTTCTGTTATCTGTCCATTCTTCTTTTTTCGCTGTAAACACGCCTCATCCAGCTCGTATACACGGTTTCCATCTATGATTAATCGTCCCATGGACTTCCTCCTCAAAACAGGTTCTAACTGTTACTTAGCTTCACAGTTATATTTGTTTTCTTTTTATCATATGCATATTTTATTTTCACTGTCATAGTTTAAATAAAAAAGGATCTTTTTATGGATACAGAATTTACACCGACACCTTTTGATTCGCGTCTTCAAAACCGCACGCTGCAGCTTTTGAAAACGGCGATTCCCTACATACCGTACCCGAGACAACGCATGGTCGCCACACTTGTAAAGATGATGGAGCTCTCCCTCGCCAATTCCCTGTTTGAGCACAAGGAGCCCTCCCTGCAGATGTGTGAGGGAATGAACACATCCGACCGGATCCTGCAGATGCTGAACGCGATCCGGCCTCTGTGCACCGAAGCGGACCAGTCAAATATTGATCTGATCAGCAATGTACTCTCTATGGCTGATCTCTATGGTGGAATGTTCCACGGACAGGAGGATGTATGACGATTGATGATCTGATGAATGCGGGCACGGGGATTTCCCCTGAAAAGCTTGCATTTTTAAAAGCCTTTGCAAACATGCCTTCCGGCAGCAATTCTGCCGCCATGATGCGCCAGCTCACCAAGTGCCAGCAGCAGGCAAAGCAACAGAATATCCAGTTTACTCCGGATGAACAAAGTCTTCTGATCGAACTTCTCACAGCAAATCTCTCACCTGCTGAAAAGGCAAAGGTCGATCAGGTAATATCGATCCTGAAAATGGCTAAAAAATAGCACAGGCAGCCTCGTCACATGGCAGCGCCCGGACATACGGAATCGCAAAAAACCTCTTGCATCTTCCGTCAAAATCGTGTATAGTGAGTGCAATGTGACTGTGGAACTGTCAAACAGTTGCATTATGAAAATCAAACAGACGGGAGCTTGTATGACAGGCTGAGAGGAAGGTATGACCTTCGACCGATAACCTGATTTGGATAATGCCAACGTAGGGAACTGATAAGAAAATGTTTTTAACGGGAAGCATCCGGATCGGGTGTTTCCCGTTTTTTACGGAAATCGCCCACGCTCTCACCATTCATATAAAGCTTCAAAAATATGATACAGGAGAAAAAACATGGTAAAGATCAATGGAGAACATGTAGAAGCCGCCGGTCAGACACTGTCACAGTATCTGGCATCGACAGCCTGCAATCCGCAGCGCATCGTCATTGAATATAACGGCGAGATCCTTCCCAGAGAAAACTACGATACCACAGTGCTAACAGACGATGATCAGGTAGAAATCATCAGTTTTATGGGAGGGGGTTGAATCAATGTCTTCGAATCTGTCAAACAGTATTCCTTCGGAAGCGGAAATGCTGCAGATCTTACGTCAGCGCCACGGAGAAGCCCGGCAGGAAAAAATATCATCTGCCACTGTCGCCATCTGCGGTCTTGGCGGACTCGGTTCAAATATCGCCGTATCACTTTCCCGCGCCGGCATCGGCAAATTGATCCTGATCGACTTTGACCGTGTGGATATATCCAACCTTCATCGCCAGCAGTATAAAGCATCACAGGTCGGAATCAACAAACCGGATGCACTGGCGGAAAATCTGCATGAGATCGCACCGTATGTCACCCTGGAAACGCACGATATCCGCATCACGGATCAGAATGCGTTCCCGCTCTTACAACAGGCGGATATCATCTGTGAAGCCTTTGACGACGCAGCAGCTAAAGCCATGCTCACAAATCTGGTCCTGACAAAAATGCCGGAAAAATATCTGGTGGCAGCCTCCGGAATGGCTGGTTTCGGCAGTGCAAACGACATTCGGACAAGACGTGTGAGCAGTCATTTTTATCTGTGCGGGGACGGCGTCTCAGACGTTGCGGACGGTATCGGACTTGTCTCATCCCGCGTAATGTTGTGCGCCGCACATCAGGCACACACAGTTTTGCGCATTCTGGCAGGGGAGATCGAATAACAGACTGCCCTCAGCCTGTGCATAATATCGAAAGATATTACATTGGCACTGCCAAAAATACTTACAAAAAAATATAGATTCACACGAAAGGAAACACATCATGAATAACGATAAACTGATCATCGGGGGACACGAATTCAACTCCCGCTTTATCTTAGGCTCAGGAAAATATTCCCTGAAGCTCATTGAATCCGCAGTGAAGGATGCCGGCGCGGAGATCATCACTCTGGCTGTGCGCCGTGCCAATACACAGGAAAAAGAAAATATTCTCGATTATATTCCCGAGGGTGTGACGCTCCTACCCAACACCAGCGGCGCAAGAACCGCCGAGGAAGCCGTGCGCATCGCCAGACTCGCCCGGGCACTGGGCTGCGGTGATTTCGTAAAAATTGAGATCATGCGGGATTCCAAATATCTGCTTCCTGACAATCAGGAGACTATCCGCGCGACGGAGATCCTTGCAAAGGAGGGCTTTATTGTCATGCCCTATATGTATCCGGATCTGAATGCAGCCCGCGATCTTGTAAACGCAGGTGCCGCAAGCATTATGCCCCTTGCCTCACCGATCGGTTCCAACAAGGGTCTTGCCACCAAAGACTTTATCCAGATTCTCATTGATGAAATCGACCTTCCCATCATCGTGGATGCCGGTATCGGCAAGCCTTCGCAGGCATGTGAAGCGATGGAGATGGGCGCGGCAGCGATCATGGCAAACACAGCGCTGGCCACGGCCGGAGACCTTCCTCTGATGGCATCTGCTTTCCGTCAGGCAATCGAGGCAGGACGAAAAGCATATCTTGCCGGACTTGGCCGGGTACTTACCAGAGGTGCCTCCGCTTCTGACCCGCTGACCGGATTTCTGCGGGATTGAGGGGTGATTACGATGGCAACGAAAGAAAATCAGTTTTTTATCGATTCCGAATATTTATCCCCTGAAGCGCTGGAGCGAAAACACCGTCTGGAAACCGACCCTTCCTCACGAAAAAATCATATGGAATATCTGCCCGGTATGGAACAGATCGATTCTGATGTCCGCGAAAACGTCATGTCCCACATGAATTCCTACGAGCCTGACAAATACACCGCCAGGGATGTGCAGGCAGCTCTGGAGCATGAAACCTGTTCCATTGACGATTTCAAGGCGCTGCTCTCCCCTGCCGCCGAACCGTTTTTGGAACGAATGGCACAGAGAGCCCGTCTGGAGACAAGCAAACACTTTGGAAACACGGTCTACCTGTTTACTCCGCTCTACATCGCGAACTACTGTGAGAATTACTGCGTTTACTGCGGTTTTAACTGTTACAACCACATCAACCGCATGAAGCTGACTCCCGAGCAGATTGAACATGAAATGAAGGTCATCGCGGACAGCGGCATGGAAGAAATCCTGATTCTCACCGGCGAAAGCCGTGCCCAGAGCGACGTAACATATATCGGGGAAGCCTGCAAACTGGCACGCAAATACTTCCGCATGGTCGGTCTGGAGATCTATCCTGTCAACACAGACGAATACCGCTATCTTCACGAATGCGGTGCAGACTATGTCACCGTCTTTCAGGAGACCTATGACGCGGACAAATATGAGTCGCTGCATCTTCTGGGACACAAGCGTGTGTGGCCTTACCGTTTTGACGCGCAGGAGCGCGCCCTGCGGGGAGGAATGCGGGGCGTTGCATTCTCCGCACTGCTGGGTCTCTCTGACTTTCGCAAGGATGCTCTTGCCAGCGCACTGCATGTCTATTACCTGCAGCGCAAATATCCCCATGCGGAGATGTCACTCTCCTGTCCCAGACTGCGCCCGATCATCAACAATGACAGGATCAATCCCCTTGATGTCCACGAGACACAGCTTTGCCAGATTTTATGTGCCTACCGCATCTTTCTGCCATATGTCGGCATTACAGTGTCCTCCCGGGAAAGCGCGCAGTTTCGAAACGGCATCGTAAAGATCGCGGCAACAAAGATTTCCGCGGGTGTATCAACGGGTATTGGTGACCATGAGAGCAAATACAGTGGAAAGGAATCAGACAGTGCCCAGGGCGATGAGCAGTTTGAGATCGATGACAGCCGAAGCCTGGAAAAAATGTACAGTGACATTGCTGATGAAGGACTGCAGCCTGTTCTGAATGATTACCTGTATGTGTAAAGACATCATCTGCGTGACCAACCGCGCACTCTGCCGGGAGGACTTTCTGACACGAATCGAAAGGCTCGCCAAAGCGCATCCCGCCGCCATACTTCTGCGAGAAAAAGATCTGCCGGAAACGGAATACGCCGAACTTGCAGGAAAAGTGTTATGTATTTGCAAAAAATGCAGGGCTTTATGCATTTTACATAATTATACATCGGTTGCACGGGAGTTGCACCATCCTGCCCTGCATCTTCCACTGTCCGTACTGCGTACCCTCCCGGAAACTGAACGGATAAATTTTCAGATTCTCGGTGCTTCCTGCCACTCTGTTGCAGATGCCAAAGAAGCCGAATCACTTGGCTGTACCTACATCACAGCCGGACATATCTTTGATACCGACTGCAAAAAAGGATTACCCGGACGGGGACTGGAATTTCTACGGGAGGTATGCGCGTCTGTCTCCATCCCGGTCTATGCGATCGGGGGCATCAGTCCGGAAAATCTGATCTCAGTCAGAGCAGCCGGCGCGACTGGCGCATGCATCATGAGCAGTGCCATGACGTGTGAGGATGCAGGCTCATATCTCGCATTATTTTAACAAATTGGAGAACACGAATGAAATTTCAAAAAGAACAATTACTGCTGTACGCAGTAACCGACCGGGCATGGGTCGGCAGACAGACCTTATATGAGCAGGTGGAAGATGCCTTAAAAGGCGGTGCCACGATCATTCAGCTTCGGGAAAAAGAGATGGATGAGGATGTATTTTTACGTGAAGCAAAACAGCTTGCCGCGCTCTGCCACTCCTACAAGGTTCCTCTGATTATCAACGACAACGTACAGATCGCACTGAAGAGCGGTGCGGACGGCGTACATGTCGGTATTGAAGATGCTCCGGTCGCGCAGATCCGTAAGGAAACTCCAAAGGATTTTATCATCGGAGCAACCGCAAAAACAATTGCACAGGCGCAGGCTGCTGAGCGCGCAGGCGCAGACTACCTCGGTGTCGGTGCCGTCTTTCCCTCTCCCACCAAGCAGACGGCAATCCGCATCACAAATAAACAGCTCAAAGAGATCTGCTCATCCGTCAATATTCCGGCAGTCGCGATTGGCGGCATCAGCCTTTCAAATGTCGATGAACTTGCCGGAGGCGGCATGGACGGTATCGCAGTTGTATCTGCGATCTTTGGAGCAGAAAATATCCAGGCGGCAACCGCGGAGCTAAAAAACAAAGTAATCGAATTGCTTTTTTAAGATTAAATGAGACATCTGTGAGAGTTACACGAAGAATGGAGAGATGACACATATGGACGCTAAAAATATAAAAACAGCACTCACAATCGCAGGCTCAGATTCCTGCGGTGGAGCCGGAATACAGGCAGATATCAAGACCATGACTATGAATGGTGTCTACGCTATGAGCGCCATCACGGCTCTCACTGCCCAGAACACCACCGGAGTGCGCGCCATTTCCGAAGTTACACCGGAATTTTTAGGTCAACAGCTGGATGCTGTGTTCGAGGACATTTTCCCTGACGCCGTGAAGATCGGTATGGTCGCTTCCTCAGAACTGATCCGTGTCATTGCGGAAAAGCTGCGCTTCTATCAGGCAAGAAACATTGTTGTTGATCCGGTCATGGTAGCCACCAGCGGCTCTGCTCTGCTGAAAACCGATGCTGTTGACACACTCACAAGGGAATTGCTCCCGCTGGCAACCCTGGTCACACCCAACATCCCGGAAGCAGAGATACTGAGCGACAGCAAAATTGAAACCGCTGACGACATGTGTGCTGCGGCAAAAAAAATCGGCGTCACCTACCACTGCGCCGTCCTCTTAAAGGGCGGTCACAGCGTCAATGACGCCAATGATCTTCTATATGCAAACGACAACTTTGAGTGGTTTGCAGGGAAACGAATCCAAACCGAAAACACCCATGGCACCGGCTGTACGCTCTCCAGTGCTATCGCCTCCAATCTCGCAAAAGAATTCCCGCTGGATGAGTCCGTACGCCGCGCCAAGGAATATATCTCAGGTGCACTGGCCGCAGGTCTCGACCTCGGCAAAGGTTCCGGACCGATGATGCACTGCTATCTGCTGAACGAATGCAGATAGCAAGCTACTGCTCACCCGACTTTTCTGCAATCATACGATCGGTAACTTTTTTACAGCATCGAAGTGCTTCTTCGCACCCTTCACTGTCAGTTTCATCCGTTTCAAAGTATTCGTCACTTGGATATCTTACTGAAAAATAATAACCATCGGCTTTCGTGATCAAAGAAATTTCATCTTTGCTGATTTCCCTAGACATCGTGCCGCGAATAAATTTCAAAAGTTTTCTAAAACTATGGGTTCGTAAAATCATTGTCTTTTCATTTTGCATCGCCGCATCATCAGTATCGTAAAATTCGCTGATAATATGTTTTAAATACTTTTCACAGCAATTCTGCACGTTAGCGCACAAAAGATTGCCAACCCGACCGGCAGCCAGATCACATTCCAGATACTTACGTTAAGCGCATACGCTAATGTTTCTCTGTGTCGTTCACTTAAATGAATCATCACACTTCCTCCATCTGCCAGTATACTAGCACATATAAATTTAGGAAACAAGTGCAGCCATTCGACATGAAAAAACTAAAAGCCAAATAAATCCGGTACATGGAATCGCAAACAAAAGCTCATAACCGAAATATCCCCACATGCTGATGGGGCTGTAATCAAATCTCGGATCCTGATTAACCGGTGCGGAATAGACAGGCGCTGCGTTATTCGGAGCATAGTCCGCATTCCCATTATTCTGGTATGTCGGAGCCGGATTTGGATTTTCGTTCTGCGGCTGTACGGTAGCTTTTGCACCGCACTTGCTACAAAAAACCTCTCCTTCTTTCAATTCATTCCCACAATTACTGCATCTCATAACTAATATCTCCTTTGTAAAATATATTTTATATACATATTCTATCACACATGCATCCCCTGGTCAGTCCACATCCGGGACAGTCCCACCCTGTCAGAATCTTAAAAGGGCACATCATTCCAAATGCGATCTGTGACACAATTCCATATATAATCAATACTAAAATAATGATTTTACACCGGTATATATCATTCCGGAGTTTACAGACTGCTCTTTTTGTTTGACACTTAATCAAATTGTAATTCCCTTGGTTTTTCATTTTTACATAAATCTCCATATTTTCATATTATATCATACTGCTTCCATTTTTGACGCAACAAAAAAAGCAGCCAGACAATTTGTCTGGCTGCCCTTTCGCAACATTCATTCTCTCTGTCGGAATACCTATCTCCATAATATCACATATTCATATAAACATCTTTATTTATTCCTCAGAATTATCCAGCTTGCTTGCGCGGGCTGCAATCTCCTTCTCCTGTACATCGGAGGGCGCCTGCTCGTAACGGGCGAACTCATAGGAGAATTCACCGGCGCCTCCGGTCATGGAGCGAAGCTCTGTATTGTAGCCAAACAGTTCGGTGTAAGGTACATCTGCAAGAATCTCCTGCTTGCCGCCCTCGATGGGATTCATACCGAGTACACGGCCGCGGCGCTTGTTCAGATCACCCATAATATCACCGGTGTAGGTGTCAGGAGCAACCACCTTCAGGGAAGCGATGGGCTCTAAGAGCACCGGATTTGCCTCCATAAAGCCCTTCTTAAATGCCTGCTGGGCAGCTACCTTGAATGCCATTTCAGAAGAATCTACCGGATGGTAAGATCCATCGTAAAGGACAGCCTTCACACCTACCACGGGATATGCAGCCATCGGTCCCTTTTTTACGGATTCCTGAATACCCTTCTCCACTGCGGGGAAGTAGTTCTTCGGAACCGCACCGCCAACAACGATCTGCTCAAATACATAAGGTGTCTCCAGATCGCCGGAGGGCTCGAATGTCATCTTGACATGTCCGTACTGACCGTGTCCGCCGGACTGCTTTTTATACTTGTACTCTACATCTGCTTTTTTGCGCAGTGTCTCGCGGAATGCCACCTTCGGGCGGGACAGCTCAATGTCTACCTTATACTTCGCCAGCAGCTTGCTCGCAACGACCTCTAACTGCTGCTCACCGATACCGTAAAGCAGCGTCTGTCCGTTCTCGCTGTCGTTGACTGCCTTTAAAGTCAGATCCTCCTGAGACATCTTCTGCAGTGCCTGGGAGATCTTATCCTCATCACCCTTGTTCTTTGCCTTATAGCGCATGTAAGTATACGGAGTAGAGATATTCGTACGGATATATGCGATCGGATTGGCCTTTGTGGACAGGGAATCCGTCGTAGCAGCCGTTGTCAGCTTTGCCAGTGCTCCGATATCTCCGGCATGCAGCTCCTTGACCTCCTCTGCCTTGCCTCCGCACATCACATACAACTTGCCGATCTTGCCCTCTACATCCTTGTGATAATTGTACATCACATCGTCCGTCTTTAACACACCGGAATTCACCTTGATCAGCGAGTACTTTCCGATAAACGGATCAACAATCGTCTTAAATACATAAGCTGACTTCGGCTTCGCGAAATCATAGTCTGCCTGATAAACCTCATTTGTCTTTGCGTTGATACCTGCTACAGTGCGCTTATCCGGGCTGGGAAGATATTTTACAATATCAACCATCAGCGTGTACATACCACGCGCCATTACATTTGATCCCATCAGCACCGGAACAATGCTTCCCTCTGCCACATTGACACGCAGTGCCTGACGGATTTCATCATCAGAAAACTCCTCGCCGTTAAAATAGCGGTCCATGAACTCCTCGCTGGTCTCCGCAACAGACTCCATGAGTGCCTCGCGGCAAATCTCCAGATTGGCCTGTGAATAATCAGGGATCTCACATTTCTCCACTGTACCATCATCCTTCCAACGCTTTGCCCGCTGCTGAATGACATTGACATAACCCACAAACTGCTCGTTCTCGCGGATCGGCAGATGGAACGGCGCAATCTTCTTGCCGTACAATGCCTGTAAATCCTCTACTACCTGACGGTAGCTCGCGTTATCTATATCCATATCGGTCACGAATACCATGCGGGGCAGCTTATACTTCTCACAGATCTCCCACGCTTTCTTCGTACCTACCTCAATGCCTGCCTTGCCGGAAACAACGATGATCGCTGCGTCTGCCACAGCCGCAGCCTCCTCTACCTCGCCCACAAAGTCAAAATATCCGGGCGTATCCAAAATATTGATCTTGCTTCCTTCCCACTCGATGGGAACTACGGATGTACTGATAGAAAATGAGCGCTTAATCTCCTCTTTATCAAAATCACTAATCGTGTTACCTTCACTGATCTTTCCCATTCTGGTCGTCTGTCCAGCCAGATATGCCATTGCTTCTACCAGGCTGGTCTTGCCCGCCCCTCCATGGCCTAAAAGAACTACGTTACGAATCTTGTCAGTTGTGTAAACGTTCATAATAAAATACCCTCCTAAATCATTCTCTGCCCGGCAAACCAATCACTTCATTTTCCCCACTGCCGAACAGGACTATTGATATATGTATATTCTACTAAAACATCAAAAAAATTACAACTATTTTATTCATTTTTCACAAATAACCGGCAGATAACTTTTTCGCTTTAAAGCGTAAATGTTTTGTGTTATAATAGATGGCATATACAAAAAGAGGCGAACTGTGAAGCTACTGAACAGTTCCGGAAAAGGAGCATTTGACAGATGTCTTTTAAAAAAATAGGCTTTATCGGTCTGGGTCTCATCGGAGGTTCCATTGCCAAGACGTTAAAACGCCTGTATCCCGAAAAAAAACTATACGCCACCTCCGGTCATTTATCGACCGTCACCGAGGCGTTCAACGATCATACGATTGAGAATGATACACTGTTATCGCTATCTGAAATCGGCAGCTGTGATTTGATCTTTCTTTGTACACCGGTTCAGAAAAATATCGAATATCTGCGCCAATTACAGCCCGTGTTAAAACCCGGCTCCATTATTACTGATGTCGGCAGTGTGAAATCAGATATTCACGAGGCGGCCGAACAGCTTCACATGAATCACTGCTTTATCGGCGGTCACCCGATGGCAGGATCTGAAAAGACCGGTTATGCCAGCGCCACCGGACACCTGCTGGAAAACGCATACTATATTCTGACACCAACGCCGGAGAGCCCCGTCGACAAGGTCACGGAGCTGACGGAGCTTGTCCGCTCACTGGGTGCGATACCGATGGTACTTGACTACAAGGCTCACGACCACGCGACTGCTACCATCAGCCATCTGCCCCACATCGTGGCGGCCAGCCTGGTGAATCTCGTGCAGCAGCTTGACGATGAACACGAGACGATGAAGACTATCGCAGCCGGCGGCTTTAAAGATATCACGCGTATCGCGTCCTCATCCGCCGTCATGTGGGAAAATATCTGCCTGTCCAATCGGGAACAGATTTTAGAGATTATGGATCGTTTCAACGATCAGCTCGCTTCCATCCGGGCTGAAATCGCGGACTCTGACGCAGATTCCATCAACGGTTTTTTCCAATCTGCCAAGGATTATCGTGATTCCATCACGATAGGAAAATCCGGTCCTTTAAAGAAGGTATATGAGCTTTACTGTGACCTGATCGATGAGGCGGGTGGAATCGCGACCATTGCGACGATACTTGCCAGCAATCATTTAAGCATCAAAAACATTGGCATCATTCATAATCGTGAATTTGAGGATGGTGTACTTCACCTGGAAATGTATGATGGCGAATCTCTGAAAAAAGCCGTCGAATTATTGCGTAAATATCATTATACTGTATATGAGAGGTAACATCTATGAATATGAACATTACAAAATCATCCGGGCTGCGGGGCGAGCTCGCCATTCCCGGCGATAAATCGATCTCCCACCGTGCCATCATGTTTGGTGCACTGGCAGACGGCACCACAGAGATCACCAATTTTTTGCAGGGTGCAGACTGCCTGTCTACCATCTCCTGCTTCCGGGCAATGGGTGTCGATATTGAAAATCACACAGACCGCGTCATCATTCACGGTGTCGGACTTCACGGTCTGAAGGTGCCGGAACAAATGCTTGACGTGGGCAACAGCGGCACAACCACCCGGCTGATCAGCGGGATTCTCGCCGGACAGCCCTTTACGTCTACCTTAAACGGTGACGCTTCCATCCAAAAACGCCCCATGAAGCGCATTATGGATCCGCTCACACAGATGGGCGCAAATATCCGCAGCCTGAATAATAACGGCTGCGCACCGCTGGAGATCCGAGGCGGCAGTCTCCATGGCATCCACTATCAGTCTCCGGTGGCATCCGCCCAGGTAAAATCCTGCATACTTCTGGCTGGACTCTACGCAGATGATGTCACCTCCGTGACAGAACCTGTGCTCTCACGAAACCACACGGAGCTCATGCTCTCCGGCTTTGGCGCAAGCATCACCTCTGTCGGCACGACTGCCACAATCGAACCGGAACCGCAGTTACACGGTCAGAAAATTGCCGTTCCCGGCGATATTTCCTCCGCTGCCTACTGGATCGCTGCAGGGCTTGCTGTTCCAAACTCTGAGCTCCTCTTAAAAAATGTCGGCATCAATCCGACCCGCGACGGCATCTTGCGCGTCGTAGAGGCGATGGGTGCAGATATTACCCGCGAAAATGTACATACGGTCTCCAGTGAGCTGGTTTGTGATCTGATCGTCCGCAGCAGCAGCCTGCACGGCACAACTGTTTCCGGTGAGCTGATCCCGACACTGATTGATGAGATTCCGGTTATCGCTGTACTCGCCTGCTTTGCGGACGGTGAGACCGTCATCAAAGACGCGCAGGAACTTAAGGTAAAGGAATCCAACCGTATTGACACAGTCGTGGAAGGACTCCTCGCCATGGGTGCGGATGCCATCGCTACCGATGACGGCATGATTATCCGTGGTGGAAAGCCACTTCACGGAGCAACAATTGACTCTCACTTAGACCACCGCATCGCGATGTCCTTTGCCATCGCAGGACTCATGTGCGACACGCCGACCACGATTCTCAATGCCGACAGCGTTGAAATCTCCTATCCGGATTTTTATGAGTCGCTACATAAGATTTCAGTTTAAAAAAAGTCACAGCGCGAAAATGGCAGGAAGGTTTGTTTCCTTCCTGCCATTTTTATAAACTATACCGAAAATCTCTGCACATCCACCTGCAGCTCTTCGATATCCTTCTTCAGATCCTGTACTGTTTCCTTGGATCTTGTCACGATCTGTGCAAGATCGGTAGTCATTGCAGACGTTTCCTCGGAAGATGCGGCATTATCCTGTGCCAGGGAGTTCAGCGTATTGAGTACGCTTGTAATGCTCTGACGCTGGCGCTCGATCTCATCCGTCATCGTTCCAATCGTTGCAATTGAAGCCATGCAGCTGTTCAGGTTCTGATACAGCTGATCGAAAATATCCTGTGTTTCATTGAGCGCACCAACCTGCTGATCCACCGTTCCATTAACATGATCCATGATCTTCAGTGACTTCTCTGAATTTTCCAGCAAATTGTCGATAATCTTTGAAATCTCTTCGACTGCCTCTGCGGACTGATTTGCCAGCTCGCCGATCTCTAAAGCAACAACTGCAAAACC
Organism: Lachnospiraceae bacterium; assembly: GCA_022771765.1. GTDB lineage: Bacteria > Bacillota > Clostridia > Lachnospirales > Lachnospiraceae > W0P33-017. The sequence goes on along the minus strand of JALELN010000075.1, from coordinate 22,194 downwards.
TCTGCCGCTCTCTCCGGCGCGCGCAGCCTCAATAGATGCATTCAGCGCAAGCAGGTTCGTCTGTTCCGCAATGGCATCAATCAGTCCGGCAGCCTGTCGGATATTTTCTGCCGCAATATTGGTTGCCTCCGCCTGCTCATGCATATCGACAACATCATCTTTCGTCTTCATATTCGCCTGCACAAGCTCCTGAATCTTGTCAGAGCAGTCCTCACTGAGTTTGCGCATTGTATCAGAATTCCGGCTCAGGCCGCTGACCTCTTTGGACGTACGATCGATACCCGTAGCAATCGCATTAACCTCATTGGATGCTTCCATGGTAGATTCTGCCTGACTGGTAATATTCTGCGCGATTCCCTCTACAGCAGTATCCACTTCTGATATGGAACCTTCCATCTGAAGAAAGGCTTCCTCGAACTGCACAATCATTCCACCAATCTCCTGCGCCATTCTCGTAATCTCTTTCACAAGAGAATTGATCTGTCTGCGGGCCGTATTCAGATTCTCAGCCGCGGCACCCAGCTCGTTATGCTGTTCCACAACAACATCCTCTGTCAGATTCCCCTTTGAGAGGCTGTCCGCAAAATGCTGCATCTTGCGAAGCGGTGCCACCAGCATCTCGCCAACCTTCAAAGATACCACTGAAGTGATCAAAAGGAGTACTACACACCAGACCGCCATAATCAGGCAGGCCCGGCGAAATCTGAAGGTAATATCACCCTTCACATCCGACATCTCCGCCTCCATGTCATCCACATAATTTCCGGTAGAGATCGCCCAGCCCCACGGCTCAAAATATCCGGAATATGCTACCTTGGGAGCCACTGTCACACCATCGGCCTTTGTAAAATAAAACTCATTATAGCCGCCGCCTTCGGGAGACTGGCATACTTTCATAATCTCCTGAATAATCATAACACCGTTCTGATCCTCCAGATCATGTCTGTTCGTCCCCTCCTGATCAGCCAGAATTGGATGCATGACCAGTGTATAATCGCTGTCATCAATCCAGAAATAGCCGCTCTGGTCATCTCTGTATCTCATAGAACGGACAATCTCTGCCGCCTCGGTCTTTGCTTCCTCTTCGGTCAGCTCACCGGTCTCCACCTTGTGTTCCTCTGCCTCCAGAATTGTCAGAACACTCTGTACCTGGGACTTAATCTCTGCCCGGTAACCCTCATCCTTTGCTGTCTCATATTTGTTATATGCATCGTTAGAAATAGACTTCACGGCTATCACTCCGGTGATTCCGATTGCAAGACAGATCACCACACCCAAAAGAACAAAGATACCTGTCAGCATTGTTTTCAGGCTTTTGGCGTTACTCTTTTCTGTTGCTTGTTTTTTCTGTTTTACCTTCATTTTTGATTTCCCCCTTCAAACAGCCAGCCTTACAGCTTATAAAATCCTGCTGATCGAGCAGGCGCGCATAATCCTTCTCCAGTGACCCGAAGTTTTCCTCCAAAGCTGTAGAGCGGTTCCTTCAACACATACTCACACGGAAACACTACATCATGATCTGAGGGATTAATCACCACAAGTATTTGTTCTGTCTCGCAGGATCTGATATACGCCAGAGGATACGCATTTTTTTCTGCATAAATAAATATTATCTCTCCTCTGCTCTGTAGCGCCTCATGGGACTGTCGGATCTCAATCAGCCGCTTGATCTCGCTTCGCAGCGAATGTTCATCCGCCATCTGGTCAGATGCCGTCGGACGATCGACGCTTTCATCCTGTGAGATATAGAGATCACTTTTCGGTGCTGTGCTAAAACCTGCATTTGTGGAGTGATCCCACTGCATCGGCGAACGTGATCCGGTTCTGTCATAACCACCCTCCACCGAAGCAAGACCTTCCACCTTTCTCATACCGATCTCGTCACCGTAATAAATGAACGGTGCTCCTGGCATTGACAGCAGAAACGCAAACGCGATCTTCAGACGATCACCCTGTATCGTTTTTGCCAGACGATCCATATCATGATTACCGGACGGGATACAGATCAGTCCTTTGCGTTCGGACTTTTCATAGCTCTCTATGTATTTATTTACGAATTCAGACACGTCTCCCTCGCCCGCAAAGAAAGGCTTTTCACAGCGGAACAGATCGTTGTAATGAGACGGTCCGAAATGTAATAGAAAATCCATATGGAAACCGCCCTGCAGACTCTTATCAGGCTCTCCCCACTCAGAAACCATCGCCGCATCCGGAAACTCTGCATCGAGAAATGCCCGGATATTCTGCCAGAGCCGGATCGTGCCCTTTCCATCTTCATCACATTTAACCAGTGACCCTGCCATATCAACACGGAACCCGTCACAGCCCATAGACAACCAGAAGCGCATCACATCTTTCATTGCCTCAATGGTCTGCTGCGGACCCTCATCGTCGAAAGACTGTTGCCATTTCTTTTCCGGATCGGGCTTGTAATAGCCGTAGTTCAACGCCGGCTGATGTGAAAAGAAATTCACTGCGCAGCTTCCGTCACGCTGCGAGATTCCGCGAAGTGACGCGCAGCCCGTCGGTTCCTCCCAGATACTGTCTGTCCAGATATAACGGTCTGTAAATTCATTTTTTTCTGCTTTCATGGATTGCTGAAACCACGGATGCTCCACCGATGTGTGTCCCGGCACAAGATCCAGCAAAATATGCATATCTCTTGCATGCACCTCATCAAACAGCCGCCTTAAATCTTCATTCGTACCATAGCGCGACGCGACCTTGTAATAATCAGACACATCATAGCCTGCATCGCCGAAAGGCGACTCAAAACAGGGATTCAGCCATATTGCCGTGCAGCCAAGCTCCCTGATATAATCTAATTTTTCTATGATACCGTTTATATCTCCGATGCCATCGGCATTACTGTCTTTAAAAGACTGTGGATAAATCTCATAAAATACCGCCGAGTCCAGCCACCCGGTTCCCTCTTTACTGCTCATATATTCACGCCACCTTACTCTTCCGGATTTAACATACTGTAAATATTGATCTTCAACGCGTCAGAACTCATCAGACCGACAAATGTCGCGCCACAGTGATATTGGTTTTCTGAAACATGTTCACAGCGCACAATGCGGATCACCGCAGGAATGACCTCCTTGGTCCAGATCTTAATCCTTGTGTCATAAAGAGCACCATTTTCCATCTGCTGTGTAGTATTAAAGCCCATACCGGAGCTTGACAGATCTGTCACATCCACATGAATCAGCTTTAAAGTCGTCACCTCTCCCTGATCCAGACGCTCCAATTCGATAGAGACATCCAGATCCAGACGCCTGTCTTTTCTTTTCTCTTCCATGTATGTTTACCTCTCCTTCTTTTGCCCGAGTCGGTCTTATCGTCTCCCCTCGAACACCTACATTTATTTTATTGTAGCACACTCATACTTCTCTGCCTAGCAAAAAAGCAAAATTTTCTTATGCTTTCCGATGATTTTCTATATAAAACTCACAAAAAAGCCGGAAGGATTACTCCTCCCGGCCAAAACTTTACTGTATAAACATCGCATCGCCAAAACTGAAAAAACGGTACCGTTCTTTCACTGCCTCCTCGTAGGCGTTCATAATATTGTCCCTGCCCGCCAACGCACTCACCAGCATGACCAGTGTTGATTCCGGCAGATGAAAATTCGTAATCAGCGCATCAATGACCTTAAACGTATAACCGGGATAAATAAAAATATCCGTCCAGCCACTTTTAGCCGTCAGTGTGCCATCATCTGCCGCAGCTGATTCCAATGTCCGACAGCTCGTCGTCCCGACAGCGATCACCCTGTGTCCGGTCTGTTTTGCCTCGTTAATGAGCGTAGCCGCCTCTTCTGTTACTTCATAATATTCGGAATGCATATGGTGATCCTGCACATGCTCCACCTTGACCGGTCGGAACGTGCCAAGACCTACATGCAGCGTTACCTCCGCAATCTTTACGCCCTTCGCTCGAATCTCTTCCAAAAGCTCCGGCGTAAAGTGCAGTCCTGCCGTAGGCGCTGCCGCCGATCCGTCATATTTTGCATACACGGTCTGGTAACGGTTTTTATCCTTCAAAGTGTGTGTGATATACGGTGGCAGCGGCATCTGTCCCAGCTGATCCAAAATTTCTTCAAAAATGCCCTCATAGGTAAATCGGATCAGACGGTTGCCGTCCTCCACCACATCCACGACCTCACCGGTCAAAAGCCCGCCACCAAAAATAATCTTCGTGCCGATTTTGGCCTTTTTCCCGGGCTTTACCAGAGTCTCCCATATATCGTTCTCCTTCCGTTTTAACAGAAGAATCTCAATGGTAGCACCGGTACCTTCCCGCTCACCAAAAAGACGGGCAGGAATGACCTTTGTATTGTTGATCACCAGACAGTCTCCGGCGTTTAAGTACTGTGTAATATTGCGAAAAATCTCATGCCGGATAGAACCATCCTCTTTTCCCAGCACCAGTAGTCTGGAGCCGGAGCGGTCCTCCAGCGGGTCCTGCGCAATCAGTTCCTGCGGTAACTCATAATAAAAATCTTTTACATCCATTGCTATGATTCCTCACTAGGCACGCAGTGTGATCTGCAGCTTTCGCTCCAGATTTTTCAGGATCTTCTTTACAAAGCCTTCCACCATCTCACTGCTAAACTCTTCATCGTTCGGTGTAAATACAACAGAGAATGCCATGCTCTTCTTGTTCGGTCCCAGCTGGATGCCTTCGTAGACATCAAATAGCTGAACATCTGTCACATACTTGCAGGCCTCTTTAATTCCATTCTCAATCTGCGCACAGGTGATTCCCTTGTCCACAACAAACGCAAAGTCACGCTTTTCCTCCGCAAACTTGGGCAGCGGTTTGAATACCTGTGCCTTTCCGTACCACTGGCTGAGAACACGCACATCCAGTTCCATCACAAATGCCTGCACGCGCATATCGAGTTCATCGGCGATCTCATAAGAAACCTTTCCGAGATAACCGATCTTTGTTCCCTCACAGAAGACTTCTGCCGTCTGATAAGGATGTAAAAATGTCCTTGTTGCAGCCTCATAAGTAAAGTTCACGCCAAGTGTCTTTGCGACGACTTCTGCCAGCCCTTTCAGCGTATAGAAAGATTCATTTTCTCCAAACACACCGACACATAAGGTCTCCCGCTCATCCGGATACTCAGTTAACGGCAGTTCCTTCGGAATAAAGATATTTCCAAGTTCAAAAATACGTCCCTCTAAAATACCCTTTTTCTGATTCCGCGCAATCGCATGCAGCATTTCCGGCGCAAGCGTCGTACGCATCAGGGACAAATCTATATTGATCGGGTTGATCAGCTTGATCGCGTAACGCTCCGGCGCATCCTCGGGCAGCCGCAACAGATCCAGATCGGAAGGCGAGAAGAAGGAATAATGGATTCCCTCATAAGCACCTGCCGCACACAATGCATTCTTTATTTTCAGTTCCGATTTCTGTTTTAAGTTTAATCCGCCAAGCGTCACCTTTGCAGTGGGCATGAAAGTCGGGATCACATGGTCATAGCCATACATACGGATCACTTCCTCTGCCACATCCGGGTAGGAATCCATATCCTCGCGGTAAGCAGGGATCTGGATGGTCAGCTCATCACCGTCGATGACCGGCGCAAAATTCAGATTTGTAAGAATACGGATGATCTCCTCATTCGGTACCTCGATGCCCAGCACACCGTTTACCTTCTTCACACTGACCTTCATTTCCTTCGGTTCCACAGAATTTCCGGTGGACACCTCTACATGTGTGGATGAAACTTTACCGCAACCAAGCTCCTCGATCAAATGCAGCGCCCGCTTCATCGCCATTACAGTCGTGTATTCATAGACACCCTTTGCATACATCGCGCTGGAGTCAGATACCTGGCCCAGAGCGCGGGAACTCTTACGGATATTATCACGCATGAATTTTGCAGCCTCAAACATGACCTCCGTGGTCGTGTCAAGGATCTCGGAATTCAAACCTCCCATGATGCCTGCCAAAGCCACCGGACGCTCACCGTCACAGATGACAAGATTGGAATTGTTCAATGTAAACTCCTTCTCGTCCAGCGTGACAATCTTTTCCCCATCGTTGGCGCGTCTGACGTTGATTGCATTTCCCTTAAGGAAGGAATCATCAAAAGCATGCATCGGCTGTCCGAGCTCTTTTAAAATATAGTTTGTGATATCTACAACATTTGAAATCGAACCGATACCCACCAATGCCAGTCTGCGGCGCATCCATGCCGGTGACTGCTCAATCTTTACATCATATACATAATGAGCGATATAGCGCGGGCACAGATCCTGCGCTTCCACATTCACCGTGAATCCCTCTTTCTTTACATCTGTCTCCGTATAATCCAACGCAGGCTCTTTGCAGGGCTTGTTCAGAACAGCTGCCACCTCTCTCGCAATGCCGTAGATGCTCTGGCAGTCGGGGCGGTTTGCAGTAATCGCAATGTCAAAGATCCAATCGTCCATGCCAAGAAGCGGCTTTACATCCGCGCCCACCTCTGCGTCATCAGGCAGAACGAGCAGTCCGTTATAGCCTGCGCCCGGATACAGATCCTCGTTCAGTCCAAGTTCCGTACCGGAACAGAGCATACCCTGAGACTCATAGCCGCGTAGTTTTCCTTTCTTGATCGTCATGACACCCTCGATGGTCACATGATCCTTTGCTGTTGCATAAACAGTTGCTCCTACCAGCGCAACCGGAAATTTCTTTCCTGCGCATACATTGTCTGCGCCACAGCAGATCTGGAATGTACCATGACTGCCTGCGTCCACCTGACACAAGCTCAGATGCGTCTCGGGAATCGGTTCACACTCCTTTACCAGACCTACGACAACACCGGAAATATCCTTTCCGACTTCGATCAGTTCCTCCACCTCAAAACCACAGGAAAACAGCTTTTCCTCCAGTTCCTTCGGCGTAACATCTATATCTACATATTCTTTTAACCAGCTTAACGGTGCTAACATGATTTGCCTCCTTTTTATCCAATATTTAATCGTCGATCTGATTTAATACTCTCAGATCAGACTCAAACAGCAGCTTAATGTTGTTAATTCCGTACTTTAACATGGCAATTCGCTCAATACCGATACCGAAGGCAAAACCGCTGTATACATCCGTATCTACACCACAGCCCTCAAGCACCTTATTGTTTACCACACCGGCACCGAGTACCTCGATCCATCCCGTGCCCTTGCACAGCTTACAGCCCTTGCCGCCACACTGGAAGCAGCTCACATCCACTTCAACAGACGGCTCCGTGAACGGGAAGTAAGAAGGGCGGAGTCTTGTCGTCACATTCTTGCCGAATATCTTCTTCACAAACTCATCCAGCATACCTTTCAGGTCGCAAAGCGTGATGCCCTTATCCACAACCAGACCTTCCATCTGGGTAAACATCGGTGAGTGTGTCGCATCATCATCAGAACGGAATACCTTTCCGGGTGAGATGATCTTGATTGGAGGCTTCTTTGCCTCCATGACATGGATCTGTCCGGCAGATGTCTGCGTGCGCAGCAAAAATTCCGGCGACAGGTAAAAGGTATCCTGCATGTCTCGTGCCGGATGATCCTGCGGTGTATTTAATGCGGTAAAGTTATAATAATCGGTTTCGATCTCCGTTCCCTCATAAATTTCAAATCCCATGGACGCAAAAATATCGGTGAGCTGATTGCGCACCTGTGTAATCGGATGCAGATTTCCCTTTGCGGGTTTTACGGCAGGCATTGTGACATCGATCTTCTCTGCCTCATAACGCAGGCGCAATGCCTCTGCCTCCAGTTTTTTCGTCTGCTCTGCCAGAATGCTTTCAATTGCCTCGCGCGTCTCATTGACCCACTGTCCGACCTTCGGGCGCTCCTCCGGCGGCACATCCTTCATTCCCTTTAATACGGCAGTCAGTTCACCCTTCTTTCCGAGGATCGTATTTCGCACCTCTCCCAGCTTTTCCAGACCGTCTGAGTTCTGTATCTCAGCGATCGCACGTTCTCTGATTTGTTGCAGCTTTTCTTTCATGATCGTTCTCCTTTTTAATAATGTAAAAAGTCCCAGAATCATAGATTCTGGGACGAAAATATTTCCGCGGTACCACCCGATTTCCCGATTCTTTGCAAAAAAAGAACCGGACACTCCTTGCACGTAACGTGTGCCGCGTCACAGACTACCACGCACATGCGCTTCCCCTGTGCTGCTCCGGCGTGAACATTCGCTATATACCTTATCTGAAAGAAGCTCTCAGCCGTCAGCTTCTTCTCTCTGTCAGCAGTGTATATGACTACTATGCGCCATCCTTGCATTTATTTATACATCTTTTGGTATCTTAGCACAGCCGCAGGAAAACTGCAAGCAGATTTTTCGTCAGCGGTGTCTCCGTTTCTTAAAAAACGCGAAAATCCGTTCCGAATACTGATTATTCACTTCGGCGCAAACCATCAGGATATACATGCAGACATACAGCCAGAACATGATGAGCACAATTGTCGTGAGACTGCCATAGCTGGAAAAGCCATGAAAATAATTCACATAAATGGAAACACCAAAAGAAAATACATACCAGGCCACCGCTGAAATGAGGGCACCCGGAAGCTGCCGCAGATAAGTAATCCGCTGGCCGCCCTTACCTTTCCTGTTCGGAAACGCCCAGTAAAACAGCGCAAAGATAAAGGTCAGACCACCAATTCCGATCAAACTCTTAAGCTTAAGCAATATCTGCGTAAAACCGGCAAGTGCGGGAAAATAATGCACCAGCCATCCCTGTAAGGTCCGCCCGAATACAAGCAAAACGAGCATCAAAATGAGCGAAAAAATCATGATAAACGTATAAATACTCGCCCAAAACCGAAGCACCAGCCAGTTTCTTGTCTCCTCCAGATCATACATTTTGTTTAATCCCTCTGTCAGATACTGAATACCTCTTGCAGCTGACCAGATCGCAAAAATTGCGGACAAAGATATCAGTCCGACAGAACTATCGTAGGTTTCACGAATAATACTCACCAGAAAGACAGAAACATAATCCGGAAGCACCAGATCCACCCCCTTCACGAGGAAGTCCAATGACACCGGCGTATATTTTAATAACGCACCAAAAAATAATAAAAAGGGAATGGTTGACAACAACGTAAAATACGCAGACTGTGCTGCATATGCGGTCACGTTATCCTCCCTGCACTCCTCTGCAAACCTCATGGCTTCTCTTATGATTTTCATGTAGTACCCTCACATATGTAAATATCACTGTGACAAAATCAGGACCGATTCTATAAATCATGATCCATGATCCTATGATTCCGAAACTGAATAGATCTGCTTCAGTTCCACATCCTGATAATACAAATTCAAAATATCTTCCAGGTCAGCCCCCTGCTTCGCATAGCCGTTAGCGCCATACTGACTCATACCGATACCGTGACCCATTCCTCCGCCAAAAAGCACGATGCCCTCCTTGATGGGCTGCACATAGAAATAGACGCTGGGCAGCATCTCCCCGGTCTTTACAGCATTTCCGTCCTGATCCTGCAGCAAATTCATCCATATACCAAGCACCTGCCTGATATAGTTTTCGTTTGACAATTCCACCTCGCCACCGGAAAAAACAATCAAAAGCCGCAGCACAGCGCCGGAAGAAGAACGCTCCAAAACCTTTAACTGCAAGGCTTCCTCCCAGTCATCCATCGCCGCTGCCGTTGTTTCCTGACCATTACTGTTTCTTATTATAACACAATCCGTCTGGGACTCGTCAATCCCCTGCAGGAGTGATTTTATTTCAGACAGATGACTGCTGATATCAAGTGTTGCTTTCCAGCGATAATAGGCACTTTGCGCATCGTAGTCATCCGGATCACACTCCCGGATATACGCCCGGAAGGTCTCCTCATCGGAGAGTTCCAACAACTCTGCGTCCCCATTGCCCCGCACCGGCTGCAGATAATCAAAGGATGCCAGATCCCAGATCTCCGTGCCGCTGGTCTCGCCGTGAGAAGTGGAGAAAAAATACGCGTTAATCGGCTGCCCGTCCTTCACAAGGATCTGACCTTTCGTCGCATCCACCGCCTCTACAACACGCTCATCCGGCGCAGCCTGATTATATGCCTGAAAACGCACGGAATCATCCACATCCGCCCTATACTGTGGATAGTTTTCCTGCATGAGCTGATTCACAATATAGGTTCTGGCACAGACCGCCTGCGCTTTCAAAGCCTCCTCCTCAAAATATGCCGGCATCTCACTCTGCACCACACCGTAAAGATAATCTTCAATCTTCACCTCATTGACGAGTGCATAGCCATCCTCATAGCGCGTAATCTGAAAATTGCCGCTATAGCCCAGAGTATCGCGCCTGCCCTCCTTATCTGCCAGATAGAGTTCCCCATTTTTTGACCGGACGACTGCCGTCTGACCGACCGCAAGCTTCAGCTGTGCTGCACGTATCACCTGATTTTTCTTCTTTTGTCTCGTCTTTGCGTCCCAGGAAATGCTATACTTTGCATTTGCTGAAAAACGGATGTCCTTTGCCACCGGCGAGCCATTCTGCAAAAGCAACACGCGAACCGTTGTATTTTCATCAATCTGCGGCATCGCAGATAACGGTTCCGTCACCACAGGCTCCTCCCGGTGATCCTTCAATGCAACAGGCATTTCAAACAGTTCCGCGACAGTATCCCGGCTCTCCTCGAGTACATCAAAAGACAGCCCTTCCTCTTTACACGCATCCCAGTCCACTAGCCTGTCAAAATTTCCCGCGTCCCACAAATGCAGCTGCTGTAAAAATTGCCGGTAATCACCGTATGTAACTACCTCGTCTGATGCAACATCTGATAACACCGTTTGCACCGCTTCTTCCTGATGTAAAAAATCAAACGCCTCTTCCACATCTGCCCGCGTCACACACGATGATATATTATTTTCACCAGGAACCGTCCGGTTACTTACAAAAAAAATAATAAACACCAATATCACACAGACGAAAAACAGACCTGCTACAACCATTTGATTTTTGTCAAGAGTTCGATTCTTTTTCATGCGATACCATGTACCCACTTTATGCAGTTACCAACTTTCTAATAATTTATGTTTCTACAGAAACTTAAAAGAAGCTGCAGCTCTAACCTGCAGCTTCTTTTGTAAATTTCTGATTAAAATATTTTTGATATTTTATCTTTTGTATCTCACAGAAAATCTGTTTGTCTTTTGTAGCTTATGATTCTTTTGTAAAAACCCAAAATGCCGTTTCTTGTATTTTGACTCCTAGCTAAAGCTAGGTGGGTAACCGCAGCTTTGCTTCTGCCTTCCTCTGATCCGTAGATAAGGCCTGACATCCACAAATTCATATAGGAATCCCGTTAAAAGTAAATGTAGGTTCAAAATAACAAGAGGTGTCGCACATCTCAGGCATTTCACACTATTAGTTTCTAACAAAATTATAACTTAATACGTGGTAATTCGCAATGGAAAAAACTTCTCATTTACAAATTTTTTAAGAACCTGATCTTATTTCTGAGGGCCTGCAGCTACCAGTGCCTTACCAGCCTCATTACCCTCATATTTTGCAAAGTTCTTGATGAAACGGTCAGCCAGATCATTTGCCTTGGTCTCCCACTCAGAAGCATCTGCGTAGGTGTCACGAGGATCCAGAATACCAGTATCAACGCCTGCCAGCTCGGTAGGAATCTCAAAATTAAAGATCGGCAAAGTCTTGGTGGGAGCGTTCTTGATGTCGCCATTCAGGATTGCGTCGATGATTCCGCGGGTATCCTTGATGGAGATACGCTTGCCGGTTCCATTCCATCCGGTATTTACAAGGTAAGCCTTTGCTCCGCTCTGCTCCATTCTCTTAACGAGCTCCTCAGCGTACTTGGTCGGATGCAGCTCTAAGAATGCCTGACCGAAGCAAGCAGAGAAAGTAGGAGTAGGCTCGGTAATTCCACGCTCAGTACCTGCTAATTTTGCGGTAAATCCTGACAGGAAGTAGTATTTGGTCTGTTCAGGTGTCAGAATAGATACCGGAGGAAGTACGCCGAATGCATCTGCTGACAGGAAGATCACGTTCTTTGCTGCCGGTGCAGAAGAAACAGGACGTACAATGTTGTTAATATGCTGGATCGGATAAGATACACGTGTATTCTCTGTCACACTCTTATCGTCAAAATCAATCTTGCCATTCTCATCTACAGTTACATTTTCTAACAGCGCGTCACGCTTGATCGCATTGTAGATATCCGGCTCAGAATCCTTGTCCAGATTGATAACCTTCGCGTAGCAGCCTCCCTCGAAGTTAAATACGCCGTTGTCATCCCAGCCGTGCTCATCATCACCGATCAAAAGACGCTTAGGATCTGTAGAAAGAGTGGTCTTACCTGTTCCTGACAGACCAAAGAAAATCGCAGTGTTCTCACCGTTCATATCTGTGTTTGCGGAGCAGTGCATTGCAGCGATGCCCTTTAACGGCAGATAGTAGTTCATCATAGAGAACATACCCTTCTTCATCTCTCCGCCATACCAGGTGTTGATGATTACCTGCTCACGGCTGGTGATATTGAAGGCAACACAAGTTTCAGAGTTTAAGCCAAGTTCCTTGTAGTTCTCTACCTTTGCCTTAGATGCGTTGTAAACAACGAAATCGGGCTCGAAGCTTGCCAGCTCTTCCTCAGAAGGAACGATGAACATATTCTTGATGAAATGTGCCTGCCATGCTACCTCAACAATAAAACGAACGCTCATGCGGGTATCCTTGTTTGCTCCGCAGAATGCATCTACGACAAACAGTCTCTTATTGGAAAGCTCTTTCTTTGCAAGCTCCTTAACAGTTGCCCATACTTCCTCGCTCATCGGATGGTTGTCATTCTTATACTCATCAGAGGTCCACCATACAGTGTCCTTAGAATTCTCATCCATAACGATATATTTGTCTTTCGGTGAACGACCTGTATAGATACCGGTCATAACGTTCACTGCTCCGAGTTCAGTCTCCTGACCTTTCTCATAGCCTTCAAGCTCCGGCTTGGTCTCCTCCTCAAATAACATTTCATAGGAAGGATTGTGAACAATCTCAGTTGTTCCGGTGATGCCATACTTTGTTAAATCAATTGCTGCCATCTTGTGTTTACCTCTCTTTTCTTATTTTTATTTCTTTAAAATTTAAAGATTTCGCTGTTAGGTTTGTCATCCTACTCAATCGTTAATATATTAACATTTTTTTGTCTGTCCGTAAAGTGGTTATTTCACGGACAAATAAAAAACTTTGCTGGTATTTTTTTACGGAAATGTTAAAATTCTATAATCTTCCTTATTATTTCCGTCATCTCAGATATTTCTCCTTTATCTTCTTCATCTTCCACACAAACCAGATACACAGCGCCAGAAAGATCGGCATTGCCACAGTATTAATCATCGGCACATGCAAATAACGGTCATCCGCAAATGCAAGCCCGCCATACAAAATTGCCGCAATACCAAACCCCACCAGTGGATTGAACATCGCGTCGCAAAAGCCCTTGACATCCCGTGCGCCAACCAGATCTCCCTGATTCACAATCAGATTGGAGGGCTGATGCGTCTTTCTCATCTGAAACGCACTGTAAATCAGATATACCCCATAACACACTACAATCACATCAAATAAAATCATAAACGAATCTGAACTCATACTGTAACCTCTCTTTTACTCAAATTTTCTTTTACAGATGTTATCGATCATATCACAAAACACAACTTTTGCCAAGAAATATATGCAAAATATAAAATGGTTATTGCCTATTTGGATAAAAAGTTGTACAATTTTAATAGTGATTACTAAATTTCTATAAAAAGGAGTACTACTATGCTGTTAAAGGATGCAAAAGTATTAATCGGCGATGATTCAATCCTCGCCCGCAAACAATTAAAGGATGTATTATCCACAATGGGAGCTGTCCATTTTATAGAGGCGGTCAACGGAAAAGAGGCCGTTGAAAAATATATCGCCGAGAAACCTGACATCATCTTTCTCGACATTATCATGCCAATCAAGGATGGCATTCATGCTGTACAGGAAATCATTGCCGAGGATCCTACTGCACTGATTATCATCGTATCTTCTGTCGGTACACAACAGCAGCTGAAATCAGCAATTGAGGCAGGCGCAAAGGATTTTATCCAGAAGCCGATCAATGCAGATCAGATCAAAGCGATCGTTTCTACCAGATTCGAATAACCCGTTCATTTACCATACATTAAATAAAATAGAGGATTTTGTTATGTTTGTACAATTTTTTGGCGGTTTTCTGCTAAATAAAGGTATTGTATCAACGGATCAGTTGATTGATGCCATGAAAAAAGAATCTACAGCTCATATTCAGCTCGGTACGCTTGCCATGCACGCATCTCTGATGACTGCGGAGCAGATTGAGGATGTACGAATTGCACAGACTCATACAGACAAGCGCTTTGGTGAATTGTGCGTAGATAAAGGATACTTAACGGAAGAACAAGTGAACCAGCTCTTAGCAGCACAATATCCAAAATACCTTCTGCTCGGTCAGATTCTCGAGGAGCAAGGTGTCTTTGATCAGGCAACATTCCATGCACTGGTACAGGAGTACATATCAGAAAATTCCATCGCTGAGGAGGATCTTCCGATGGAGGACGGGGAAACTGTGCTCTCTCTGGTCAAAGACTATTGTTCAGATCTGATCTCCTGTAACAAAGAATATCAGCTGGAATACATACAGTTATTGTTAAATAACTTGATCCGTTTTATCGGCGGCGATTTTACACTGCTCCGCCCCGTGATCCGGTCAACCTCCTACCCGACGCAGAAATTTGCGGCACAAAAGATCACCGGCTCCTATCAGGTAACATCTATTCTGGATATGTCAGAGGAGACAGCCATCCAGTTTGCCAGCCGCTATGTTGGTGAAGAATTTACCAGTTTCGATGAATATGTACAGGCTTCCATGGAAGACTTTTTAAATCTCCACAATGGTCTGTTCAATGTAAATATTTCCAACTCCTACTCTGTTGAGTTAGGACTGGAGCCGCCCATTTCCGGCGAGAAGCAATCCGTTGCCGGCGGTGCGCATATGTACATATTCCCGGCACTGTTCCCATTTGGTGTCGTGAATATTGTTGTATCTGAAATGTAAGCAATTGAAAATTAAAAAATAAAAATTAAAAAGATACATCTGCTACGATTTTGACCGACCGAGCTTGACGAGGGAAAGGTCAATCGAGTAACAGATGTATCTTTTTGATATTTTAATTTCTCTATTCGATTCCAAGAAACTCCCTGACAACATTCGGCATCTCTTCTACTTCACAGACATGATCATGAAGCACAGCCGCGCTACGGATGTCCTCGATCGCCTGCGGAACAGCTACGTTTCCGATCTTACTCAGCTCATCCACCAGTTCAAAGTCTCCCATTGCATCATAACGCGCATCAATTGCTTTCATGACACTTCTCGTAAACTTGAACGGTGAGGCTGTACTGGCAATCACAGTCTTGGTCGTATCGCCGCTCTTCTCCTTGTAGGCATTATACACACTGGCAGCAACCGCGGTATGCGTATCTATGATATATCCGGTTGCGTCATAGAGCTTTTTAATCGTATCCGCAGTATCTTTCTCGGTCGCATAGCCCCCTTCAAAATCTGACAACTGTGCTCTCATCTCCGGCGTAATCTCATAGACCCCAGTCGTGGTGAGCTGTTTCATAAGCTGCGCATTTTTCTCTGCATCATTTCCGGCAATGCGGTAGATGAGCCGTTCCAGATTGCTGGAAATCAGAATATCCATAGAAGGTGAACTGGTCAGCATAAACTCGCGGTTCTTATCATAAGTGCCGGTCGTAAAGAAATCAAACAACACTTTGTTCTCATTCGATGCACAGATCAGCTTAGCGATGGGAAGTCCCATATTTTTTGCGTAGAAAGCGGCAAGTATATTTCCAAAATTACCGGTCGGAACTACAACGTTGATCTTCTCTCCCTCTGCGATCACACCCTCTTTTAACAACTTTGCATATGCATAAACATAGTAAACGATCTGCGGTACAAGACGCCCGATGTTGATGGAATTCGCAGATGAAAACTGATAGCCGTTTTCATTCATCAATTTTGCAAATTCTGCATCATTGAACATCTGCTTCACACCAGTCTGAGCCTGATCAAAATTGCCCTTGATACCTACGACATATGTATTGTCACCCTTCTGTGTCACCATCTGCTTTTCCTGAATCGGGCTGACACCGTTCTTCGGATAAAAGACAACAATCTTTGTTCCCTTTACATTTGCAAAACCTGCCAGCGCTGCCTTTCCGGTATCTCCGGAGGTGGCAGTCAAAATGACAATATCATTTTTTACCTGATTCTTGCGCGCTGCCGTGATCAGAAGATGCGGCAGGATGGAAAGTGCCATATCCTTAAACGCGATGGTTGCCCCATGAAACAGTTCCAGATAATAAGCGCCCTCTGCCTCTACGAGAGGCGCGATCTCCTCCGTATCAAACTTGGAATCATAGGCGCTGCTGATACAGTTCTTTAACTCCTCCTCGGTAAAATCTGTCAAAAACAGCTTCATGACCTCATAAGCAGTCTGCTGATAGGTCATATCCGCCAGATCGGAGAGACTCACATCCAGTACGGGAATCTCGCTGGGGACGAACAGACCGCCGTCATCTGCCAGACCCTTTAAAATCGCCTGTGACGCCGTCACCTTGTCGTTTGCGTTTCGTGTGCTTGAATAATAAATAGACATATGCTCACCTTTATCTTTCTATATAAATAATCATTTTCCTCAACCCA
Organism: Lachnospiraceae bacterium; assembly: GCA_022771765.1. Classification (GTDB taxonomy): domain Bacteria; phylum Bacillota; class Clostridia; order Lachnospirales; family Lachnospiraceae; genus W0P33-017. Next base: position 5,425 of record JALELN010000075.1, on the reverse strand, counting down.
TTATAAATAACACATTTTCATCTGTCAACAAATATGGTAGACTTTTAAATAAGAACGGCTGTGTGAACATCCCCGACTATGGGTATGCATGACAGCATGGAAAGGAAGACCGGGATGGCAACAGGGGTATACGAAGCACAAAAAAAAGACGGCACACGCTATTATCGCGCCAATATCCATTACCGGGCAAAGCACATCTCTCTGGGCAGCTTTCCGACCTTCGAAGAGGCAAATAGCGTCTATGGGCAGGCACGGGCACTGCTCGCTGACGTAGCTGCCACCTTGCCGGAAGCTTTCTGGCACTATAAGAAAATCCCATTCGAGAAAACGGTAATTCTGCTCAATTTCCGGGATAACGGTATGTATCTGGGCACACCGATCTATCTGCTGTCCCAGCGTTATTTTATTTATTATCTGTCGCCGGAGCTGGAGCTGAAGTTTGATAACGACGACCTTTTTTACTATTCCAGTCATAAAATTTTACAGCGGGGCGGACATCTCTACACGAACGATTATGGCATGCAAGTATCGCTGCTCTCCCGCTATGGCATTAAAAATTATGCGGTTGCCGGAACAGACTATGAATTTGTCAACGGTGACTGCCATGATTTCCGCTACGAAAATATTCGTAATATCAATCCCTACTATGGTGTAAGCCGTCTGGATGAGAACGGGCGCATCTCGTATCTGACACGCATTCACATCAACGGGAACTATCAGATCGGCATCTATGCAAGTGAGACAGACGCTGCTATTGCATACAACAAAGCGGTCGATCTGGCAAAAACTGCCGGGATCGACCGCAATTATCCTACAAATTATATTGCCGGGCTGTCCGCCAGCGACTACGCGGATATCTACACGAAAATCAAGGTGTCGAAGGCCTATCGTGAATACTTAAAAAATGTGCAGTAAAAACGAGATACATTTATCTGCGATTTTGCCCGACCGAAGCGGAGCGGAGATAGGGGAATCGAGCAGAAAATGCATCTCGTTTTTCATGTATTTTTCACTTCGCGTTAATGTAGTTTACGAGGCCTTCCGCTTTGATGATTTTCTGCATGAACTCCGGGAAGGGCTGTCCCTGGAAGGACGTTCCCTTTGTCTTATTGGTGATCACGCCACTGTCAAAATCCACTTCAACCTCATCTCCCGCCTCAATGCCTGCGGCCGCTTCCGGGCACTCAATGATCGGCAGTCCGATATTGATCGCGTTGCGGTAGAAAATACGCGCGAATGTCTCAGCAATGACACAGCTCACACCGGCAGCCTTGATGGCGATGGGCGCGTGCTCTCTGGAAGAACCGCAGCCGAAGTTCTTATCCGCTACGATGATGTCACCCTGCTGAACCTTATTTACAAATTCCTTATCAATATCCTCCATGCAATGTGTCGCAAGCTCCTTCGGATCGGAGGAATTCAGATATCTTGCAGGAATAATCACGTCAGTATCTACATTATCTCCATACTTAAATACATGTCCGTTTGCTTTCATGTCCTTATTCCTCCTATACTTCTCTCGGATCAGAGATCTTACCGGTCAATGCACTTGCTGCTGCGACAGCCGGGCTGGCAAGATAGATCTCACTGTTTACATGTCCCATACGACCTACAAAGTTGCGGTTTGTGGTGGATACGCAGCGCTCTCCCTCTGCGAGAATACCCATGTAGCCGCCGAGACACGGACCACAGGTCGGTGTGCTCACGATCGCGCCTGCTTCGATAAAGGTGCGAATAAAGCCTGCCTCCATCGCGTCAAGATAGATTTGCTGTGTCGCGGGAATCACAATCACACGCAGTCCCTTCTTTACCTTTTTACCCTTTAAGATCTCAGCTGCGACAGCCAGATCCTCATAGCGGCCGTTGGTGCAGGAACCGATCACCACCTGATCGATGGCGATATCGCCCACTTCATCAATCGTCTTGGTGTTCTCCGGCAGATGCGGGAAAGCAACGGTCGGCTGTAACGTATCCAGGTCGATCACAACCTCACGCACATACTCTGCGTCGGCATCTGCCTCGTAGATCTTGTACGGTCTCTTAGAATGCTCCTTCATGTACTCCTCAGCCAGCGCGTCTACCGGGAAAATACCATTCTTTGCGCCTGCCTCGATCGCCATGTTCGCGATCGTAAAACGATCGTCCATGGACAACTCTGCGATACCGTCTCCCACAAACTCCAGTGACTGGTACAGTGCGCCGTCCACGCCGATCTCTCCGATCAGGTGAAGGATCACATCCTTGCCGCTGACAAACTTCTGTTTCTTTCCGGTGATCACCACCTTGATGGCGGACGGTACTTTGAACCATGCGCGCCCGGTTGCCATTCCGGCTGCCATATCGGTACTGCCGACACCGGTAGAAAATGCGCCCAGTGCGCCGTAAGTACAGGTGTGTGAATCCGCACCGATGATCACGTCACCTGCTACGGTCAGACCTTTCTCCGGAAGCAGTGCATGCTCAATGCCCATCTCTCCCACATCAAAATAATTGGTGATCTCATTTTTGCAGGCGAACTCGCGCACACACTTGCAGTGCTCTGCGGACTTAATGTCCTTATTCGGCACAAAGTGATCCATGACAAGAGCTATCTTATCCTTGTGGAACACACCCTCGACATTCATCTTCTCGATCTCATGGATCGCAACCGGAGAAGTAATATCATTGCCCAGTACAAGGTCAAGGTCTGCCTCTATCAGTTGTCCGGCTACCACGCTCTCCAATCCCGCATGTGCTGCAAGAATCTTCTGCGTCATTGTCATTCCCATGCTTTTTTCCTCCTAAATTATATGATCAAGGCCGCAGCAATCAATGCCTCGGCCTTTTATTATTTATTTCTGAACGTAACTGTTCAGTACCTTCACCGCTCCGACCTGTTCTGAACAGTTACTTCTGAACAATATTTACGATTCTTCCGGGTACATAGATCTCCTTCACAATCGTTCCGGTAAGCTTGTCAGCAAGCTCTTCTTTTGCTTTCGCGATAACATCATCCTTGTCGGCATCTTTGGCGATCACAAGAGTGCCACGGATCTTTCCATTGATCTGAAGTGCAATCTCCACGGTAGCCTCCACTGTCTTTGCCTCGTCGTACTCCGGCCATGTGGTCTGATAAACTCTGCCCTCAAAGCCCGCGATCTCCCACAGTTCCTCTGTGATGTGAGGCGCAACCGGATTTAACAGCGTGATGAAAGTCTTGAACTCATCCTTTGTGATGGAGTTCTTCTTATAAAAATCGTTGATCAGCGCCATCATTGCCGCGATCGCAGTATTATATTTCAGATTCTCAAAATCGTTGCTGACCTTCTTGATCGTCTGATGCATCTTTGTCTCTAAGTCTTTAGAGTAACCATTCTCATCCGTCATGATATCCTGCAGCTTCCATACACGCTCTAAGAAACGGCGGCAACCCTTCACGCCATCCTCAGACCATGAGGCAGCCAGATCGAAGGCACCGATAAACATCTCGTAGGTACGCAGTGTATCTGCACCGTAGTCGCGGACGATATCATCCGGGTTCACCACGTTTCCACGGGACTTACTCATCTTCTCGCCATTCTCACCCAGGATCATACCATGTGAAGTACGCTTCTGGTACGGCTCCGGTGTATTAACCACTCCCTCATCATAGAGGAATTTGTGCCAGAATCGAGAATACAGAAGATGAAGTGTCGTATGCTCCATACCACCGTTATACCAGTCAACAGGCATCCAATATTCCAGTGCCTCCTTGCTTGCAAGCTCCTTATCGTTATTCGGATCGGTGTAACGCAGGAAATACCAGGATGATCCTGCCCACTGAGGCATCGTATCTGTCTCACGCTTTGCCGGTCCTCCGCAGCAGGGACAGGTGGTATTCACCCAGTCTGTCATGGCAGCCAGCGGTGACTCTCCATTATCGGTGGGCATGTAGCTGTCTACCTCGGGGAGAAGCAACGGCAGCTCACTCTCATCCAGCGGAACAAATCCGCACTTTTCACAGTGCACAATCGGGATGGGTTCGCCCCAGTAGCGCTGACGGGAAAATACCCAGTCACGCAGCTTGTAGTTAGTCTTTGCAGTACCGATCTTCTTCTCCTCGAGAAATTCGATCATCTTTTCCTTGGCATCCTTAACCTCTAACCCATTCAGGAAATCAGAATTAATCAGCACGCCAGTGGCAACGTCCGTAAATGCCGCCTCGTTAATATCCACTTCCTCGCCATTTTTCGCAACGACCTGAATCATGGGCAGACCGAATTTCTTTGCAAATTCCCAGTCACGCTCATCGTGGGCAGGAACTGCCATGATCGCACCGGTTCCGTAGCTCATGAGTACATAGTCGGAAATCCAGATCGGAATCTCCTTTCCGTTGACCGGATTGATGGCGGTCAGACCATCTATCTCCACACCGGTCTTGTCCTTTGCCAGCTCCGCACGCTCAAAATCAGACTTTCTGGAAGCCTGCTCGCGATACGCCTCAATCTCGTCCCAGTTTCCGATCTCATCCTTATACTTGTCAATAATCGGATGCTCCGGTGAAACAACCATGTATGTCACACCAAACAAGGTATCACAGCGTGTCGTATAAATGCGCAGCTTATCCTCTTTTCCCTTAATAGAGAAATCCACCTCTGCACCGGTAGAACGACCGATCCAGTTTTTCTGTTGCACCTTTACGCGCTCGATATAGTCAACATCATTTAAGCCTTCGATCAGCTTGTCCGCATAATCAGTAATCTTTAACATCCACTCACTCTTGACTTTGCGCACAACCGGAGAACCACAACGCTCGCAGACACCGTTGACAACCTCCTCATTTGCAAGTCCGACTTTGCAGGAGGTACACCAGTTGATGGGCATCTCCTTCTTGTAGGCAAGACCTGCCTTGAACAGCTTTAAGAAGATCCACTGGGTCCATTTGTAATAATTCGGATCCGTGGTGTTGATCTCCCGATCCCAGTCAAAGGAATATCCGAGCGAATGCAGCTGTCCCTTGAAACGTGCCACATTCTGCTCCGTCACGATACGGGGATGGATTTTATTTTTAATTGCATAGTTTTCTGTCGGTAATCCAAACGCATCCCATCCCATCGGATAAAGGACATTGTAGCCCTGCATTCTGCGCTTGCGCGCTACGATATCCAATGCAGTATACGGTCTCGGGTGACCTACGTGAAGCCCCTGTCCGGAAGGATACGGGAATTCGACAAGTGCATAATATTTCGGCTTGCTGTAATCATTTGTCGCTGCAAACGCTTTCTCGTCATCCCAGACCTTCTGCCACTTGGGCTCCACCACCTTATGATTGTAAAGTTTTGCCATAAAAGCAACCTCCTATAGATACGTCAATAGCGGATTCCACCCAAAGGTGAAATCCGCCATACATTTTTTACTAAAAAACACCTTTCAGTATGTATTAGTTGTTGATCAGCTTGTCATCCTC